>NZ_JBSPKW010000004.1:0-388269 GCF_053848065.1 Mesorhizobium sp. BHscii | reverse complement strand
CGGCGCGTGAAAAGCCGCACTTACAGGTCGGATACATGGCCGCACCAACCAGCAACTGCAAAACGCTCAAATAAACCCTTGCCAACGGAGAGCCGTCCATACACGGCCCCATTGCGGTCATCACATAAATCGGACTCGATTTGTCCGCATCTGGCGCATTCCTGACGTCCATTTCTCTCAGCCATTGGCGGCTGCAAGATGATCGAGTTTTGACCTCGAGCGTTTTGCAGCCAAGCGGAATCACTTTGGCGTCGCACAAATGCGGCTAAAACATTTAGAGCGAGATGCCCGGTTCAACCTAAATGCATCTTGCTCTAGACGCCAATCAGGACAGCTTTGCGATGACGGCGCGCAGCGCCTCGCCGAAGCGACGGACTTCCCCGATCGTGTTGTAATGCACTAGCGAGGCGCGGATGGCGCCGCTGTCCATGCTGAGGTTCAGGCGCTTCATCAGCCGCGGCGCGTACATATGGCCGTCGCGGATGCCGATCTGCATCTCGGCCATCGCCTCGACGATCATTTGCGGCGACAGCGTGCCGATGTTGAAGCAGAAGGTCGGCACGCGCTCGTTCAGGCGGGCTTCGTCGGCGACGCCATAGATCGTTGCGCCGCACTCCTTGAGCACGCCGAGCATTTCGCGCGCCAGCAGCAGCTCATAGTCGCGGATGGCATTCATGCCGGCGACGAGGTTGTCGCGCCGCGACCGGTTGTTCTCGGCCAGGAAGTTGCGGCCAATCGACTCGAGATAGCGCACCGCCGCGTCCATGCCCGAGACATTCTCGTAGATGAAGGTGCCGGCCTCGACCTTGTAGGGCGGCTCGTCGGGAATGAAGTCCTCGCGGAAGGTCGGCAGCCGCTTCAGCGTCTCGAAGCGGCCCCACAGGAAGCCCATATGCGGCGAGAAATTCTTGTAGCCGGAGCAGACCAGATAGTCGCAATCCCAGGCCTGCACGTCGATCGGCCCGTGCGGCCCGTAATGCACGCAATCGAGGAACACTTCGGCGCCGGCCGCATGCGCGATGTCAGCCACTGCAGCAACATCGACGATCGAGCCGATCGAATGCGCGGTGACGGTGCAGGCGACAAGCCGGGTGCGGTCGGAGATAAGCGGGCGCAAATCGTCGACGTGGAGATTGCCGTCGTCGCGCATCCGCCACCATTTGAATTTGGCGCCGGCGGGCGCCAGTGCCAGCCAGGTGGCGATGTTGGCGTCATGGTCCATATCGGTGATGACGATTTCGTCCCGTTCTCCAAGCATCTGGCCGATGCCGAGGCTGACGAGCCGGATGAACGAGGTCGCGTTCATGCCGAAGCAGATTTCCGCAGGACTATAGGCATTGATCAGCAGCGCCACGCTTTCGCGCGCGTCGGCGATCGCCTGGTCGACGGTGACGCTGCGGCCGTAGCGGCCGCCGCGCTGCACATTGTGCGCGACCAGATGGTTGGTTACCGCGTCGAGCACGCTTTGCGGGATCTGCGCGCCGGCGGCATTGTCCATGAAGATGAAGTCGCCGGCCTGCTGCACGGCTGGAAACATGGCGCGGATCGTGTCGACCGGGAAGACTGCGGAGACGTTGCTCGCATTGTGGGGCTGATGCTTGTTCAAGATTGTCTCCTGCGAAGTTCCTGACAAATATGAAGATTGGCAGATGGGGAAATCGGCGACGTCAGCGGGTCTTTTCGGTTTTGAAGCGGCGTTCCAGCAGGCTGACGAGACGGACCATCGGCCAGAGAAAGATGAGATAGACCAGCGCCGCGCCGATCAGCGGCGAGGGGTTGGCATAGAGTGACTGCGCGTTGGTCGCTTCCTTCAGCAGTTCGGGCAGAGCCACTGTCGAGGCGAGCGACGTGTCCTTGAACATCGAAACGCAGTTGCTGGTCATCGGCGGAATGACCACACGGATCGCCTGCGGCAGCACCACCTTGCGCAAGGTCAGTAAAAACGGCAGGCCGAGTGCCTGCGCCGCCTCGAACTGGCCGCGCGGAATGCTTTCTATGCCGGAGCGGAACACCTCGGCCGAGTAAGCCGCCATGATGATGGCGAATGCCGTCACCGCGGAGGTCCAGGACGACAGGCGTATGCCGAGGAACGGCAGCGCGTAGTAGATCAGGATCAGCACGACCAGCACCGGCATCGCCCGGAAAATATCGATATAGCCGACCGCCAGCAGCCGCAGCGGCTTCGGCGCGTAGAGCCGTATCAGGCTGATCGCCAGGCCGGCGGGAATACCGATGCCGATGCTCAAGAGCCCGAGCAGCAGCGTGTTCAGGAAGCCGCGCAGCAACGCCGGCAGGCTGGAGATCATGACATCGGCGTTGAAGAAGGTCTCGATCAGCGACATGGGGAGCATTCCCGAAAGATTTGGCGTCCCGCGACGCTAAAGCATGCTGCCGAAACCCCGAAATCGGGTTTCGGAGCGGATCATGCGTGAAAGTCGAAGGGCTACGGCGTCCGTTGCACGTCCAGGAGACGCGCAACGCTGTCCGTGAAATCGTGCCGGTGTGGAAAGCCGGCTCGATTTCAGCCGCTGCCGCTCAGGCCTTCGGGATAGGCATTTCCTTGACGGTCGAAGAATCGGCGGGGGCGTCACTGCCGAACCACTTCTTGTGGATCGCGGCCAGCGTGCCGTCCTTCTTCATCGCCGTCAGCGCGTCGTTCAGCTTGCCGAGCAGCGGGTGGTCCTTGGCCATCATCAGGCCGTACTGCTCGCCGGTCTTGATACGCTCTTTTACGGCGAGGTCCTTCATCCTGGTGAAGGAGTATTCCAGGCCCGGAATGTCGCTGACCGCGGCGTCGACGCGACCGGCGCTGAGATCGAGCAGCAGGTTCTGCTGCGTGTCGTAACCCTTCACCTCGCTGAACCCGCCGGCCTCCTGGTGCTGCTTGGTCCAGGCTTCGCCGGTCGAGCCGGACAGCACGCCGATGATCTTGCCCTTGAGGTCGGCCTCGGACTTGATCGGGCTGTCGGCCTTGGCGGCGATGCCCATGTCGGAATCGTAATAGGGCTGCGTGAACGACTGCGACTTCAGCCGTTCCGGGGTGATCGTGATCGACGAGATGGCAACGTCGATGCGCTTCGAGGTCGTGGCGGCGAACAGGGCCTGAAATCCGAGATCGGCGATTTCCGTGGTCATGCCGATACGCTTGGCCGCCTCGTTGACGATGTCGACTTCAAAACCCTCGAAGGTGCCGCTTTCGTTCTTGTATTCGAAGGGCGGATTGGTCGGATAGGCGCCGACATTCAGCACGTCCGCGGCATAGGCGGCGACTGGGCCGGCGGCAATGCCGATGGCGGCAGCGAGAAGAAGCAGATTACGGCGAGTGAAGCTCATTTTCGTTCCCTCTGGTTCGGCCACTCCCTGTGGCGCTTTTCACTTCCGCCCCTTTTCAGCGCCGTATTTCCGGACACTGCAGGCGAGGCGGCGCCTGAAGGTCAGGATGCGCGGCGTTGCCGCGAGCCGATCAACTGCTGCAGACGCTCCAGCAGTGCGTCCACCGCGTCGTCTGTGGTGACCATGCCTGGCGACAGCCTGAGCGTCGCCCCGCGCGCGTCGCAGTAAAGTCGCTCACTGCGCAGCGTCGACACCGTCTTCACCGGGTCGACGCCTTTCGGCAAGGCCAGCATAACGCTGCCGCCGCGCTTGTCTGGATCGAGCGGCGAGCGGACCGCCCAGCCATTGTCCAGCGCGTAACTTATGATGCGCTCGGTCATGTTGGCATTCTGTGAGCGGATGGCGTCGACGCCTGTCTCGGCGACCCATTCGAGGCCGGGCAGCGATGCGACGCTGGCCAGGATGGCCGGTGTGCCATGGTCGAAACGTCGCGCATCGCTTGCATAGGAAAAACTGTCGAGATCCCAGGAGAACGGGTTCGGTTGGCTGAACCATCCGCGAAGTTCCGGCCGGCAGGCGGACAGCAGATCGGGCGCCACCTGCAGGACGCCGGCGCCCGAAGTGCCGCACAGCCATTTCAACGAGGTCGAGACGACGAAATCGACTGGCGTCTTCGCAATCGAGAAGGGCGTCACGCCGACGCCTTGCGTAATGTCGACACCGACGATGCTGCCCATGTTCCGGCCATGCTCGGCAAGCCGCGCCACGTCGCAGCGGTGTGAGGCCGTTGAGGTGACGAAGGTCAGCAATGCCAGACCGACATCGTCCTGCCAGCGGGCGATGAAATCCTCGTCGCGCACCCAGCTCTCGCCAAGCCGCAGCGGCACGGTGTCGAGCACGAAGTTGAAGCGCTCGGCAAGTCCGGCAAGCAGGAAGTGCAGGCTCGGGAAACAGTCGGCCGCGACCAGCAGGCGCTTTCCCGCCAGACGCTCGGACGGCAGGCCGCCGATCAGACTATAAAGCGCTGACGTGACGTTCTCGGCGGTGGTCAGGGTGCCTTGCGGGGCATCGATCAGCCGGCCCCAGGCATCGACGAAGCGCTGCCGCGCGGCAAGGGCCGCCGGCCACTGGCCGTCATCTTCCGCCGACCAGACGCCCGAGAATTCCGACAGGGCAGCAGCCATGCGCTCCGCCTTGCCGGGAAACGTCCCGATCGAATGGTAGAGAAAATAACCAGACACGACGCTTTTGCTCCCTTGTGATCATGTGATCACAAAACCGAATACGGATCAATCGCTGCCCGCGAAGAAATGCGATTCAATCGGGAAAATCGGGGGCGATTTTTTCCGACCGCGAGTGGTCGCGGATCGGCACTTTCCGGCGTCAATTTGGCGTTCAATCCGCAGCGGAGCTTCAGGAGGCCGTGCCGAACCCGGCGAACTCGACCGGGCTGGTTTCCGGCACGTCGGGGCAGATCGCGCGCAGCGTCTCCTGCGTCGTCCTGATGTCTGCAATCACTTCTTCGCGGGCGCGGGCAAAATCGCGATCCTTCAGTGCTGCGATGATCGCAGTGTGCCGCCCGGACGGCTCCATCGTGCCGGCGCGCATCAAAGGCGCGACATGGTTGGACAACAGCCGCATATAGGGGCCGAAGCGCAGCCACAGCGTCTCGATCAACTGAAACAGCACGTCGGAGCCGGAGGCGCGGTAGATGGTGAAATGGAACTGCTGGTTCTTGGCGATCAGTTCGTAGATGCTGCCATTGCGCCCGATCGCCTTCTGGTCGGCGGTGATCCTCTGCAATGTGGCTATCTCGGAAGCGGTCAGGCGCGGCGCCCCGAGCTCGGCCGCCAGCCCTTCGACGGCGACGCGCGCCCGGCAGAGATCGTCGAGCCGCGCGCGGGTGACGACCGGCACGCAGGCCGAGCCGTTCTGCGATATCTCCAGCGCGTTCTCGGCCGCGAGCCGCCGCAAGGCCTCACGCACTGGCATGTTCGAGGTGCCGAAAGCTTCGGCCAGCGAGGCGATGGTTAGCACCTGGGCCGGATCGAAGCTGCCGACCATCAGGGCGTGCCGAAGCTGCTGGTAGACACCATCCTGGACGGTCACACGTCCCGATACCGGTTCAAATCCCAGAGCCACGTTTCGCTTTTCTCCCGACAGAAGCTATGTGCGGTCATTGCCCAAACCGAAGCAGGCATGATCATCTGATCACAAGACGGGCGTTAAGCCAAGCCGTCTGGGTGGCACGCTGGGGGCAATCGCTCTCAGCCTCCCCCTCTTCCGTGAATGGGAGAAAAAGGGCGCCAGCGTGTGGCTCTCCCTTCTCCCCTTGTGGGAGAAGGTGGCCGAGCGAAGCTCGGACGGATTGAGGGGGGTCCAGCTTGGCGTCGACCGCGCTCCGTCCAACACCCCTCAACCGTCTCGGCGCTACGCGCCGATCCACCTTCTCCCACAACAAGGGGAGAAGGGAAGCACGCCTCACCTCAGTCCGGGATCACCGCCGTGGCCTGGATCTCCACCTTGGCGCGATCCTCGACCAGCGCCATCACCTGCATGGCGGCCATGGCCGGAAAATGTCGCCCGATGACCTCGCGATAGGCCTCGCCGATCCCCTTGAGGTTGGCCAGATACTCGGCCTTGTCGGTAAAGTACCAGGTCATCGAGGTGATATGCTCAGGCTTGCCGCCGGCCTCGGAGAGCACCGCGACGATGTTGGTAAGCGTCTGCCGCACCTGGCCGACAAAATCATCGGTTTCGAATTGGCCTTGCCCGGTCCAGCCGACCTGGCCGCCGATGAAGATCAGCTGCCCGCGCGCGGCGACGCCATTGGCGTAGCCGATTGGTTTCGCCCAGCCTTCCGGCTGCAGGATGGTGTGCATATCAAGCCTCCCGATACTCAAATCCGGTCGCAATGTTCAAAATTCGAAACCAGCAATTTTCTGTCGCAAGCTCGGTCTCAGGCCGCTCCCATCACTTGCCTGGCGATGACCACCTTCTGCACGTCGGATGCGCCCTCATAGATGCGCAGCGCGCGGATCTCGCGATAGAGGCTTTCGATGATGTGGCCCTTACGCACGCCGTCACCACCATGCAGCTGCACGGCCTTGTCGATCACCTCTTGCGCCTTGTCGGTGGCGAACAGCTTGGCCATCGCCGCTTCGCGGGTGACACGGGCGGCGCCCATGTCCTTGGTCCAGGCGGCGCGGTAGACCAGCAGGGCTGCGGTATCGACATCAAGCGCCATGTCGGCGATGTGGCCCTGCACCATTTGCAGCTCGGCCATCGCAGCGCCGAACAGTTTGCGCTCGGCCACTCTTGTGATGCTTTCGTCCAGCGCGCGCCGGGCAAAGCCGAGTGCCGCCGCGCCGACCGTCGAGCGGAACACGTCGAGCACCGACATGGCGAGACGGAAACCGTCGCCGGGCTTGCCGATCAATGCCGAGGCCGGAACGCGGACATTGTCGAAGAACAGGCGTGCAAGCGGATGCGGCGCGATCACCTCCAGCCGCTCGGCGATCGTCAGGCCCTCTCTGTCTGCAGGCACGATGAAGGCGGAAAGCCCCTTGGCGCCGGGCGCCTCGCCAGTGCGAGCGAAAACGACGTAGAGATCGGCAATGCCGCCATTGGAAATCCAGGTCTTTTCGCCTGACAGAACATAGTCGTCGCCGTCGCGCGCGGCCGTCATCTCCAAATTGGCGACGTCAGATCCGGAGCGTGGCTCCGACAGCGCGAACGCCGCAATCGCTTCGCCGGCACGTGTCTTCGCCAGCCAGCGCTGCTGGTCGGGCGTTCCGAAAAGGCTGAGCGCCCCGGTCCCGAGCCCTTGCATGGCGAAGACGAAGTCGGCCAGTCCGTCATGCCGGGCCAGCGTCTCGCGCGTAATGCACAGCGTGCGCACATCAAGCGGCCCGGGGTTTGCGATGTCGAGCGCCGTCGGTTTTAACCAGCCGTCTTGGCCGAGCTTCGCCACCAGCTCGCGGCAGGCGGCATCGACATCGTCATGCGCGACCGGCAGGTTTCTTCCGCACCAGGCGTCCAGCCGCTCGGCAAGCTCGCGATGGCGGCCCTCGAAGAACGGCCAGTT
Source organism: Mesorhizobium sp. BHscii (assembly GCF_053848065.1). Classification (NCBI taxonomy): domain Bacteria; kingdom Pseudomonadati; phylum Pseudomonadota; class Alphaproteobacteria; order Hyphomicrobiales; family Phyllobacteriaceae; genus Mesorhizobium; species Mesorhizobium sp. BHscii. The sequence continues at coordinate 380,849 of NZ_JBSPKW010000004.1, read as the reverse complement.
GAGGAAGGAGCGGTCAGGCATGGGAATGCCTCGTCCCGAACTGCACTCCACGGCGCCCCCCTCTGTCGGACAGAGGGGGGCGCTGTCCCGCCAATCTGTCCGTTCTTATGGATGCAGCTCTCATCCTAATTGCCCTCGAACACCGGTTTTTCCTTGGCGACGAAAGCCTGGTACGCCCGCTTGAAATCGCCGGTCTGCATGCAGATCGCCTGCGCCTGCGCTTCCGCCTCGATCGCCTGGTCGAGGCCCATCGACCATTCCTGGTTCAACTGCGTCTTGGTGATGCCGTGGGCGAAGGTCGGGCCGGAAACGATGCGCGTAGCCATGTCGAGCGCGTCGGCTTCAAGCGCCGCCGCATCGACCAGCCGGTTGTAGAAACCCCAGCGCTCGCCCTCCTCAGCACTCATCGTCCGGCCGGTGTAAAGCAGTTCTGCGGCGCGGCCCTGGCCGATAATACGCGGCAGGATCGCGCAGGCGCCCATGTCGCAGCCGGCAAGGCCGACGCGGGTGAACAGGAACGCGGTCTTGGCCTCAGGCGTGGCGATGCGGATGTCGGACGCCATGGCGATGATGGCGCCGGCGCCCACCGCAACACCGTCGACCGCCGCAATGATCGGCTTGCCGCAGTTCAGCATCGCCTTGACGAAATCGCCGGTCATTCGGGTGAAGGCGAGCAATGCCTTCATGTCCATCTTCACCAGCGGGCCGATGATGTCGTGAACATCGCCGCCGGAGCAGAAATTACCGCCATTAGGCAGGAACACCACCGCATCGACGTCCTCGGCATAGACGAGGTCGCGAAAAGTATCGCGCAGCTCGGCATAGCTTTCGAAGGTCAGCGGGTTCTTGCGCTCCGGGCGGTCGAGCCGGATATTTGCGATCTTGCCTTCGACCTGCCAGAGGAAATGCTTCGGCTTGCGGCCGGCCATCTTTGTCATTCCCGTCCCTCCCAATTGCTGCGGAAGGAATTCAGCATGCCGGTCAACCGGCGCGCCTCGTCCTCGGTCACGTTGCCCAGCAGCTCGCCGATCCAGCTTTCATGCGCGGCGGCGATCACAGCGAAAGCCTTCGAACCTTCCTCCGTCAATCGCACCATCGAGGTGCGGCGGTCGCCATTGCGCCGGGCGCGGGTAACCAGCCCTTCCGAAACCAGCCGGTCGACGATCCCGGTCACATTGCCGTTGGACACCAGCAGGAAGCGCGACAGGTCGCTCATCAACATGCCTTCCGGTGCGCGGTAGAGTGCCGCCATCACGTCGAAGCGCGGCAGCGTCGTGTTGAATTCCTGCCGCAGGCGCTCGCGCAGCTCGGCCTCGATGCTGCGCGAGGCGCGCAGCAGCCGCACCCACAGCCGCAGCCGATCCTTGCCGGGTCCGGACGGCGCGGGCAGGGGACCGGCTACCATGTCTCGCCTCCCGAGATCGAAATCGTCTGTCCGGTGATCGATTGGGCAGCATCGCCGCACAGCCACAGCACCGCGGCTGCAATTTCTTCCGGCTGGATGAAGCGGCCTTGCGGGTTGGTCGAGGCAAGGCTCGTCCGTGCTTCTTCGGCCGAGCGGCCGGTCTTTTCGACGATTCGCTGGATGGATTCCTCGAGCATGTCGGTTTCGATGAAGCCCGGGCAGACGGCGTTGACCGTCACCCCGGATTTGGCCGTCTCGACCGCCAGCGCTCGCATCAGGCCGACGACGCCATGCTTGGCGGCAACGTAGGCGGCGACATACGGGTAACCTTTTAGCCCGGCCGTCGAAGCAACGAAGATGATCCTGCCAATCTTCCGCGCGACCATGCCGGCCAGCACCGGTTTCACCGTCAGGAACGCGCCGGTCAGGTTGACGTCGAGCGTGCGCTGCCAGTCCGCAAGCGAGGTCCGCGGTGCTGGCGCGCTGCCGGACATGCCGGCATTGGCGACAACGATATCGATCGGCCCGCGCGCCGCCTCGGCCTGGCTGTAGAGCGACGCCATCGCCGCCTCATTGGTGACGTCGGCGGCGATGCCGAAAATGCGGTCGTTTTCCCTGGCGACCTCGGCCAGCGCTGCCTCGCGCCGGCCGCAGATGGTGACATCGATGCCGGCATCGGCGAGCGCCAGCGCGATGGCGCGGCCGACGCCGGAGCCGCCGCCGGTGACCAGCGCATGCCGTCCCGCCATCGTTTCAACGACGCTCATACCTTCAGCCCCGCTGCCGCGTCGCGTTCGGCCAGCCGGTAGATCTGGTCGCGGCCAGGCAGATAGGGATCCGGCCATTTGACGCCGCGGTCGCCGAGCGTGACGGCCGCATGCAACGTCCAGTAGGGGTCGGCGAGATGCGGTCGTGCCATCGCGACCAGGTCGGCCCGGCCGGCCATCAGGATCGAATTGACATGGTCCGGTTCGTAGATGTTGCCGACCGCCATGGTCGCCATGCCGACCTCGTTGCGGATGCGGTCGGAAAACGGCGTCTGGAACATACGGCCATACACCGGCCTTGCCTCGGCGGAAGTCTGGCCGGCCGACACGTCGCAGATGTCGACGCCGGCCTCATGCAGCAGCCGCGCGATTTCGACCGCATCGGCCGGTGTCACGCCTTCGATGCCGACCCAGTCATTGGCCGAGATGCGTATTGAAACAGGCTTTTCATCAGGCCAGGCGGCGCGGACGGCATGGAAAATTTCGAGCGGGTAGCGCATGCGGTTTTCGAGCGAGCCGCCATAGGCGTCCGTGCGCCGGTTGGTCAGCGGCGTGATGAAGGAGGACAGGAGATAGCCGTGCGCGGCGTGGATTTCGAGCATGTCGAAGCCGCAGCGTTCAGCCATCTCGGCTGAAGCGACGAATTGATCGCGCACCAAATCCATGTCGGCGCGGTCCATCGCCTTCGGCAGCTGATTCTCAGGCGACCATGCCACCGCCGACGCCGCCATGACAGGCCAGTTGCCTGATGTCAGTGGCACGTCGGTTCCTTGCCAGCCGAGCCGGGTCGAACCCTTGGCGCCGGAATGGCCGATCTGCGCGCAGATCTTCGCCTCGGTCTCGGTGTGGACGAAATCAACAAGCCGCTTCCAGGCGACTTCGTGCTCGGGCGCGTAAAAGCCGGTACAGCCAGGCGTGATGCGGCCTTCGGGGCTGACGCAAGTCATCTCGATGTAGAGCAGGCCGGCGCCACCCTTGGCCCGTTCGGCATAGTGGGCGAAGTGCCAGTCGGTCGGGCAGCCGTCGACGGCCTTGTACTGCGCCATCGGCGAAACGACGATGCGGTTCTGCAGCGCCATATCGCGCAGCCGGAACGGTGCGAACATCGGCGCGCGACGAAGACTGTTGCCGCCGGCGCCGGCCTGGCGCTGGAACCATTCTTCGGCGCCGGCCAGCCACTCGGCATCGCGCAGCCGCAAATTCTCGTGGCTGATGCGCTGCGAGCGCGTCAGCAGCGAATAATTGAACTGCACCGGATCGAGGCCGAGATAGCGCTCGACCTCCTCGAACCATTCGAGCGAGTTGCGCGCCGCCGACTGCAGCTTCAGCACTTCGGTGCGGCGGGCGTCTTCATATTTGCGAAACGCCGCCTCGAGGCCGGGCTCGGAATCGAGATAGTCGGCCAGCGCCACCGCGCTTTCCAGCGCCAGCTTGGTGCCGGAGCCGATCGAGAAATGCGCGCTTGCCGCTGCGTCGCCCATCAGCGCCAAATTCTTGTAGGACCAGCGCTCGCACAGCACGCGCGGAAAATTGATCCAAGCCGAACCTCTGATGTGGTTGGCGTTGGTCATCAGCGAATGGCCGGCGAGATGCCTGGCGAAGATCTGTTCGCAGACGGCGATCGATTCCTGCTGCGACATCGTGCCGAAGCCGAAGCGCGCCCAGGTCTGCTCACTGCATTCGACGATGAAGGTCGCGGTGTCCTTGTCGAACTGGTAGGCATGCGCCCACACCCAGCCATGCTCCGTCTTCTCGAAGATGAAGGTGAAGGCATCGTCGAACTTCTGCTGGGTGCCAAGCCAGACGAACTTGCATTTGCGGGTGTCGATATCGGGCTTGAACACGTCGACGAATGCGCTCCGTGCCTTCGAATTCAAGCCGTCGGCGGCGACCACCAGATCGTGGCTCTCCATGTAGGGTTTGGGCTCGGCGATATCGGTCTCGAAGACCAGCTTTACGCCGAGCTCGCGGGCCCGCCGCTGCAGCAAGGTGAGCAGCCGCTTGCGGCCGATGCCGCAGAAGCCATGGCCGGTCGAGACCGTGCGCACCCCATCATGGATGACGGCGATGTCGTCCCAATAGGCGAAATGCTTCCTGATCCAAACGGCACTGACCGGATCGTTCCTGGTCAGATTGTCGAGCGTTTCGGCCGAAAGTACGACGCCCCAGCCGAATGTGTCGTCGGCGCGGTTGCGCTCGAACACGGTCACTTCGTGCGCGGCGTCCCTGAGCTTCATCGAAATGGCAAAGTAGAGGCCGGCCGGTCCGCCGCCGAGAACCGCAACCTTCATCTGTGCGATCTCCTCTCGCTTCCTATCTTCAGTATCGCGCCTGACGTATATTATTTCAAGCTTGAAGTTTCATAATTGAAGCGATTCGTCTCAGGTGCCTATGGCGTGCCTGCGGTCAAACCCGCAAGCACGCGCCTGCGGGATCATTTTTCCGGGGTCTTCGGGCTCCACAACACCGTCTCTGCGTCCTTTTCATAGGCCATGCCGTTGGGATAGCTGATCGCTTCCAGCTGCAGGCCCCAGGGCGCCTGGAAATAAAGGATGCTCTGGCCGGCCGCCGGCCCTTCGGTAACCGGCAGCGGCCCCATACGCGTCTTGACGCCCTTTTCATCGAAATAGGCTTTCGCGGCAGCGATATCGTCGACATAGAAGGCGATGTGGAAGCCGCCAATGTCGCTGTTGCGGGCCTGCAGGTCTCTCTGATCGGGCGCGGTATATTTGAACAGCTCGATATTCGACCCGTAGCCGCAGCGAACCAGGGTGATCTCCTCGATCACCGCCTTGGGGTCGACCCCCAGCAGATCCTGCATGAACGTCCCCTTGTCATCGGCGAACGGCCCGAAGGACATCGCCTTCTTGCAGCCGACGACCTCGGTGAAGAAGTCGACGGCCTGCTTCATGTCGGGGACTGTAACCCCGGTGTGATCATGCCCGCGCATGCCGGGAATGGAATCGGCTGAGGCGGTGCTGATCGTTCCACCGATAGTGCCCAGGACGGCGGCCGCAAGCGTTGCAGTTAGGAATGCATTCTTCATCTCAGTCATCCTCTCGCGGGACATGGGTGACTTGCCGGGCGCACGCCCGAGGCCCGCTCTTCGGCGTGCGAATGAGATGTGCTGTGAATGATCGTTGCGACCGATGTCATGCCGGCGCCTTCGCCGCAGGCAGCAGCCAGCCGTCATCGATCTCGGGCAGCGGGATGGCTGCGAGAAGATCGCGCGTGTAGGCCTGCCGCGGGTTCGCGAACAAAGCGTCGGTGGCGCTTGCCTCGACAATCACGCCTTCGCGCATGACGATCACTTGCCGGCAAAGCCGCCGGATTACCGACAGGTCGTGGCTGATGAAGGCGACGGTCAGGCCCATTTCGGCGGCCAGCCGTTCCAGCAGCGTCAGGATCTGTGCCTGGGTCGACACGTCGAGGCCGGAGACGATCTCGTCGGCCAGCACGAATTTCGGCGCCAGCGCCAGTGCCCGGGCAATGCCGACGCGCTGGCGTTGGCCGCCCGACAGCTGGTGACGATAGCGGCTGGCGAAACTTAGCGGCAGGCCGACGCGCTGCAGCGCCTCCGCGACACGACCCTTGAGATTGTCGCCAAACCCGTTTTGCCTGAGTGGGGCGGCGATAATGCTGAAGATGGTGCGGCGCGGATTAAGCGACGACATCGGATCCTGGAAGATCATCTGCAGGTTGCGGCGCAGCGGCCTGAGCTCCGCCTCCGGCAGATGCGTGATATCGCGGCCGTCGAAGATGATGCTGCCGGCGCTCGGCTCCAAGAGGCGCACCAAAGCGCGACCCAGCGTCGATTTGCCGGATCCGGATTCGCCGACGATGCCGGTCACCGATCCCCTGGGCAGCTCGAAATCAAGCCCTTTGAGGATCTCGGCCATCGGCGCCCGGCCGATCAGTGGTTTGCGCGTCATGTCGGGCAACGCGACTTTCAGCCCGCGCACGGAAAACAGCGGATCAGCCATGCGGCCGCCTCCAGGCCTGGTCGGCAGCGGCGATCTCCGAGGCCAGTCCGGCCAATACCGCCTCGTCCACCGGTTTCAGCGAGGCGAACGGATCGGTGTAGCGCGGTGTTGCCGCCATCAACGCTCGCGTGTAGGGGTGCTGCGGAGCCGCGAACAGCGCCGCCGTCTCGGCCTCATCCACCACCTTGCCGGCATAGAGCACCGACACTTTCTGGCTGATCTTGGCGACGACGCCGAGATCATGGGTGACGAACAGGATCGCCGTGCCGTGCTCGCGCTGCAATTGCGCGATCAGCCGCAAAATCTGCTTCTGCACGGTTACGTCTAGCGCCGTGGTCGGCTCGTCGGCGACGATCAACCTTGGTTCGGCGGCGAAGGCTGCGGCGATCAGCACGCGCTGGCGCATGCCGCCGGAAAGCTCGTGCGGATAGCATTTGAGGACGCGGTCCGGGCCGCGGATCTGTACCGCGTCGAGCAATTGGCGGATGCGGGCGTCGGCTCGCGGCCCACTCCATCCGAGGATGCGCACCAGCCGGTCGGTCATCTGCGGACCGATGCGGCGCGACGGATTGAGCGCGGTCAGCGGGTCTTGAGGGATCAGTGCGGTGCGCGCTCCGATCAGCGTGCGCCTCGCCTTTGGCTGAAGCCGGCCGAGGTCCTCGCCCTCGAGCAGCATATTGCCTTCGACAACGCGCACGCTGGGTGGCAGCACGCCGAGTACCGCCTTGCCGATCATCGTCTTGCCGGCGCCGCTCTCGCCGACCAGCGCGCGAACTTCGCCCGGTTGAACGGAGAGCGACACCGACCGCAGCACGCGCGCGCCATTCGGCAGCACGGCGCTCAAGGACTGAATGTCGAGGCAAGGTCTCGTGGCGTTCATCGCAGCACCGGATCGAAACGCGCCTTGAGACCCTCGCCGAATTGGCTGAACGACAGAACCGTCAGGATCAGGGTGACCAGCGGGAACACCAGCACCCACCACGCCTGATGGATCGACAGGCGGCCCTCGGCGATGATGCCGCCCCAGGTCGGATCGTCGGTCGAGATCGACAGGTTGACGAAGGACAGGATCGCCTCGACGATCACGGCGATGCCCATTTCGAGCGACAGCAACGCGACGATCGACGGCACCACATTGGGCAGCACTTCGCGCAGCATGATACCGATGCGGCCATAGCCGGCGATGCGGGCGTTCTCGACATAATCCATGCGCGCCTGGCCCATGGTCTCGGCGCGGATCACCCGGCAGAAGCGCGTCCAGTCGATGACGGCGATGGCAATGATGACCGAGCTCAGACCGGTGCCGAGCACGGCAACCAGCAGGATGGCGAACAGCACCGGCGGAAAAGCCATCCAGACGTCGACGATGCGCGAGATGATGCGATCGGCCCAGCCGCCGAAATAGCCTGCTATCAGGCCGAGCGTCGAGCCAATCAGGCAGGCGGCCAAGGCCGCCGCGAAGGCGACGATCAAGGCGATGCGGGCGCCGAAGATCAGCCGTGACAGGAGATCGCGGCCGAGGCTGTCGGTGCCGAGCCAGAAGCCGGGCTCCGCGCCGCTCATCCAAAAGGGCGGCAGGCGTTCGAACATCAGATCTTGCGCCAGCGGGTTCTGCGGTGCGATCAGCGGCGCGAAGATCGCGGCAAGCAAAGCCAGCAGCAGCCAGCTGCCGGCCAGCCACAGCCTTGCGCCCGAGCCATGTCTTGAAATGCGGCCCTCATCCATGCCGCAGCCTCGGATTGAGCAGCGCATACATCATGTCGACGGTGAGGTTGATCAGCACGAACAGCAGCGCGAAGACCAGCACGATGCCCTGGATCAGCGGCAGATCGCGGTTGATGACGGCGTCGATCGCCATGTTGCCGAGGCCTTCATAGGAAAACAGCCGTTCGACGATGACCGTGCCGCCGATCAGGAAGGTGAACTGCACGCCGACCAGAGTGAGCGTCGGCAGGGCGGCGTTCTTCAGCGCCTCACGCAAAATGACCTGCGTTTCCGAAAAGCCCTTCACCCGCGCCAGCACGACGTAATCGAGGTCGAGCACTTCCTTCAACGACTGTTTCAACATCTGCGAGATGATCGCGGCGAGCGGCAGCGCCAGGGCCACGGCCGGCATCAGCATGTGCCCGAGCAGGTCCTTGGTCAGGTCGAAGCGCAGCCGCACGATGCTCTCGAACAGATAGAACTGGGTGACGAAGGGCAGGTCGAGCTGCGGCGACACCCGGCCGGAAATGTCGAACACCGGCACCAGCACGCCGAACAAAAGAATCAGCACCAGGCCCCACAAAAAGTCGGGAATGGAAAGCGCTGCACCGCTGGCGATATCGATGCCGGCTTCGACTGCCGTGCCGCGCTCGCGTGCGCCGAGGATCGCCGTCGTGCCGCCGATCGCCAGCGCCATCAACAGCGCGACGATGGCGAGTTCCAGCGTCGCCGGCAGCCGGTTGAAGACCAGGCCCAGCACATCCTGCCGGAGCGAGATCGAGGTGCCGAAATCGCCCCTGATGACGCCGGACAGCCAGATAAAGAACTGCTGGACGATGGTTTTGTCGAGCCCGTAGAGCGCGCGCAGCCGGGCGATGTCGGCATCGGTCGCGCCGGGCGGCAGCATCATCGCAACCGGATCGCCGGGCGCGACGCGAATGACGACAAAGACCACGACGGCGACGCCGAGCAGCGTGATCGCCATTGTCAAAAGACGGATCAGGAATCTTTGCAGCAGCATGGTCGCCTGTATGCCTGGCGGAAAATGCGCGCCGTCATTGCGGACGGCGCGCGGCGATCCCTGGCCGATGTCAGGCCGGGGTCATCAGCGCCGGCAAAAGCGCGCCGGACACATGCTGCACGACATTGACGCCCTTGGCGTGCACGATCGGCTGCGCATACTGGATCAGCGGCAGCACATAGGCCTGTTCGGCGATGTATTTGTCGACAGCCTTCCAGCCGGCGATGCGCTTGGTCTCGTCCTTCTCGCCCCATAGCGGGTTGATCATGTCGATCAGATCCTGGCTGTCCCACACCGAATGCGGGCTCGGGCCATAGGTGGCAAAGCCGGTCGAGGTGGTCGGATCGCCGATGGCGTTGCCCCAATTGTAGAAGGCGGCCGGGGCCAGCTTGTCGGCGGCGCGCAGCTCGTAGTGCTTGGCGATCTCGTAGACCTCGATCGACGCCTCGATGCCGACCTTGCGCCACATGCCGACGATCGCCTGGACCATCTCGTAATCCTTGGGCTTGAAGCCCTTAGTCGTCTGAATCGTGAACTTGACCGGCTTCTCCGGCGAGTAGCCCGACGCGGCCAGCAATTCCCTAGCTTTTTCCGTATTGTGCTCGACCTTGATCGACGGGTCGTAGGCCTCGTATTCCGGCGTCTCCAGCGTATCGATCGGCTGGCCGTAGCCGCGCAGCAGACGCTCGACGAGCAGCTTCTTGTCGACCGCCATCACCGCGGCCTGGCGAACGTTCTTGTCCAGCATCACATCGATGTCGTTGAAGAAGATCATGCCGATGTCGGAAACGTTCTTGCACGAGCCGGCAAGCCCGTCCTTGGCGATCAGGCGATCATATTCCTCATAGGGGATTTCGAGCGTCACCTGCGAAGCACCGGACTCGATTTCGGCAACGCGGCTCGCCGCGTCGGTGACGAACTTGATCGTCACATTCTCGAAAGCCGGCTTGCCGCCCCAGTAGTTCGGGTTGGCCTTGAGCCGCAGGAAGGCGTTGCGCTCGAACTTGTCGACCATGTAGGGGCCGGTGCCGATCGGGGCTTGTTCGAAGCCTTCGGCGCCGACCTTCTCGTAGTAGGCCTTCGGCATGATGTAGCCGGTGAGGAACGACATCCACTTAAAATACACCGGGTCGAACTGCACGACGTCGCCAGTGATCTTGTTGCCGGCGATCTTGAAGTTGTTGACGTTCTTCCAGACGAACTGGATCGGATTCCCTGTCTTTTCGTCGCCCGCCCGCTGCAGCGACCACACCACGTCCTCGGCGGTGAACGGCGAGCCGTCATGCCAGGTGACGCCCTCGCGCACCGTCATCATGATCTTGCTGCGGTCGTCGTTCCAGCCCCATTCGGTGAGCAGGCCCGGCGCAAAGGAAAGGTCCGGCTTCTGCGGGATGAACTGATCGAACACCGACTGGTAGAGGCCCTGGATCGTCGGGTTGACCGCCGAAGGCCCGGTTGTCGGGTCCCAGGACGGCAGGTTGACGTTGTAGGCGATGGTCAGTTCGCCGGCTGCCTTGGCTATTTGCGGCAGGCCGATGACGGTGGCGCCAAGTGCTGCTGCGCCATATCCGAGCAATTCTCGTCTGTTGATTGTCATGGTCGTTCCCCTGTTGGTTTTCTATGCGCGTCGTTATCATGCAGTGGGTTCAGGCTCCTTGGGCAACCGCGCATTCCCTCTCCTTCACCCGCAAGTGTTTTGAATTCTACCTCCCGCCGAGCTGTTGGGCGAGCATATAGCCCGAGGCCGCGCCTGTGCCGGCGCCCGGCCATGTTGCAGCACCGGTGAGATGCAAATTCATAACCGGCGTGTTCCAGCCGGCAAAACCGCGCGCCGGACGAAACAGAAAATTCTGCGCCAGATGATGGCTGCCGCAAATCTGGTCGCCGCCGACGAGGTTGGGGTTCTCGCGTTCGAGGTCGAGGGGCGAGAACACGGCACGGCCGAGGATATTCCGGCGAAGGTTGGGCGCATAGGTCTCGATGATGTCGAGAACGCGCTCGGCGTAGCGTTCTTTGACCTGATCCCAATGAGCTGGCGCGATCTTGCCGGCCGCATCGCAAATGATTTCGGCGGGCAGCATCCGCACCTGTACCCACAGAACGTGCTTGCCTTCCGGCGCCCGCGATGCATCGACCGCAGTCGGTTGGCCGACGACAAGGACCGGCTCGTCCGGCAGCATGCCGGATATTGCCTGCTGATAGGTCCGCGACATGGCGTCGAGCGACGGCGAAAGATGGACGTAGGCGAATTGCCGAAGCTCGGCGCCGGCGCGCCAGTCCGGCAGATCGTCAAGCGCCAGATGGATCATCATCGTGCCCGGCGCATGTCGGAATTTTTTCATCGCCGTGTCGAAGCCGGCGTCGCCGGAACCATCGGGCAAAAGCTTTCCGGTTAGCGCCCCGGGTGCAACGCCGGCGATCACCGCCTTGGTGGCAGTATGGGTCTCGCCGGAAGCAAGCCGCACGCCTGTCGCTCGGCCGCCGGACACCGTGATCTCGGCCACCTCAGCACCGGTGCTAATCTGGCCGCCGGCAACGGTGACCATGCCGGTCAGCGCGCGGATGATGGTGTCGGCGCCGCCCTTGCCGAGCACCATGCCGAAGCACTGGTTGGCCATCGATTCCAGATAGGGGAACACCGCGCCGCCGGCGATGTCAGGGGCGAAGTCGAGATGCATGCCCCAGGTGGCGAGCGTCGCCCTGACATGCGGCGACTCGAAATTCTCCTCGAGCCACGAGCGTGGTGATGAGAGCAGCAGCCGGCCGGTGTCGAGCGCGCCGGCAAGGCCCTTCTTGCGCCACAGGTTCCATGCGGTGCCGGCCAGCGCCCGCCCGCTCATCTGTGAGCCGAGCAGCCGAAACAGATGCTCGGCTTCCCCCGGGAAGGCGCCGACCAGCCGGCGCCATGTGGCGGCGTCGGTTGCGGAAAAAGTTGCCATGCGCGACGCGGTCTTTTCCAGATCGTTGCTGACGCCGAACCACCGTCCGTCGGGAAAGGCGCTGGCAAAGCAATCGGCGACCGGCGCAAATTCCAGCCCATGGCTTTTCAATTCATTTGCATATTTCTTGTGAAAGGCCGAGCCGGCGAACAGGCTCAGATTCATCGCGCCGAAATCGTGCCGGAAGCCGGGAAGCGTGAATTCGCGGCTCTGGACGGCGCCGCCGAGAGTTGCGCTGCGCTCAAAAATCCCGGTGTTCCAACCTTTGAGCGCCAGATGCGCGGCGCATGCCAAACTGTTGTGGCCTGCCCCAACGAATATGGCGTCAAACTCGCTCACACCCCACCCAACCCATTTTCTTAATGCTTAAAGATAATTGCAGATGCATATGTTTTAGTCTAGTAGGATATTAAGGGCCGCGAAGAGCCTTGATCATCACCAAGAAAGAGGGAATAGAGACCATGGACACGCAACAACTCCTCGGCGAGGTCGCCGGCCAGCTTCTTTCAGGCACCATCCAGGTGGTCGACCTGACGGCGCCGCTCGGGCCCAACACGCCGCTGATCAAGCTGCCGCCGGAGCTGGCGGTGGACACGCCGAAGGTCGAGATCCACGCCATCTCCCACTATGACAAGAACGGTCCGTGGTGGGCATGGAACTGGCTGAAGCTCGGCGAACACTCGGGCACGCATTTCGACGCGCCGCAGCACTGGATTACCGGCAAGGATTATCCGGACGGTGCCACCGACACCATTCCGGTTCAGAATTTCGTCGGCCCGGTCAATGTCATCGACTGCTCGAAGCAAGCCGCCGCCGACAACGATTTCCTCCTCACAGTCGACCACATTAAGGCGTGGGAAGCCGAGCACGGCCCGATTAACGCCGGCGAATGGGTGGTGATGCGCACCGACTGGTATAAGCGCAACGGCTCGGAAGCCGAATTCCTCAACGCCGACGAGACCGGACCGCACACGCCCGGACCGACGGCCGAGGCCATCCAGTACCTGATCAGCAAAGACATCAAGGGCTGGGGCAGCGAGACGATCGGCACGGATGCTGGCAAAGCAGGGGGAATGGAGCCGCCATTCCCGGCGCACAGCCTGATGCACAAAGCCAACCGCTACGGCCTCGCCAGCTTGTGCAATCTCGACCGGCTGCCGCCGAAAGGCGCGATCCTGATCGCCGCACCGCTCAAAATCGAGCACGGCACCGGCAGCCCGATCCGCGCACTGGCTCTGGTGCCAAGGCATTAGGACGAGGTGGCGGTCTTCGGGAGAAGATCATGCTTGTGGGCAATGCTGTAGTGACGGATTTGGAGCGGCAGCCTTGTAGCGCTGTCGCTCTACGGCGCCCCCCTCTGTCCTGCCGGACATCTCCCCCACGAGGGGGGAGATTGGCAGCTTCGGCGAGGCGCTTGTCCCTGCGACATTGGAGATTGGTGAAGGCCGTAGCGACGGCCGATCTCCCCCCAAGTGGGGGAGATGTCCGGCAGGACAGAGGGGGGCGCGAAGGAACGCCAACCCGCGCAATTGACTCCAACCTCCCGAGGACGAGGAGCAATCGCAGATGAACGCGCCCGATCACATCATCGTCGGCAGCGGCATCAACGCGCTGGTCTGCGCGGCGATGCTTGGCGGCAAGGGGGCAAAGGTGCTGGTGCTCGAGCGCAACGACCGCATCGGCGGTTGCATGCGCACTGAGGAGATCACCGCGCCCGGCTTCATCCACGACGTGATGGCGACGACCTTCGTACTGTTCATCACCTCGCCTGCCTATGCGGCGCTGGGCAAGGATCTGGCGCGGCACGGCCTGGAATTCTGCAACACCGGCACGCCGACCGGCGTGCTGCGGCCGGACGGCAGCTATGCCATCCTGCGCACCGATCGGCCCGCCAATGTCGCGGCTGCCAATGCGCTTGCCGCAGGCGATGGCGACCGGCACGGCAGCGACGTCGGCGAGATCGAGCGCAATGCCGGCCTGCTGTTCGGGCTGCTCGGCGGCAGCCTGTGGTCTTACCCCACGACCAGGCTGCTGGCGGGCGAAGCCTGGCGGCGCGGCCCGCGCGGCCTTGCCGCCTTTCTCGGCAATGCGTTGGTGCCGGCGCGCGGCTGGCTGGAGAACACTTACCAGTCGGAGATCACCCGGGCGCTGTGGGCGCCCTGGGTGCTGCATGCCGGCCTTGGGCCTGAAGACGCGTTCTCCGGCCAGATCGCCAGGGTTATCGCCTTTGCGCTGGAAGCTGCCGGCGCGCCGATCGTCAAGGGCGGCGCTGGGAATCTGCTGTCCGCCTTCGAGGCGCTGATCAAGGAGCGCGGCGGCGTGATCCGGACTGAAGGGGACGTTGCCTCCATCATCCAGAGCGGAGGCCGAGCCACCGGCGTACGGCTGGCTTCGGGCGAAACGGTCACCGCGAAGAAGAGCGTGATCTGCTCGGTCACGCCGACCCATCTCTACGGGCGGCTGCTCGGCGACGCGGCTCCGAAAGCCGACCTCGAGGCGGCGCAGAAATATCGCTACGGCAAGGGCAATTTCCAGATACACTATGCCCTGGACAAGCCGCCCGCATGGCGCGGCGAGGGCCTGGCAAGGGTCGCGCTGCTGCATCTGACACCGGGGCTCGACGGCGTGTCGAAAGCCTGCAACGAGGCCACGCGCGGCATGCTGCCGCAGGTGCCGACCATCTGCGTCGGCCAGCCGCATGCGCTCGATCCTTCGCGCTGTCCGGAAGGCAAGGCGATCCTGTGGCTGCAACTGCCCGAGGCGCCACGCCATATCAAGGGCGATGCCGCCGGCAAACTGCAGACACCGGCCGACGGCCGCTGGACCGACGCGCTGCGCGAGGCCTACGCGGACCGTGCCGAAGCGATCCTCGCCAGCCATATCGACGGGTTCAAGGACAGCGTCATTGCACGCCGCGCCTATTCGCCGGCCGATCTGGAAGCGATCAACGTCAATCTGGTCGGCGGCGATCCCTATGGCGGCTCATCGACCATCGACCAGTCGTTCCTATGGCGGCCGTTCAAGACGAGCCGCAATCACGACACCGGGATCAAGGGCCTCTACCATATCGGAGCCTCGACCCATCCCGGCGCCGGGCTTGGCGGCGGTTCCGGCTTTCTGCTGGCGGGGAGGCTGTGATGGAACAGAAGGTTGAAAAGCGCCAGCGCATCTCGACACTGGGCCAGATCGGACTGCAGCAATTCGCGCCCTATCTGATGAACCGCATCATGGGCCGCTACAACGCCACCTTGCGCGACGATTTTCGCAAGCAGGGCCTGACCATCCCACAGGTGCGCACACTCGCCGTGCTGTCGGTCGCCGACGGCGTCACCGTCAACGATCTCTCGGTCTACACGGTCATCGAACAATCCACGTTGAGCCGGACGCTCGACACGCTGGAAGGGCAAGGGTTTGTGCGGCGGGAGCAGGGAGTCACCGACAGCCGCATCCGCCATGTGTTCCTGACCGACGACGGCCGCGCCGAGTTCGGCCGCGCCTGGCCGGCCATGCATGATGCGTTCGAGGCGATGTTCGATGACATCGATGATGTTGAATATGCCGCCCTGATCGCGACGCTGCAGAAGATGCTGAAGAACATTCGCAAGCACGACATCTAGACGTACGCCGCCGCCGGATATCGGCGGCAACGGAAGGAGGCTGACATGGCTGAACGGTCTTTTGCCAAGGAAGTCGAAAAGCTCAGGCTCGGCGCCGGCGAGGAATTTTCCGGCGAAGGCATTCTCGCCATCACCAAGGCGCTGCTGCAATGCGGCGTCGGCTATGTCGGCGGCTATCAGGGCGCGCCGATCAGCCATCTGATGGATGTGCTGGCCGATGCGCAGGATATTCTGGGCGAGCTCGGCGTGCATTTCGAGGCGAGCGCCTCGGAAGCCACCGCCACCGCCATGCTGGCGGCATCTGTGCACTATCCGATCCGCGGTGCGGCGACGTTCAAGTCGACCGTCGGCACCAATGTCGCGTCGGACGCGCTCGCCAACCTCGCCTCCGGCGGCGTCACCGGCGGCGCGCTGATCATCGTCGGCGAGGACTATGGCGAAGGCTCTTCGATCATGCAGGAGCGCAGCCACGCCTTCGCCATGAAGAGTCAGGTCTGGCTGCTCGACCCGCGCCCGAACCTGCCGTCGATCGTCAAGGCGGTGGAGGACGGCTTCGAGCTTTCCGAGGTTTCCAACACGCCTGTCATGCTGCAGGTCCGCATCCGCTGCTGCCATGTCCATGGCCGTTTCATCGCCAAGGACAACAAGCGGCCGACCATGACGGTGGCCGATGCGCTCGACGCGCCGCGCCGCGACACCGGCCGCATCGTGCTGCCGCCCGCCTCTTTCCTGCACGAGAAGGAAAAAGTGCAGAAACGCTGGCCGGCGGCGGTGGATTTCATCCGCAAAAACAAGATCAACGAGTTCTTCGGTCCGGAGCACGGCTCGGTCGGCATCGTCATGCAGGGCGGTATGTACAATTCGGTCGTCCGGGCACTGCAGCGGCTCGGCCTCGCCGACACCTATGGTGTGACAGACGTGCCGCTCTACGTGCTGAATGCCGTCTATCCCTTGGTCGACGACGAGTTCCTGTCCTTCTGCGAGGGCAAGGACGCTGTGCTCGTCGTCGAGGAAGGCCAGCCCAACTATATCGAGCAGGCTTTCGCATCGATGCTGCACAAGGCCGGGCGCGGCACGAAACTCGTCGGCAAGGAGCACCTGCCGATGGCCGGCGAATACACCGGCCAGGTCATGCTCGACGGCATCGGATCGTTCCTGCGCGCCACCATCCCGCACCTGCTGCCGGGCGAAGTCCGCGCGCCGAACAAGATCGGCGACGGGCTGGATACCGCCGAGCTGATCAACGTCGTTCCGGGCCGTCCGCCCGGCTTCTGCGTCGGCTGTCCGGAACGGCCGATCTTCGCCGCCACCAAGCTGGTCGAGCAGGAGCTGGGCAAGCACCACATCGCCTCCGACATCGGCTGCCATCTGTTTTCGATCATGCCGCCTTTCGAGCTTGGCGCTACTACCATGGGCTACGGGCTGGGGCCGGCCTCGGCCTCAGCGTTCAATTCGCCCGATGCCAAGCGCCGGTCGATCTCCTTCGTCGGCGACGGCGGCTTCTGGCACAACGGCCTGACCTCATCGATCGGCAACGCCGTGTTCAACAAGAACGACGGCGTCATCGTCATCGTCGACAATTTCTATTCGGCGGCGACGGGAGGGCAGGACATTCTTTCATCCCGCGCCGGCAACAAGACGAAATCGACCAAGCATCCGATCACCGAGGCGGTGAAGGGCATGGGCGTCAAATGGCTGCGCCACATCGACCGCACCTATGACGTGACCAAGATGCAGGACACGCTGCGCGAGGCGCTGACGACGGACGAGAAGGGCCCAAAAGTCATCGTCGCCTCGTCCGAATGCATGCTGAACCGGCAGCGCCGCGAAAAGCCGCTGGTCGACAAGGCGATCAAGGGCGGGAAAAGAATCGTCAAGCCGAAATTCGGCGTCGACGAGGACATCTGCACCGGCGACCATGCCTGCATGCGGCTTTCCGGCTGCCCGTCGCTGTCGGTGAAGTCGCTGGACGATCCGCTGCGCGACGATCCGGTGGCGCATATCGACCAGAGCTGCGTCGGCTGCGGCAATTGCGGCGAGGTTGCCGATGCGGCGGTGCTGTGCCCGTCCTTCTACCGCGCCGACGTGGTGCACAATCCCAGCCGCTGGGACCGTTTCCTCGAAGCCGCGCGTCGCGCCACGATCAGCCTCTTGCAGCGGCGCCGTGAAAGCCGGCGCCTGACATTCGCCGATGCTTGACGCCGTTCCCTCATCGCGCTCGAACGCCGGTGCTCCCGAAGGCGAGCGCGTCATCAAGCTTGCCGTGCTGGCGGTCGGCGGCCAGGGCGGCGGCGTGCTCGCCGACTGGATCACCGACGTCGCCGAACGCAATGGCTATGTCGCGCAATCGACCTCGGTCGCCGGCGTCGCCCAGCGCACCGGCGCCACGATCTACTATGTCGAAATGTGCCGCGACACCGGCCGCCTGCCGGTCTTTGCGCTGTCGCCCTCGCCGGGCGACGTCGACATCTTGATCGCCGCCGAACTGATGGAAGCCGGCCGCGCCATCATCCGCGGCTTCGTCACGCCGGAGCGCACGACGCTGATTGCCTCGTCGCATCGCATCGCCGCGGTCTCGGAAAAGATCGAGCCCGGCGATGGCCGCGCCTCGTCCTCAAAGGTGCATGCCACGGCTGAAACGGCGGCCAAGCGCTTCATCGCCTTCGACATGGAGAAGATCGCCGCCGACAACGGCTCGATGATCTCGGCCAGCCTGCTCGGCGCGCTGGCCGGCTCCGATGCCTTGCCGTTCACACGCGAGAGCTATGAACAGGCGATCAGTGCCGGCGGCCGCGGCGTGAAGGCCAGCCTCGCCGCCTTCGGCGCGTCCTTTGATCGCGCCCGCGACATCACGGACACGCCACCTCTGGGCGACAAGATCGCAGAGCCGAAAGCTGCTGAAACCGGCTCGGGCGCGGCGGCAAAGGTGAGCGGCCCGGAAAGCCTGTTGCAGGGCTGGCAGGACCTTGCGGCGCGCGTCGATGCGCTACCGCTTCCCCTGCAAGACATGGCGTTTCGCGGTCTGAAAAAAGTCGTCGACTATCAGGACATCGCCTATGGCGGCGAGTATCTCGACCGGCTCGACCGGGCCGTCGCTCTGGACAATACCGAACATGACTACGCGCTGTCGATATCAGCGGCAAAGCATTTGGCCAACGCCATGTGCTACGACGACATGATCCGCGTGGCCGACCTGAAGACGCGTTCGACGCGCGACAAGCGGGTGCGCCGCGAGGTCGGTGTTAAGGAGGGAACGATCCTCCAGGTGACCGAATATTTCCATCCGCGCATCGAGGAATTCTGCGGCACGCTGCCGTCCGGCCTCGGCAGTTACATCGAGGCGCGGCCGAAGCTTGCCGCCTTCCTTGACCGCCGCATCAACCATGGCCGCCGCATCCGCACCGACAGTTTCGCCGGCTTCGTCGCGCTGTGGTTCATCGGCGGCCTGCGTCGCTGGCGCCGTCGCCTGCTGCGCCACAAGGTCGAGACCGCACATCTCGAGCGCTGGTATGCGCTGGCGCTCGGCCATGTCAGGGAGGACTACGCACTCTCCGTCGAAATCCTCAACTGTCGCCGCCTGATCAAGGGCTACAGCGACACCCATGCCCGCGCCCAGTCGAAATTCGACCGCGTGCTGTCGGCACTCGATCTGCTCAAGGGCCGCGCCGACGCCGCCGACTGGATCCGCCGCTTGCGCGAAGCCGCGTTGAAGGACGAGAAGGGCGAGATGCTCGACGGTGCGCTGAAAACTGTGGCGTCGTTGGGCTCGGATCTGGAAAATTGAAACGCCCTGGTTCGGCACCGAACCACTCAGGGATCCGGGCAACCATTCAGTGTCCAGTCATATCGACCAGGCTGCCTATCCTTCCGATCACCGACGCTATATCCATTCGCTGAAGCGCGTGCCTGCCTCAAGGAATTCATGTCTGATTTGCAATTCCACGACGTGTTTCTTTTGTCTCTCAGAATTCCGCATTTTGAGAGAGTGGAATTCCACATATGCGGCATAAAGATCGCGATGGACTCCGGACCTGATCAAGTCATCAAGGATCTCGTACTCTGTCCCTTCTACATCGAGTTTGAGAACGACCACGTCGTACAGCTCATGCTTCGCTCGGATCATCTGTGACAGCGAAAACGTTTCGACAAGGTCCGGGGCAAATCGCCGCGATTGATACAAGCTTTCGTTGTGGTCAGGGACGATCGAGCAACTTTGGTGGGTGGGCTCCGACCGGCCCGGAGGGGGACCAAATAATTCGGCGTAGCCATCTTTCACGCTTGCCGCCTTGCCGATGATCTCCATAGTCGCCTTTTCTGAGCGCAAAGCATAAAGGTGCGCCAGGCAATTCTTGTTGGGCTCGACCAGAACGAAGTCGTAGCGGTCGGGTGTGTAGTACCGAGAAAAGTATTTGTATCCCTGACCGATGTTCGAACCACAATCGATAAACAATCCGCGACTTCGCCTTGCTGCCTTGAGCTTGGACAATGCCTGCCTTGCGTCCGTCGCAACGCGACGACGGAGCCATCGCGACCTAAACGGTTCGCTCAGCGACAAGGCCGACAGTTGGAGAAACCGCCCAAGCCCCTCGGTTCTCAAGACGTCTTTTGCTTTCTGGGTCTTTAGTGAGCTTTGTTGCCAATTGGGCCGTCGGCCCCGTTGCGGCAATGAACATCCTCGGCCTCCTGCCCCCGCCCCCGGGTGGACCGTTCAGTTCCGATAGGGGCTTGAACCTCGCACGGAGCTTCCGATCCCGCAGCGCCATTGGAAAACGAACACGGCAAAGTACGCTTAAATCTGGGCCTGTCTTCGTCCATTCGAGGGATGCCCTTTCTGGACGATCACATTGACACACGGAGCGGTTCCGGGGGGTTGACCGCACGCATCAGCGTTATGGCGAGGTCCAGAAAGGAGATGACGGCGCCGCATCAATGGAGAGTGGCTTGATGGGGCCGGCCAGACGTAAGGTGGACGAACCGGCAGAGAGGAAGAAGCCTGACACGAATGGCGCCATTTGTGCCTCGGAACGCGTCTTGATGGAAAGGCTTTGAGCTTGCGGGCAGTGCACCTAAGCCTATGAAACAACTGGTGCCGCTTGCGTGACTCGAACACCTGACCCCATCATTACGAATGATGTGCTCTACCAACGGAGCTAAAGCGGCCCGGGAAGCCAAGTCTTCCAAGATGCGCTGGTGATAAACGCAACGCTACGGAATGCAGTGCTTCTCGATGTCGCGGGCCGTGAACTCTGCTGCGCGTCGCCGCGCTTCGTCGGTATCCCCGCGGTAGGTCAGGTATCGATCGCAGACAGGTTTGTTGTCGTTCAAATCCAGCACTGCGAACTTCACCCAGCCAACCAGCGTGCTCATCTTGTGCACCTGACCGATCAGGAGATATTTCGCGCTGACTGTTCTTGCCCGCTTGGAGAGATCGACAAGGCCGGGGTCCTTAATGGTGCAGTGTTCTGCCTGACAGGGTAGTGCGACGAGGTCGATCTTCTGGTTGCCCGAAAGACCATCATGCAACGCAACGCCAAATGCCTTCAGTCGCGCCTCGTGTTCGGCGGTCTGGTCCCTGACTTCGCCTGATGTATCCTTGAACTCGAAATCCGCGACGGCAAGGATCGTGGGCTCGGCATCGGCAAAGGCGGCCGACGCAAGCACGCCAGCGCCGATCAGCGCCAGGAAAAATCGACCGCACTCAAAAAGTCGAAATCGAACCTCTGCGCATTGCACCTTGAGCATCTAGTTCTCCGAGGTTGGGACGATAGTCATCCCTTTGGCGGTGCTGATTGTCTCGTCGCGTTGTTGGAAGACGCGGAAAGCAAGCGCAAGGCTATTCAGTTACGTCGCAACGTCAACTTTCCGCCCGTTACTGGGTGGACTCCACCTCGGCGACAACGAGCTTGCCTTGGGCGCGCGAGATTTCGAGTGCCTGGCCGGCCCCTGCCAACTCGCCCGGGACCGAGATCACGAACGCCTGGCCCTCGGTGAGGGTCGCGACGAAGCGTACTGGCAAACTTTCTTCGCCCGCCGCCATCGTGGTGACCACCCGGTAGCCGTCAGCCGCCTCCGTGTAGTAGACGACGCCGTGAAAGTTGCCGAGATCGACGCTCCCACCCTGACGGGCCGTGAGTTCGCCGGCAGAAGCGGAACCTGCCACAACGCAAAGCGCTGCAAGAACTGTGTATCTGAACATCGTATTTCTCTCCATTTAGAATTGTTGTTCGGCTGGATGGTCGCCTTCGGCTGCATCCAACCAAGTCACGCTGCGAGCTGATCCTCGCGGGCAGCCGCGATCATCACATTCGCGAGCAACCCGTAGGCTGCCTCCCAAGCGTCGCGGACAGCCGGTGTAAAAGCCCGACCGAGGCCGACTGCCAGCGTCTCGATGAGCGCTTGCCCGACGATCGGGTAATGACGCTCCTCGACGCCGTAGGTCACGTGACGCTTGGCGAGCACGCGCACGGTCGGGAGGATGGTGTCGGCACGGCCCAATCCGTGCACGACGAAGCCCAGGCTCGCCATCAGCTTGGCGCCTTGCTTGGTCATGTCTCTCACCGGAAACAGCGCGCGAAGGTCCGCGTCGATCGCGAACAGGCGGTCATAGAACAGCGCGGCGGCGGCCACGCGAATCGGGACGACCTCGCGAAAACTGTCCTGGACAAGTCTGATCTGGTCGGGTGTCATCGGCGACGCTCCTGCGTTCCTGGCTTGGGGTGACCATCGCCCCAGAGCGTTTCGCGTGCATGTCGCCTGCGCGCAGATGTGTTTCAGTTGTGTCTCGATGGTTTTTCAGTTCGCGCTCATTTGGCTTCTTTTTAGGTAGATCGTACTGAGGGTGCCACAGGCCCCGTGCTCATCTCGCTCGATCCGGACCTGGTCATAGTTGAAAACCTAGGCGCGCGCGCCAGCTTGGAACTGCATCGGCAGTCGGTCATTATATCGGGGAGCCGGCGGCTCCTCCCCTATGCCCCCGTTCGGATGGAGAAATCATGCTGCGGATATTCATTGCTTCGTCTTTTCTTCTTGCCTTCGGTGCGCCCTCGACCACGCTCGCGCAGGACGGCAGCATCGAGAGCGAGACCGGCCGCATTGCGGTCGAGACCTTTGCCGAAGGGCTCGAACATCCCTGGGGCGCGACCTACCTGCCCGACGGCGCAATGCTGGTCACCGAGCGTCCGGGGCGCCTGCGGCTCGTCTCGACCGAGGGGGCCGTTTCCGATCCGATCGACGGTGTGCCGGACGTCCTCGCCAGCGGACAAGGCGGTCTGCTGGATGTGGCGCTCGATCCGGACTTTGCCAACAACCGGACGGTTTATCTCTCCTACTCAGAGGAACGCGGCGGCGGCGCGGCCACCTCCGTCGGCCGTGGACGTCTGGAGGAGAACGGCGGCGCGCTTTCAAACTTCGAAGTGATCTTCCGGCAGGAACCAGCCGTGTCCAGCCGGCACCACTACGGCTCCCGCCTGGTATTCGCGCCGGACGGCAAGCTCTTCGTCACGCTCGGCGATCGCGGCAAGGCGCAACAGGCGCAGGACCCGAACAATCATCTCGGGACGATCGTCCGTATCAATCCCGATGGATCTGTGTCTGACGACAATCCTTTCGTCGGCAAGGACGGCGCCGACGAGATCTGGTCCTACGGCCATCGCAATGTGCAAAGTGCTGCGCTCCATCCCGAAACCGGCGTGCTCTGGACGGCGGAAATGGGACCGCGCGGCGGCGATGAGCTAAACATTCCGGAAGCAGGCAAGAATTACGGCTGGCCCGTGGTCAGCTGGGGCCGGCACTATTCGGGCAAACGCATCCCCGATCCGTCGACGAGGCCGGAGTTTGCCGGCTCCATCCATAGCTGGACGCCCGTCATCTCGCCTTCCGGCATGACCTTCTACACCGGCGACATGTTTGCCGATTGGCGGGGCGACCTCCTGATTGGCGGACTGTCGGCGGAAGGCATCGTTCGTGTCAGGATTGACGGAAAGCAGGTCGCCGGCGAGGAAGTCCTCGCTCTCGGCAGGCGTATCCGGGACGTGGTGCAGGCTCCCGACGGCGCGGTAATGGCGTTGACCGACGAGCCAGCGGCAAGAATATTGCGACTGTCGCCGGCAGCGTCGCAGTGATCCATGCGGCGCCACAGACGTGATTTTCTGAAACGTTGGGGTTGATCGCGCTGTGACATCCAACGTCTTGAAGGCCGCTCTATCTAAAGTGATCGAGTTAAGGACGGTCGTCGCGGAATACTTCAGACACGACGTGGGCAACTTTCGTAGAGCAGCGCCAAATTAAAAGCGAATCATTACCATGGAAAGCACAGAATCAGAGAATAGCGAAAAGAATCCTAGTACGCCTAGAAAAGGGTCCGATGCTATCGTCAGTCTTGTCTCGTCCGAAAACAATTTTTGAATACGGTATTTCCATTCTGATAGAATCAATGTTGAAAAGCAAGATGACGATCGGACACGTAAATACAATTAAGAATATAGCGACGGAAAGCGTACGTTCCAACTTGTCACCATAACCGTACAAGATCGGGTTCGCCATGGGTCAGCCCAGATATCCAACTGCATGTTCCGTGTAGTCGAAACAGCCTGCACGCCGAGATAAAATGCCAGAAAGTCCTGCCACCGGCCGCGATGTAGACGCCGGTGCCGGCGCGCTAGGTCTTGAAGAGGCCGATCACCGGAACGGGGACCCGGGCGCTCACGGTAGCGACGCCATCGCAGATTAGATGGCGAAGCATTTCACAGAGGCCTATGGACTCGTTCCTGAAAACTGCAGATTGCTTCTGGCCGCATTGACCGTGCCAACAACGTGACGGCGTGCCGGAAACGTCGAGCCAAGTGAATTTCGACCCAAAAGTAAATGGCGCTCACTCAAATTGCGGAAAAAGGTCCAAGGGTTCGGTAACCAGACGCAACGATAGCTCCAATTCGAATAAGCGAAGTTTCTAATTGTTCAGAATCGCCCGGTAGCGTCCGGCCAAAGATAAAAGACAAGAAGGGTGCATTTTGAGGTATCGGGTGTGAAGGGCAAAGCCATTACAATGATCGGCATCGCCGCGGTGTTCGGCGCGGCCTCGATCTTTGCCGCCGATCTCTGGATTAAGAGCGAAGCAAACGCTCGTGCCGGAGGGATTTCGCTCGCAGTTCCGACACCCGCGCCGCCGGCGATGCAGTTTCAGACGATCGTTGTCGCCAAGGCGCCGCTGCGCTTCGGCATGGCGCTAGAGCGGACGCAACTGGCGGAAATTCCGTGGCCGCAGGATTCGCTTCCGCAGGGCGCCTTCACGACGATCAACGAAGCTTTGGCCGAGGGAAGTCGTGTCGTGCTTTCACCCCTCGAGATCAACGAGCCGCTTTTGCTTGCAAAACTGTCGGGTCCCAATGGGCGCGCGACGCTGTCGAACCTGCTTTCGCCCGGCATGCGGGCGGTGACAATCCGCACCGACGAAATAGCCGGCGTCGGCGGCTTCGTTATGCCCGGCGACCATGTCGACGTGGTGCTGACGCGCGACGCCGGCGCCATCACCGAAGTCGCGAAAAATGCCGAAGGCGCGGCCGGTTCGACGCTGACCAGCGAGATCGTGGTCGAGAGCGCCAAGGTGCTGACCGTCGGCCAGGGCGCCGACGAGCGGCAGATCAGTCCGCAGATCGCTAATTCTGTGACCATCGAGGTCAATGCCGAGGGCGCGCAGAAGGTGGCGCTGGCCCGCACGGTGGGCACGCTGTCGCTGTCGCTGCGCGCCTCAAGCGAAGGCGGTGGTTCGACAGACGGTTTGACGACCATCTCTTCATTTGGCGGCTCGGTGGCGGCCGGCGCGTCGGATGCTGCGGGCGCAGTCATCGAGGCAATCGCCGCAGAGGGGCCGGAAGCGCAAAAATTCAAGACCGTGATTGTGACGCGCGGCACCAACCCGCAATCCTATCAGGTTGTTGCGCCGGACAAGTGACACGACACCGGCAGGGGTGCCGGATTTTTGGGGACAGGCAATGTTTGGGTGGGTGGGCAATTTGTATCGGAGCGGCGCGCATGCTGCCGGAATAGCCTTGCTGGCGATCTCGTTTGCGGCGGGACACTTTCTGGTTGGCGTTGGAAACGCTGAGGCCGGCAACGGCGTGGTTTACGTTACCTCGACCAAAAACATGTCGATCAAGCTCGCCAGGGGAAAGACCAGAACGATCAAGACCGATGTGCCGTTCTACGAGATCGTCATTGGCGATCCAGAGATCGCCAATGTCAATCCGCTGACGGACCGCTCCTTCTACCTGCTCGGCAGTAATCTCGGCACCACGGGCATCGCTCTCTACGACGAAAACAAGCAACTGGTCGGTACGATGGACATCGAGGTGACGCTCGACACCGACCGTTTGGCCAGCACCATCCGCGACAGCGTGCCGGGGGCCAACATAAAGGTTAGCTCGGCGAATGGCCGGCTTGTTCTGTCCGGCTCAGCCGAAGATGCGTTGGCGGTTGATAAGGCGACTCGGATCGCCACCAATTTTTCGGGCGAAGAAACGGTCATCAACTCGGTCAATATTTCCTCGTCGCAGCAGGTTCAGCTGAATGTGCGCTTCGTCGAAATCAACCGGCAGGTGGGACAGGAACTCGGCACCAAAATCGGCGTGACATACATCGGCAGCAATGGCGGCGTCTCGTTCAACTCCACCCCTTCGGTTTCTAAGGCGACTCCCGCGGCACAGCTCATCGGCGGCCTTCTCTCCAACGGCGTGTCAATCGATGTCGCCATCAAGGCTCTGGAAGACCGCGGTGTCGCGCGACGCCTTGCCGAACCGAACCTAATTGCGCGCTCGGGTGAAAAAGCGAGCTTCCTGGCGGGCGGCGAGTTTCCGATCCCAGTCTCGGAAGAGGACGGCAAGATCTCAGTCGAATACAAAAAGTTCGGCGTCAGTCTGGACTTCACACCGACCGTGCTAAGCGACGGCCTGATCGCTCTCGACATCGAGCCGGAGGTCTCCTCGATCGATAGATCGGCTTCCTACAATATCGGCAATATCTCCATCCCGGGTTTTGTGGTGCGGCGCGCGCACACGTCGATCGATCTGAAAAGCGGTCAGAGTTTTATGATGGCAGGCTTGCTGCAAAGCGAGAACGACATGGTTCAGCAGCGCGTTCCAGGTCTGGGCAAGTTGCCGGTGCTCGGCCCGCTGTTCAGTTCCAGAGCGTATCAGCGGCGCGAAACAGACCTGGTCATCATCGTCACGCCGTACCTCGTTAAGCCGATGGACCCATCGAAGAAGCCGCTGACGCCGGCTGACGGCACCTTGCCGGCAAGCAATGTCGATTATTTTCTGGGCAATGTGGAGGAGGTGAAAACCGTCGAAGCCGCCCACAATGGCGGGACCGCAACCGACGCTGCCGCTCCAGCCACAAAAGTCGGCCACTTCCTCGATCTCCCAAAGGAATGAGCATGCGAACGCTTTCAATCGGCGCCGTTGCAATGCTTGCCTCTGCCAGCGGTTGTGCAACCGAGGAGACGATGCGTCTCGACGGGCTGACCCAGGGCGCGGGCAATGCGATGGCGGCCAACACCGTGATGCAGATGGTGGATCCGTGGCCTGAGGGCGTCGAACGCACCCGGCTTCGGGTGCCAGCAAACCGCGGCGCCCAGCCTAGCGCGGCCGCGAAAGCGGTCGAGGAAAAAGCATCGCAACCCACGGCCGGTTACTGATCAGGCCACCAAACGCGCGTGCGAGAAGAATGGCAAATCCCGGAAAAACCAAGCGGATCGTGCTTGTTTCCACCGACAAGAGCTTTGTGCAGAAAACGAGGACGGCGTTCGCCTCGTCGGAGGCGGTTGCGCTTGTTACGGTCGAGAAGAACGTCACCGAGTTACGCGGCGAAATCCAGGAGGCTGATTGCAGCGCGGTGATCGTCGACATGGATGCGGCCAAGCTCAACGAGATCGAGGCGCTGCAGCGCATTACGCGGCGGCTCGAGAGGCGCGCTGCAATCATCGTTGTGACTCAGGAATTCAATGCGTCCGCCGCGCGCATCCTGGTTCAGCTTCAGGTCGCCGATTTTCTGGTCAAGCCGCTGACCACCGCCGATCTTGTTCGCTCCTGCGTTCGCGCGCTTGAGGGACCGGGGCGCGAAGAGAACACCGAGTCGCAAATCTACACGTTCATGCCCGCCGCCGGGGGGGTAGGCACCACCACGCTGACACTGCAAACCGCGTTCCAGCTCCACCATTCGGTAACGCGCGGATCGTCGACCTGCGTAGTCGATCTCAATTTCCAGCAAGGCTCATGCGCCGAATATCTCGACCTCGAGCCACGCTTCGACATCAACGAAATCGAGAATCAGCCGGAACGCCTTGACCGCCAGCTGCTTGACGTGATGCTCTCGAAACATGCGAGCGGTCTCTGCGTGCTGGCTGCGCCTCCGCGGCCAGCGGAGATGCGCACGTTCAACGCCGACGTGGTTGTCCGCATGCTGGACCTCGTCTCCGCCTATTACGACAATGTCGTCATCGACATGCCGCGCACGTGGTTTCCCTGGACGGAGACCGTGCTGCTGGGCTCAAACAAGCTCTACATCGTCGCCGAAATGACCGTGCCCTGCCTGCGCCATACGCAGCGGCTGATCCAGGCCGTTTATGAGACGGTGGGCAAGGAGGTGAAGCCAAACGTCATCGTCAACCGCTTCGAACAACGCCTGTTCGAAAGCGGCATCAAGCGGGCCGACGTCCAGGCATTCCTCGGCGAGCATTTCGTCGGCGGCATCTCGAACAATTACAAGCTGGTGCGCGAGGCCGTCGATCGCGGCGTTCCGCTGCACGAGATCGACCCCAACGCGAGTGTCGTCAACGATCTCAGGCGAATAGTCCTGCCTGACGAAGTCGTGGCGGAAACGCGGAAAAAGCGTTCACTGTTCGGGCTCGGCAAAAGTCTCTTGAGGAGAGCCGGGTGATCAGCCGATTTTCGACGCTCCAGAAACGCGATGCCACGCCGGAAAGCCGGCAGGAGCAGGCGCCAATCCAGCATCGGCCGGTCGTCATCCCGACGACACGCAAGCCGGCCCCGCCGAAACCCGAGGTGGGACCGGCAAAGCCCACGAAGGTCCTCGACGCCAGAATGCGCATCCACCGCATGCTGATCGAAGAGATCAACCTCGTAGCGCTCGAGCGCCTGCCGCGCGACGAGATGCAGCGGCAGGTGCATGATTTCGTCTCCGAGAAGGCGCGCGGCGAACGGCTTGCGGTCAATGTCGCCGAACTCGACGCGCTGGTGGATGACATTGTCGACGAAATGGTCGGCCTCGGCCCGCTCGAGCCGTTGCTGAAAGACCCAACCATCAACGACATCCTGATCAACGGCCATCGCAGTTGCTTCGTCGAGCGGCATGGCAAGCTCGAGCAGGTGCATATTCCGTTCAAGGACGAAGCTCACCTCATACGCATCATCAACAAGATCGTTGCGGCCGTCGGCCGCCGCGTCGATGAATCCCAGCCGATGGTCGACGCGCGCATGCTCGACGGCTCACGCTTCAATGCCGCCATCCGACCGGTCGGTGTCGACGGGCCGCTGGTATCCATCCGCAAATTCTCCAAGAATAAGCTCGGTCTGCATAAGCTCGTCGAATTCGGTGCGGTCACGCAGAACATGGCCGAAGTCCTTGCCGCCGCAGTCCATGCCCGCAAGACGACGATTATTTCCGGCGGCACCGGCACCGGCAAGACGACGATGCTGAACGCGCTGTCGGCCTTCATCCCCGAAGACGAACGCCTGATCACCATCGAAGACGCGGCCGAACTGCAATTGCAGCAGCCGCATGTGGCGCGCATGGAGACAAGGCCGGCCAATATCGAAGGTCACGGCGAACTCAAGCAGCGCGATCTGGTCAAAAACGCGCTGCGCATGCGGCCGGACCGCGTCATCCTCGGCGAGTGCCGCGGCGAGGAAGCCTTCGACATGCTTCAGGCGATGAACACCGGCCACGAAGGCTCGATGGCGACCATTCATGCCAACACGCCGCGCGACGCGATTTCCCGTCTCGAACAGATGCTCGGCATGACCGGAATGCCGATGACCGTGCAGTCGATCCGCAGCCAGATCGCAAGCGCGCTCGACATCATCGTGCAGCTTACCCGGCTTTCCGACGGCAAGCGCAAGGTCACGAGCGTCGCCGAAGTAACCGGGATGGAAGGCGACGTGATCCAGATGCAGGAGATATTTCGCTTCGTACGCACCGGCACAGAAGCGGACGGGACGATCCTTGGCCACTTCGAGGCGACCGGCCTGCGCCCGCGCTTCCTCGAAGACCTGAAGGCGATGGGCATCGAATTTCCTGGGCGGTATTTCGAGCCTGGCAGACAGCAGGAATAATCAATGCTCGAGGGATTCAGCGCCATCTATGTGATTTATGCCGGCGCCGGTCTGACCGGCATCATGATCGCCGAAGCGTTTTACCTGCTTTACGCCGGGCACCGGGATCGCCGCATGGCGATCAATCGGCGAATGAAGCTGCAGGAGAAAAAGCTCAGCCAAGAGCAGGTGCTGATCCAATTGCGGAAAGAGCGTGGGATGGAAGGCGGTGCTTCGATGCTTTCGCTCGACCGGATTCGGGAGCTGCGGATCCAGTCCGGCATGGTCCTGCCACTGCCGAAATTTCTGCTGATCACGTCGGGTCTGGCGCTTGGCATCTGCCTGTTTGCCGTTTCCTACGGCCTGCCGCTTATCATTGCACTGGCAGTGCTTCCGGTCATGTGTTTGGTCTTTCCGATCATGACCCTGCGGTTCTTGCGCAAGCGGCGGCACAAGATGTTCGGAATGCAGCTTCCAGAAGCTCTGGAACTCATCACGCGAAGCCTTAAGGCAGGGCATCCGGTTCCGGTGGCGATCTCGATGGTGGCGCGTGAAATGGCCGATCCGATCGGCACCGAATTCGGCGTGATCGCCGACGAAGTGACCTATGGCTCCGACCTGGTTTCGGCGCTGCATTCGCTGTTCGAGCGCGTCGGACACGAGGACCTGCCGCTGTTCGTCACCGCTGTGTCGATCCAGAGCAGCTCAGGCGGCAATCTGCGCGAAATCCTGGATGGTCTGTCGTCGGTCATCCGCGAGCGAGGAAAGCTGCGGCGCAAAGTGCGAGCAATCTCGACCGAGGGCCGCATGTCGGCCTACATCCTGACCGCCGTACCGGCGCTGCTGATGGTCGGCATCATGGTCATGATGCCGCAATTCTACGAGAGCGTCTGGGGCGAGCCGATGACTTGGTATCTGTTGGGCGGTTCGATCTTATGGCTAATGCTGGGCAACGCCATGATGTTCAAGATGTCGAACTTCAAATTCTGACATGGAAACCCTGATCGGCCTCCTTGCCTCCCTTCGCCCGACGTCGCTGGCGCCGGTGGCGCTTTTGCTGCTCGCCGTGGGAGGAGGAGCGCTCCTCTGGCAGTGGAGTACCGCGCGTGGAGGACGCGGCGACTGGAAGCGCCGGCTCAAGGTCGAAGTCTCCGAAGTTGCGGAGGCACCCAAGCCGACCGCCGCGCCGAAACGGAACGCCAGCGCCGTCCGCGACAAGGCGATGAAAACCGCCCATGAATTCTACGCCAAAAGCGATCCGGAAAACGTTGCGCGGCTGCGGATGAAACTCATCCAGGCTGGTCACATGGATCCAGGCGCGGTCGGCAGGTTTTTTGTCATCCGCTTTGTCGGCTTCCTGGCTGGAGCCGTTGTTGCGTTTCTGGTCGTCCGCTGGTTTGGTGGTGAATCGGCAGTTCCGAGCCGCTGGACTTTCATCATCATGTCCGGTGGCGCCGGTTATTTTCTGCCGGGTCTTGTATTGACCTTGCAGGTCCGCACGAAAATGCGGGAATACCGCAATGGTTTTCCCGATTTCATGGACCTGATGATCGTCTGCGCGGACGCCGGCATGAGCATGGAGGCCGGGATCGAGCGGGTGTCGAAAGAGCTCTTCATCACTTATCCCTCGCTCAGCCAGAACCTTCAGCTTGTCTCGCTCGAACTCAGGGCAGGGCGCAGCCTTGACGATGCGCTGAAATCGTTGGCTGATCGCCTGAGTCTCGACGAGGTACGCTCCTTCGCCACGCTGCTTCAGCAATCGAAGGAGCTTGGCACCAGCCTTTCGGGCGCGCTTCGGGTTTATTCGGACGAAATGCGTCACAAACGCATGTCGATAGCTGAGGAAAAGGCGCACGCGCTGCCGGCAAAGATGTCGGTGCCGGTTACGATCTGCATCCTGCCAGTCGTGCTGATGATCGCCATCATCCCGATCATCGTGAAAATGACGGCAGGCGACTGATCCGCTCCAGTCGATAGTTAATCCAATATGTTCGGCTTTCCTAATATTTGCTCGAAACCCGCCACCGTAGCTTAAGCCGAACCCGCTATGGTGCTTGACGAGACGGCCCGCCAAGCGGCCGGATGGGGCAAGTTATGGGGCAATCGAAATTCGTCGCGTTGGCTGCGGTCGCAGTCGTGACGATTGTGACGGGATGCACGACGAGCAGCGTCGACATCACCGAGACCACGTCGATCGCTCCGGCGACGACCGACATCAGCGAGGCTGATCTCGTATCTGGCAAGACGCAGTTCCGCGAAGCCAATTATGGGTTGGCGGAAAAGCACTTCCGCAAGGCGGTGGAACTTCGGTCCGACAATGCCGAGGCATGGCTGGGACTTGCCGCCTCCTACGACCAGCTCGGCCGCTTCGACTTTGCTGACCGCGCTTACGATCAGCTTGTTGTGGTTGCCGGCCGCCGGGCCCACATCCTCAACAATATGGGGTATTCGCAATTGTTGCGCGGCAACAAGAAAAAAGCCCGCGAATTGCTTCTGGAGGCCAAGGCAGGAATGACCGATACCTCGGTGGTCGATGCCAACCTCGCACTGATGAACAAGTCGTAGCAGCGTTCGAACCGTTGCCGGATCCAACGAATTGCAGATTGGCTTACAGACCGCCGCGGGGTCCAACGTGAAAAATTGTAGAAAGCCTGGCTAGATCGGTTCTGGAGCGAAATGGTGGCGTAGAACGGATCTGGCGTGTTGTTCAGCGCCAGAACTTGCCCTTCTAAACTGGAATAGGTCACGATTCGTGCTGCGATCACCCATTTCGAATGTTTATTTTTCAATAGAATTAGCGACGGGTAACCGTTCGGCGCTGTGCACAGTCGAGCGATACCTGTACCCGCTCGCTGAGAGCGCTCTGCATTCGCGGCCACGGAACGGCCGCATCCTCCATCCGGACAGCGGTTTGACCGTCCGGCAGCTTTTCTGTGAGGATGAATTCCGTCCTACTTAAGAGTTTAGTGATCAATGAAACAACTTCTTCGCCGCAGGGATGCATTTTGCCGGCATGATGCACCAAATTCTGCTCGTGAAACGGTTCTTTCGAGACAGCCGCGGTAACTTTGCGACCGGTCTCGTTGTCATGCTGCTTCCTATGATTGCAGCAGTCGGCGCCGCGGTGGATTTCGCGAACATGAACCGCGAGCGGAGCAGGCTTCAATCGGCTCTGGATGCAGCAAGCATGGAGATCGCCGTTAAGGTCAACTCGGGCCTGAGCGACGGTGAGCTACAGGCGCTTGGCGACAAGCTACTCAAAGCCAACTTGGCATCGGTCGGTGCAAGCGCGGATAACATACCCTCGCTCGTCTATCACGGTCTGGCGACGGAAAACGACGGAAGCCAGAGCCTCAGGACTGAATCCAGCCTCAACTACACCTATCTCATTCCGCGCTCAATCGGCGGCGATGGACCGTCATCGACCAACATTCTCGTCCGGTCTCGCATAACGTCCAACAATGGTGATACTGCGTGCGTCTATGCCCTCAACCGGGCCGCGCCGCGCGCCTTCGAGGCGGCCGGGAGCACCACAGTCATCATGGATGGCTGCGTTATCGCTTCCAATTCGTCGGCTCCGGATTCCATCTATGTTGGCGGCGACGCGTCCCTTGAGGCGGACTGCATTCAATCATCTGGCGGAATAGTGGCGACCAGCGGACTGATCACCGATTGTGAGCAAAATCGCGTCAATGCGTGGCGACTGCCTGACCCATGGGGTAACCTGGTGGAACCGGTACCACCAATCTTGTACCCTAATCCGAAAGCTGGCGACTTGACAGTCAGTCCAGGGCGGTATCGAAATCTCGATCTGAGCGGCGACAAAACCCTGGAGCCGGGCCTCTATTATGTCGAAGGTTCTCTTTCCGTCAAAGGCACAGTGACCGGCGCCGGCGTGACCATCTTCATGGCTGATGGCGGCATAACAGTGAACGGCAACGGCTCGTTGTCATTGAGCGCGCCGCAGACAGGCGACTATGCCGGCATGCTGATGATGTCGGCACGAGCGAACGCATCGTCCCACCTGTTCAATGGGAATGGCGCCACTGATCTGAACGGCGTCCTATACTTCCCCTATGGCGACCTGACCTACAATGGTAACAACAACGGAACTAGCAGCAGCTGCATGCGCATCGTTGCCGACACGATCAAGATGAGCGGCAATTCGAACATCAAGTCCGACTGCAGTGCGGAACTGGGGGGACGCGAAGCTAGAGTGGCAGGCCCGTTCTACTTTTCGATGTAAGGCAGTTGCGAACGTTCGAGACCTCCCATTGGCCGCCCCACGCCGTTCTGACCCCACGGTTGTTGAGCGCAATGGCCAAGCCTCTGAGGCTAATCACTCCTGATGCCTGAAGAGCGAGGACAGGATGGATAACGCGCACTGATCAGCCTCCCGAGTTTACCCAGCTCCCGCCGCAGTTCGCGCTGATATCGATCGCGCGGTGGGGCATCGCCTTCGGGAGATCCCCGCGCTGCGCGAACTCGCCCCCGGCGAATGGTTCAAGAGCGTCGACGTCGACGAATATCGCCGGTGTTACCTCGATCAGCTCGCCAGGCTCGATCCAGGTGAAACCGTTTGCCGGATCGAGGATCTGGCACGAGGCCGGTCGGCGGCGCTCCTTTGCCGGGAGCGGCCGCGAGACGCCGATTTCTCTGTCACCTTTCTGTCACCGCGGCTACGTCTCAGCGCGTGGCTGCACGATAAGGTCGGTCTCGAGATCTACGAGTTCGGCCGGGAAGGCTGCGGCCACCAGCATCCGAAGCTGCCGGAAGCGCACCGATGGGGCCTGGTGCAGCCGAGGCTGATCTGATGGGCTCGCGCGCGTGACTGTCCAACGTGTCCAAGGTGGCCGGCGCAGCCCGCCTAAACCTTCCTTGCCGCGATCAGAAAATCGCCACGAAATGTCCATCGGCCTTTGAACCCGTGCGGGCCCTGCCAGTACCCTGCGAAAGCAGCCGCTGAAGCCGACGGCCATAGCGCGCATCAGGAAAATATAGCCGGTTCAGATTGCGTTCGTCATTGCAGGCTCAGGCGCCGACGCTTCGACCGAGAGGGCGCAAGGATAGCGAGCCCAAGATTCTAACCCGATCTCGAAGGTAGCGAGCACGAGCCGGTGC
Source organism: Mesorhizobium sp. BHscii (assembly GCF_053848065.1). Lineage (NCBI taxonomy): Bacteria > Pseudomonadati > Pseudomonadota > Alphaproteobacteria > Hyphomicrobiales > Phyllobacteriaceae > Mesorhizobium > Mesorhizobium sp. BHscii. The sequence goes on along the minus strand of NZ_JBSPKW010000004.1, from coordinate 345,968 downwards.
CTATTTTTGTAAGGGATCAGCCTCGACCGACCGGCGAATGTGATTTTAGATGACGAGCGAGCCCACCATTCGAGATCCATGATGTCGGGTTCTCATAAACGAGGAATGCCTTGATGGCATTCTCAAGGGGCGATCCACCTAGCAGAAAGACCGCCTTATTCGCCTCGTCCCAGTGGCCCAGGACCTTGTCATTCGCGTCGATCTGAACGATCAGCCCTTTTCCTTTTGCGCGGGCAAGACGTCGCTTGAGCATGGAGGTTATCGGCTGCAAGCAGCCAGCTATGCGGGTTTGCAGCACGCTCCACGAACTCATAATTGGCATCGTCCTTGGGGCTGCGAGCCATGGCGCTCCTTGCTGGTCCTGGCGACTATCGACACCACCGACGCTCGGTTTTGTGTCCTGAAATGTGTCTTGATCTGGATTCTGAGGGCGATGTCGCGACCGCAATCCCCTAGAAAATTCTGGTGCCGCTTAGGTGACTCGAACACCTGACCCCATCATTACGAATGATGTGCTCTACCAACTGAGCTAAAGCGGCCCGGGAAGCCGAGGCCTCCAAGATGCGCTGGGTGATAGACGCAACCCACCATAAATTCAAGATGGGACTTGGCATTTCGTGTGGGCTCATGCCGCGCCTACAAGCGGCCGCCGCGCCGATCCGTCATTCGGTGGCGCGATGCCGTACCGGCAGGCTGCGCGCGGTCGCGTCGCCGCTGCATCGGGAAATCGGCGAAAAATGTTGATTCCTTTACCGAAAACCGCCGAAATGGGCTTTGGATGCCTCGCCAAGGCAGAATGCGGCCGCTGGCCCGTTGATTGATTGATCGCCTACGGCTAACGATCATGACAATGTGACCGTACGTGCAGAGGGGTCCCGTTTGGACGCGATCGAAAAAGCGATCCGGAATGCCTTCGAGAAAGGCAATGCCGAAGACCGCGCGTTTCGCGAGCGGGTCTATCGATCGGCCTTCGCCGCACTTGACCGTGCCCTGCAGGCCAACCCGGGCGTGACGGTGGAAGTCGCCATCAAGCGCCGGAAGGCGGTGCAGGCCAAGATCACCGAAATCGAATCCGAGTTCCTGCCGGCGGTTTCCGGCGTGGGCCGGCCGCCCGATGATGACGCTGCCGCACCGGCGGTGAAGCAGCCGGCTGACAGCGAAGCCGAAGCCGAGGCCGAAGCCGAACCGGATGCCGGCGCCGATGCTGAACCCGCGTCCTCGCCTGACGTCGTTATCGACGGTCCGGCGAAGCCTCCTGCATCCGACGCGCCTCCTGCATCCGAAGCGCCCCCTGCTTCCGACGCGCCGCGCTCGCGCGTCTTGCCGGTCGTTCCCGATATCATGCCCGAAGCGGCTTTTCCCGGTGCGCCGGAGATCGACTTGTCGTCCCCCTCGTCGACCGGAGACGACGACGCAGAGGTGATGCCCGACCGCGACGACAGGCGTGTGCGAGGCCCCCGCCTGCCTCTCACCGCGATCTTCCTCGGCGTGACGCTGCTCGCAGCTGTCGGTATCGGTCTCTATTTCGCTGCGCAGACCGGAGTCTTCAAGTCAGCGGCCGAACTCGACACGGCCCCGCCGCAAACGGTACCGACGGTGGAAGACGATGATTTCACGCCACCAGGCGACACCGCCTCGCCGTTGGACTCCGGCGATGTGGAGCGCGACTGGATCAATGTGTTTTCACCGAGCGACCCGGCGCTTGTCAGTGCACCTTCGGATGCCAAGGCCGAAGTCATGCAGGACGACAGCGGTTCCTTCCTGCGCATCCGGTCGGGCGCCTCCGGTTCGGCGATCAGCTTCGACGTCGGGCAAGGCGTGCTGGAAAAACTCGCCGGCAAGCACGCCACGTTCGACATCATCGCCCGCTCCGAGGAGGGCAAGGACACGCAGATCTCCGTCGACTGCAACTTCGGCGAACTCGGCGACTGCGGCCGCAAGCGCTACGCGGTCGGCCACGAGCGCAACGAATATCTGTTCGACGTGCGGTTTCCCGACAAGCGTCCGGGTGCTGCCGGCACCATCGCCATCAATTCCGACTTTGACAAACAGGGCAAGTCGGTCGACATCTACGAGATCCGCGTCTCGATTGTTCCGTAGAGCATCGGACCCAAAAGCATGCCCACGGCTTGACCCGGGGTGGAAACCGGTTTGGGAAAATCCGATGCTCAAAACAAAAATCTAACTGTCAAGCAGCGCCTGCAGCGTCTCGATGCGGTCGGCCTCGGCCGCCGGCTTGTCCCAGCGCAGCCGTGAAATGCGGGGAAAGCGCATGGCGACGCCGGACTTGTGCCGTGTCGAGCGGTTGAGCCCTTCGAACGCCACCTCCAGCACGAGGCCTTGTCTGCGGTCGGCCCGCACCGATCGGACCGGGCCGAAACGCTCGATCGTGTTGTCGCGGACATATTTGTCGATCTGTCTCAGTTCCTCGTCGGTGAAGCCGAAATAGGCTTTCCCCACCGGCACCAGTTCCTCCGATCCTTCCGGGCCGGACCAGACGCCGAACGTGTAATCGGAATAGAAGCTCGAACGCTTGCCGTGGCCGCGCTGGGCATACATCAGCACGGCGTCGACCGTGTGCGGATCGCGCTTCCATTTGAACCATGGACCTTTGGGCCGGCCGGTGAGATAGAGCGAATCCCAGCGCTTCAGCATTACGCCTTCGATGACCGGATGCAGCGGCTTGCGGCGCAATTCCTCCAACGCCTGCCAGTCGGTGAATTCGACCAGCGGCGAAAGATCGAAGCGGCTCGGATCGAGCGTCTGCACGAAGGCTTCGAGGCGGCCGCGCCGCTCGCGGAAAGAGCACGCGCGCAAGTCCTCGTCGCCGATCTGAAGCACGTCGTAGCAGCGCATGAAGGCTGGGTATTGCTGCTGGATCTTCGGTGTCACGCTCTTGCGGTTCAGCCGCTGCTGCAGGTCCGAGAACGTACCGGTCGCCTGCAGGGGATCGCCGACCAGAAGCTCGCCGTCGAGGGTGGCGGAAAAATCCATCGCCTCTGCGAGGTCCGGAAAGGCCCCGGAGACGTCGTCGCCGGTGCGCGAATAGAGCCGGCGAATGCCGCCTTCCGATACGGCCTGGACGCGGATGCCGTCCCATTTCCATTCGGCGGCGTAGTCGGCCGGGTCGAGCTTTTCGAGATCGCCGTCACCGATCGGGTTCGACAGCATCACCGGCCGGAACAGCGCCAGCGCCGTCTTTCTGGGTTTTTCTGCCTTGCCTTCCAGCCAGGCGAACAGCTCGGCATAGGGCGGCGTCAGCCCATGCCAGAGTTCTTCGATTTCGGCGATGTCGACCTTGCCGAGATCGGCCAGCGCCTGCTTGGCCAATCGCGCCGAGACGCCGATGCGCAGCCCGCCGGTGACCAGCTTGATGATGGCGAAACGCGCCGAGATGCTGGCGCTGTCGAGCAGTCTGGCCAGCACCTTCGGCCCGTCGGAACGGCTCGCCGCCTGCAGCTTTGCGACGACCTCGGCGAGCGTCGGCTCATGGTTGGCGATATCCGCGGGCGATTGCGGCCAGACCAGCGACACGGTCTCGGCCAGGTCGCCGACATAATCGTAGGAATAGCCGAACAGCACCGGATCCATGCGCTCCATGACCAGCATGCGAAGCATAGCCGGCTTGACTGCCGCGATGGTCAGGTCGCCGGTGATGGCAGCCAGCGCCAGGCCGCGATCCGGATCCTCGACGCTGCGGAAATAATCGCTCAGCAGCGTCAGCTTGCCGTTACGCGACGGAGTCAGGACAAGGCGATCGAGGAGTTCGGCGAAGCGATTCATGGCGGTGAGAACCGCGTCAGCGCTGCGTTGACGATTGTTCCTTCCATCAGCTCAATCGCCCTCATCCTCGTAGCCGACGAGATGCAGCGGCCGCGCGGCGATGCCTTCGAGTTCGCACCAGCGCACCAGGGCCTCCTCGCGGCCATGCGTCACCCAGATTTCTCCGGCGCCGGTCTCCCTGATCGTGGCGGTCAGCTCGTCCCAGTCGGCGTGGTCGGAAATGATCAGCGGCAGTTCGACGCCGCCCTGCTTGGCGCGCTGGCGGATGCGCATCCAGCCGGACGCAAAGCACGAGATCGGATCGGGAAAGCGTCGCGCCCAGCGGTCGGCGAAGGCCGAGGGCGGGCCAACGACGATGGCCCCGGTGAAGTCGTCCTTACCACCGCTTTCGACGGTCGCCGGCTCCAGCGTCCCGAGGTCGATGCCCTGGCTCTGATAGTAGTCGCTGAGCTTGGCCAGCGCGCCGTGGATGTAGATTGGCTTGTCGTAGCCGGCGTCGCGCAGCAACCGCATGACGCGCTGCGCCTTGCCGAGCGCATAGGCGCCGACCAGATGCGCGCGTTCGGGAAACTGCGCCGTCGATTTCAGCAGGCGGGCGATCTCTTCGGTATCGGGCGGGTGACGGAACACCGGCAGGCCGAAAGTCGCCTCGGTGATGAACACGTCGCACTTGACCGGTTCGAACGGCTCGCAAGTCGCGTCCCTATGGCGCTTGTAGTCGCCCGAAGCGACGATGCATGAGCCCTGATGCACGACCTCGATCTGCGCCGAGCCCAGCACATGGCCGGCCGGATGGAAGGTTACGGTGACGCCGTTCAGCGCAATCGCCTCGCCAAGTGCTGCCGCTTGCGTCGTCCCGGCAAAGTCCTCGCCGTAGCGCAGTCCCATAATGTCAAGCGTCTGTTGTGTGGCCAGCACCGAGCGGTGGCCTGAACGGGCATGGTCGGAATGGCCGTGCGTGATCAGCGCCCGGTTGACCGGCCGCACCGGGTCGATGAAGAAATCGCCGGGTGGGCAATAGAGACCCTCGGGCCGGGGATGAAGCAGGTCACTGGCGCGCATGGCTCCAAGATAGTTGCTAATTCCGGCGCGGGAAGCCTGTTGCAAGTGACTGCTGACTCGGCTTACAGGCAACTGTCGGCGGGACGTCTATCGTGAAACCGCATCAGGCCTCGTCGGCGATCATTTTCGTTCACCTGCGCCACACGTGGCGGCGGCTGCGAAAAAAGTCCGATTCGCATGCCCGAAAGGGCAGGACACCGACACGGAGGACGTTGCATGCGCTGGAACTTGGTGGTCTTGGCATCTTGCCTGGCAATAGCCGGTTGCATCGGCACCTCGATTGCCGAGCGACAGGACGCGAATGTCCAGTCCTCGCTGCAATATGACAGCGTGCCCTGCAATCAATTGCTGGCGCAACGCAACCGGCTGGCACAGCAATACCGCCTTCCACAGGATGCCAAGCCGTCCTTCTCCGATCCCGGGGTGGGCCTCGGCCCGTTCACGCCGGACGCCCGTTCCAAGGCCCAGCGAGAGGTCGAACAGGCGAGCGGCCGGATCGATGCCATGAACCGGTCGATCGCCCGTCGCGAATGTGGCAAGCCGGCCAAGCAGACCAAGCTTGGCCTGCCGGGTTAGCGCATGATGCCCGGAAATCGGAATCGATTGCCAGAAAGGATCATGCGTCGATTCAAAAAATGTTAAAGCGTCCTTTGCGCGTTCAATTGGACGCGCGGCGCTCTAATACCCCGCGTCGCGATCCACCACGTTCTCGAGCTTCCCGCCGCGCTCGAAGGCGGCCATCTGGCGCAGCATAATCGGCACCAGATGCACGGGGTCGGAGGTCGCCGCCGCATGCGGCGTCACGAACACTTTCGGGTGGGTCCACAGCCGGCTGGTCTTCGGCAGCGGCTCGACCTCGAACACGTCGAGGCTCGCTTCCTTGAGTGTGCCGTCCTCCAGCGCACGCAGAATGTCGGCGTCCTTCTGCAACCTGCCGCGCCCGGCATTGATCAGCACCGAGCCGCCGAGGCCGTTGCGTTTCCTCAATTCCTTCAGCACGCCGTAATTGATCACGCCTTGCGTCTGCGGCGTGAGTGGCAAAAGCACCACCAGAATGTCGGTGGCGTTGAGGAAGGGGACCAATCCGGCCTCGCCCGCATAGGTCGAAACGCCGTTCATCGGCCGCTCGCTGCGCGACCAGCCATTGACCGCAAAGCCGAGTGACAAAAGCACCGACGCCGCCGCGCGGCCAAGCGTGCCGAGCCCCATGATGCCGACGGAGATGTCGCCGGCCGGTCGCTGCGGTGGCTCGTGCCAGATCTTCTTTTGCTGCTGCGACCGGTAGAGCATGCCCTGGCGATGGTGATCGAGCACCCGCCAGACGACGTATTCGGTCATGTACTGGGTCAGGTTGTCGGCCACGACCTTGACGATCGGCACGTCGGGCAAAGTGGGATCGGCGAAGATGTGGTCGACGCCGGCGCCGATCGAAAAGACAGCGCGCAGATTGGGCAGCGACGACAGAAGGTTGGGCCGCTGCTTCCACACCACCGCATAGGTGATCGAGGGATCGCTGGCGCCGTCCGGCTCGAGCACCACCTCGCGTTCCGCCGACAAGAGTTCGCGCCAACGGCCTGGATGGATACCGGTGAGGGCAAGCAGGATACGGCCTTTTTCCATTGCGGATTCTATTTCCTTATGCGGTACAGGCTACTCGCTGACGATGCCGACCGGCGCCGTTTCGATCCTGAATGCGGCCGAGATCAGCGCCTTGGTATAGTCGGTCTGCGGCCGTTCGAAAATCTGTTCGGATGGGCCGGCTTCGACGATCCTGCCATTGCGCATGACGATGACGTCGTTGGCAAGCGCGCGGATGACCTTCAGGTCGTGGCTGATGAACAGATAGGCGAGGTCGTGCTTCGCCTGCAGGCTGCGCAGAAGATCGACCACCTGCGCCTGCACGCTCATGTCGAGCGCCGAGGTCGGCTCGTCCAGCATGACGAAGCGCGGGTTGAGCACCATGGCGCGGGCGATGGCGATGCGCTGGCGCTGGCCGCCGGAAAACTCGTGCGGATAGCGATTGCGCGTGGCGGGATCGAGCCCGACTTCCCCGAGCACATCGACGATGCGCTTGTCGCGCTCATCGTGCGACAGCTTCGGCTCGTGGATCTTCAGCCCTTCCTCGATGATCTCGGAGACCGACATGCGCGGGCTCAACGACCCGAACGGATCCTGGAAGACGATCTGCAGCTCGCGCCGCAGCGGCCGCATGGCGTTGAATGACAGTTCGTTGATATCGCGCCCGTTGAACCGAATGGTCCCGGTCGACGAGATCATCCTGGCCAGCGCCAGGCCGAGCGTCGTCTTGCCAGAGCCGGATTCGCCGACGACGCCGAGCGTCTGGCCGGCGCGCACGGTGACGTCGATGCCGTCCACCGCCTTCACATTGTCGACGGTGCGCCGGAAAAAGCCCTTCTTGATCGGAAACCAGACTTTTATGTCCTGGCCGGTCATGACAGGCTTGGCGGCAGCGTTGGCGGCGGGCGGTTTGCCCTTCGGTTCGGCGGCCAGCAGATGCCGCGTATAGGTGTGCTGCGGGTGGGCGAAGATATCTTTCGTCGGTCCGGTCTCGACGATCTTGCCCTTGGTCATCACGCAGACCCGGTCGGCGATCTTTCTGACGATGCCGAGATCGTGGGTGATGAACAGCATCGACATGCCCTTGCGGCTCTTCAGCTCCGCGAGCAGTTCGAGGATCTGCGCTTGCACGGTGACGTCGAGTGCCGTCGTCGGTTCGTCGGCGATCAGCAGTTCCGGTTCGTTGGCCAGTGCCATGGCGATCATGACGCGCTGGCGCTGGCCGCCGGAAAGCTGGTGCGGATAGGCGTCGAGCCGCTTCTCCGGCTCGCGGATACCGACCTCGTTGAGCAGCTCCAGGGTGCGCGCCCTGGCTTGGCGGTCGCCCAGGCCCTGGTGCAGCGCCAGCACCTCGATGATCTGCTGCTCGATCGTGTGCAGCGGATTGAGCGAGGTCATCGGCTCCTGGAAGATCATGGTGATCTTGTTGCCGCGCACGCGGCGCAATGCCTTCTCGTCGGTGGCGAGCAGGTCGGTGCCCTGGAACAGGATCTTTCCCGATGGATGGCGGGCAGCCGGATAAGGCAGCAGCTTCAGCACCGACAGGGCCGAGACCGACTTGCCGGAGCCGGATTCGCCGACCAGCGCCACCGTCTCGCCCTTGGCGATGTCGAAGGAGATGTGGTCGACGGCCATCGACTGGCGGCCTTCCTGCGCGAAGGCGACGCTGAGATCGCGCACGGAGAGGAGAGGGGCTTCGCTCATCTAAACGTCTTGCGCGGATCGAAGGCGTCGCGGGTCGCTTCGCCGACGAAGACCAGCAGCGACAGCATCAGCGAGATGACGACGAAGCCGGAAATGCCCAGCCATGGCGCGTTGAGGTTGCGCTGCGCCTGCTTCAGGAGCTCGCCCAGCGATGCCGAGCCGGGCGGCAGGCCGAAGCCAAGGTAGTCGAGCGAGGTCAGCGTCGAGATCGAGCCGCTGAGCAGAAAGGGCAGAAAGGTCAGCGTCGCCACCATGGCGTTTGGCAACAGATGCCGGAACATGATGGTGCCATTGGGTACGCCGAGCGCGCGGGCGGCGTTGACATATTCGAAGTTGCGGGCGCGCAGGAACTCGGCCCGCACCACGCCGACCAACGCCACCCAGGAGAACAGCAGCATCAGTCCAAGCAGGATGAAGAAGCCGGGCGGCAGGATGGCGGCGACGATCAGCAAGAGATAGAGCACCGGGATCGCCGACCAGATCTCTATGAAGCGCTGGAACAGAAGGTCGGTCCAGCCGCCGAAATAGCCCTGCAATGCCCCGGCCGTCACGCCGATCAGCGCCGAGCCGGCGGTGAGGATCAGGCCGAACAGCACCGAGACCCTGAATCCGTAAATAACGCGCGCCAGCACGTCGCGGGCCTGGTCGTCGGTGCCCAGCCAGTTCCAGTTGCCGACGGCGCAATTGGGGTCGGCGGTACCTTGCGGATACTGGTTGCAGCGTGTCTTGACGTCATAGAGCCAGGACGGCTTGGTGGGCGCCGCCTCGGGGATCGCGTTGTTGACGGTCCGGTAGGAGTAGCGGACCGGCGGCCAGATCATCCAGCCATGGGCATTGATCTCGTCCTGGATGACCGGGTCACGATAGTCGGTGACCGCATAAAAGCCGCCGAACTTCTCCTCGGGATAAGCGACCAGGACCGGAAACAGGATCTCGCCCTTGTAGGAAACGAGGACCGGCTTGTCGTTGGCGATCCATTCGGAAAACAGCGACAGCACGAAAAGCACGAGAAAGATCCACAACGACCAATAGCCGCGCCGGTTGGCCCTAAAATTCTGCAGGCGCCGCTGGTTGAGCGGCGACAGCCAGGGCCGGGCAATCCGGTCCGGCGCCGTTTCGGTTGCGGCCCCGGCCATCAGACGTCTCTCCGCTCGAAGTCGATGCGCGGGTCGACCCAGGTATAGATCAGGTCGGACAGGAGCCCGACGATCAGGCCAAGCAGCGAGAAGATGTAGAGATTGGCGAACACCACCGGGTAGTCGCGCTCGACCACCGACCTGAAACCGAGCAGGCCGAGGCCGTCGAGTGAAAAGATGTTCTCGATCAGCAGCGAGCCGGTGAAGAAGGCCGAGATGAAGGCGCCGGGAAAGCCGGCAACGACGATCAGCATGGCGTTGCGGAAGACGTGTCCGTAGAGAACCTGCCGTTCCGACAGGCCCTTGGCGCGCGCGGTCACCACATATTGCTTGCGGATTTCCTCGAGGAACGAATTCTTGGTCAGCAGCGTCGTGGTGGCGAAGGCCGACAGCACCAGCGCCGTCAGCGGCAATGTCATGTGCCAGAGATAGTCGACGATCCGCGCCGGCCAGGACAGCTGGTCCCAATTGTCGGAGGTGATTCCGCGCAGCGGAAACCAGTCGTAGAAGGATCCGCCGGCAAACAGCACCATCAGCAGGATGCCGAACAGGAAGCCCGGAATGGCGTAGCCGACAATGACGACGCCGCTGGTCCATACGTCGAATGCCGAGCCGTCCTTGACTGCCTTGCGGATGCCGAGCGGGATCGAGATCAGGTAGGACAGCAGCGTGATCCACAGCCCGATCGAGATCGATACCGGCATCTTCTCCAGGATCAGATCGATCACCGAGATGTCACGGAAATAGCTGTCGCCGAAATCGAACCGGATATAGTTCCACAGCATCATGCCGAAGCGCTCGAGCGGTGGCTTGTCGAAGCCGAACTGCTTTTCCAGCTTGGCGATGAATTCGGGGTCGAGCCCCTGCGCGCCTCGATATTTCGAACCGACGTCGCCGGCCACGTCGAAATTGCTGGCGCCGGCATCGCCACCGCCACCGCCAAGGCGATCGCTGCCGCCCTGGTTGGTCAGCCTGGCGATGACCTGCTCGACCGGCCCGCCCGGCGCGAACTGGATGACGGCGAAGGACACCGCCATGATGCCGAACAGGGTCGGGATCATCAGCAGGATGCGGCGCAGGATATAGGCGCCCATCAGATGTTGTCTTCCTTGAGGGAGATCATTGTGTCTGGAGATGCCGCCAAGGCAATCGCCTCGAACCAATTTTCGACACTGGCGCCGCCCCTCATTGTCGTGCCGGACATTTCTCCCCGTATAGTGACGGGGAGAAAGGGGCTGGCCGCAATCTCGGCGCTTTTATTGCCACGCTTGTGATTGGCGAAACCCTCGATGGAAGCGCTCCTCTCCCCGTCGCTATACGGGGAGAGGATGCCGGCAGGCAGGTGAGGGGCGGCGCCAACGCCCGCAAGAAATTTAGGCTTTGCCAATCTTTGCCGCCTTGTCCTTGTCGAACCACCACAGCGCCTCGACCGGAAAGCCGAAATCAGGCTTCTGCTCGGGAAAGCCGAACATGTCCCAATAGGCTACTCGGTGATTCGCGAGATAATATGTTGGAATCCAGTCTAGCCGCGCGCGCAAGACCCGATCGAGTGCTTTGAGCGCCGTGACCAGTTCGATCCGGCTTTGCGCCTTGCCGGCTGCCTCGATCAGCGCATCGATGGCCTTGCTTTCCGTACCGGGATAGTTGCGCATTCCCGGCGTTTTTGCCATCCGGGAATCATAGAGTATCTCTAGGCCGTCGGCAGTCGGCGTCGCCCCGATCGACCACGCGAGCAGGGTGAAATCGAAGTCGAAATTGCTCTGCCGCTGTTCATACTGCGTCGAATCGACCTGCCGGATCGAAGCGTCGATGCCGATCGTTTTCATGTTCTCGGCCCACGGCGAGAAAAGCCGAACGATGCCATCGTCCTCGGCCAACATTTCCACCCGCAGCCGCTCGCCCTTTTCATTGACGACGAAATTGCCCGCCCGCTTCCAGCCGGCTTCGGCAAGCAGTCTCGAAGCCGCGCGCAGCAGCTTACGGTCGTGGCCCGAACCGTCGGAGACAGGCTGCATCACCGCTTCGCCGAAGGTTTCCGGCGGCAGCTCGGCTCGAAACGGCTCCAACAGGGCCAATTCCTCGGCCGAGGGCAGGCCCTCGGCCTTGTAATCCGACCGTTCGAAGTTCGATTGCGAGCGCTCGTAGGCGCCGTAAAACAAAACCCGCTTGGTCCATTCGAAATCGAAGCAATTGGCAATCGCTCGTCTGACGCGCACATCGCGGAATTGCGGACGACGCTGGTTCAGCGCGACAGCCTGCATGGATGGCGTTTTCTCGCCGGGAAATTCGCGTTTGACGACTCTGCCGTCCTTCAGCGCCGGGAAATCGTAGCCGGTCGCCCATACCCGCGAGGTAAATTCCTCGCGAAAATGCGTGTCGCCCTTTTTCAAGGCTTCGAACGCTGCCTGGCGATTGATGTAAAAGTCGATACGGATGCGGTCAAAATTATAGAGGCCGCGGTTCACGGCCAGATCCCTGCCCCAATAGTCGGCGACGCGTTCATATTCGACGGTCTGCCCGGCGGCCACGCGCCCTATTTTATATGGTCCGGAGCTGAGCGGCGGTTTCATCGTCGAGGCATCGAAATCATTGGCCGTATAAAAGGCTTTGGACACGATCGGCATTGCGACGATCGCAAGGATATTCTGCGCGGATTGTTTGCCGTTGAAGGTAAGGTCGAGGGTAACCGGATCGACCGCCACCGCTTCCGTCATATGCCGCAACACCTGGGAGAGGTTCGGGTGGCCCTTGTCCTTGTAAAGCTTCAATGCGAAGGCGACGTCCTCCGCCGTCAGTGGCGAGCCGTCGTGGAAGCGCGCTTGCGGTCGCAGGCTGAAGCGGAAGCCATTGCGGTCCGGCGATAAGGTGACGGACTCGGCAAGCCGGCCATAGACCGCATCCGGCTCATCGAGTGCGCTTGCCATCAGCGAATCGAAACAGAGTTCGGTGCGCGGCGGCGATTCCCCCCTCAACACCAGGGAATTCAGCGTGTTGAACGTCAGGAAGCTCTGATTGAAGATGGAGTTCGGCGGTGCGAAATTCATCTGGCCGCCCTTGGCGGCGTCCGGATTGACATAGTCGAAATGTGTGAAATCGGGAGGATATTTGAGGTCGCCGAAGGCCGACAGCCCGTGCAGCTTGACGCCGGTCGCGATGGCGGCGAAGGCCCGGCCGGGCAGCAAAGCTGCCGCCGTGGCCGCGGCGCCCAGGGCCAGAAAGTCGCGGCGGGCCAGAGGAGCGCGGCGGGGGAGCGCCGTCATCAATTGCCACTCTTGTATTTTGCCGCCAGCGCCTTTTCCTTGTCCGGGTCGATCCACCAGGAACTCTGGTCGACGCCGCTATAGGCCGGTTGCTTCTCCGGGATGCCGAATTTGTTCCAGTAGGCGATACGAATTTTTCCCAAGTGCCACTGTGGGATCATGTAGTAGTTCCAGAGCAGCACCCGGTCCAGTGCGTGGGTGGCCGCTATGAGATCGTCCCGATCGGTGGCAAAGATCACCCGGTCGATGAGGGCGTCGACGATCGGGTTCTTGATCCCTGCCAAATTGCGTGACCCTGATGTATCGGCTGCAGTGGAGCTGAAGAAATCCCGCTGTTCGTTACCCGGCGAATTGGATTGCTGGAAGCCGGCAACCGCCAGCATATCGAAATCGAAGGCGCGGGTCCGGTTCGTGTACTGGCTGTCGTCAACGATGCGCAGCGTGGCATCGATGCCGAGACGTCTGAGATTGTCAATCAAGGGCCCGGCGACGCGTTCGTCTACGGGGTCGTTGCCGAGAAATTCGATCCTGAACGGTTCGCCGGTCTTTTCGTTGACGAGCTTGCCGCCGCGATTGACCCAACCCGCTTGCTTGAAGAGGTCATAGGCCTTCCGAAGATTTTCACGCCCCGACTGCGGCGTGGTGTAGACGGGCAGCTTGAACTCCTGGGTGAACAGTTCGAGCGGCAGCTTGTCGCGATATTGCTGCAGGATTTCCAGCTCCTTGCCCTGCGGCAGGCCGCTTGAGGCTAAATCGCCACCTTCGAAATAACTGTCCGTGCGCGTATAGGCGCCGAAGAAGATGGTGCGGTTCATGCTCTCGAAATCATAGGCGTAGGTCAGAGCCTGGCGCACGCGCACGTCCTGAAAGAGCGGCCGGCGCGTGTTCATCACATAGGCCTGCATGGGTTCCGGCGAGGTCGTGGGATATTCCGCTTTTATGACGTCCCCCGCTTTGATGGCGGGAAAGGTGTACTCGACTGCCCATCTCTGGGCCCGTGACTCAACGCGAAAATCCTCAAAGCCGCCCTTGGTGAAGGCCTGCCAAGAGGCATTGTCGTCGAGAAAGTAGCTGAAACGCTGCCTGTCGAAATTCTCTCGCCCGATCTTCACCGGCAGCTTGGCACCCCAGTAGTCCGGCACGCGCTGCCAAACGATCTCAGTGCCAGGCTTGAAGCTGGCGATCTTGTAGGCGGCCGAGCCGAGCGGCGGCTCCTGCGTTGGCCTGGTGATATCGCGCTTCTTGCCGTTGGCATCGGTGCCTTCCCACCAGTGCTTCGGCAGCACCACCAGATCGCCGAGGATCTTCGGCAGCTCCCGATTGCCCTTCTGGTCGAATTGGAACTCGACCTCGCGGTCCGAGATCGCGACGGCATCGGTTACGTTCTCGAAATAGCGGCTGTACATCGGGCTGTTGGCCTTCAGCACCTGAAACGACCAGATCACGTCGTCGGTGGTAATCGGCTTGCCGTCGTGCCACTTGGCCCGCGGATCGAGACGGTAGGTCGCCGAGGAATAGTCGTCCGGATGTTTGTAGGCATCGGAGATCAGCGGATGGCTGACGCTGCCTTCGTCGGTCGCCTGCTCCATCAGCGTGTCATAGAGCAGGCCGCCGCCGAACGGGACGAAGCCGGCGGCGAAGGAACCCTGGACGATATAGGGATTGAAGCTGTCGAACGTGCCGAGCACCACCGAATTTAGGGTGCCGCCCTTCGGCGCGTCCGGATTGACGTAGTCGTAGCGCTGGAAGTTGTTGCCGTATTTGGATTCGCCGATCAGCGACGAGGTAGTGCGCCATTCGTCCGCGAAGGCTGCTTGCAGGCCGCCGGCGAAAGCCGCCACAACCAGCGTCGATCTGAGAAACGTTCGGCCAACCGTCATGCCTTCTCCCCTGCGCGATAGCTGTCAGCCGACAATCTAGTTCATTTGACGCTCATGAAAACCGCGACAGGTCGCCTTTGTCGCCGCACATGCGCTTTTCCCATTGAAAAAGCCGGGCTGAACCCGGCTTTTTCAAGGAATGTACGATTACAATTGCGTTATTGCGCCGGCGCTGGTGGCGGAGCAGCTGGGGCCGGCGCAGGTGCGGCCGGCGCTGCACCCTCTGCGGGTTTGGCCGGTGCTGCACTTTCTGCCGGTTTGGCCGGCGCCGCGCCTTCGGCGGGCGCGGCGGCATTCTCGGCCGAAGCGCCGGGTGCCGGCAGCGGCTTTGGACTGTCCGACAGCGTGCGCAGATAGGCGATAACGTTGGCGCGGTCCTCGTCCTTCGGCAGGCCGGCGAAGCCCATCGCCGTGCCCTTCACGAGCTTCTTCGGCGAGAGGAGAAAGTGATTGAGATTGTCATAGGTCCACTTCTCGGCGCCGCCCTTGGAAAAATCCTTCATCCCGGCCGAATAGGCGAAGCCTCCATGCTCGGCGACGGGACGGTCGATGAGGTCCCAGAGATCGGGGCCGACCTTGTTCGGCCCGCCCTTCTCGCCGGAGTGGCAGGCCTGGCACTTCTTGAACACGGCGGCACCCGCCTCGACATTGGCGTTGGCCAGGAGGTCGGCGATCGGCTTGGCTTCTGAAGCGGGGGCTGCCGGGCCGCCCTCGGCAGGCTCCTCGGTCGCCTCGATGGCAAAGCCGGGTTTTTCCGGTGCGGGGGAGGCGAACAGCGCGTCGGACACAATGCCGATCGAGAAGACGACGAACACGGTTCCGAGCAGGCCGCCGATCAGCTTGTTGATTTCGAAAGAGTCCATACGCCCCAGGCTCCCTTTTCCGGCGGACCGATCCGTCCACTCCGTCCGTCGGTAATCGTGAACCACCCCACAAGGCGGTCAAATCGGGCGGAAACTAGGTCTTTTGCTCTGGCGTTGCAACACCTATAAGGGCGCTTCCAGTGAGACCTTTTGCCACTTTTCCCTCCCTCTTTTTCGGACGCTTCATCACCGATGTCCACGCTCATCCTCATCCCGGCCCGCATGGCCTCGACCCGCCTGCCGGGCAAGCCGCTAGCCGATATCGCCGGCGTCCCGATGATCGTCCATGTCGCCCGCCGCGCCGCCCACGCAGGGCTCGGCCGGGTGGTGGTCGCCACCGATACCCAGAGCGTGGCCGAAGCGGTGCGCGCGCACGGTTTCGAGGCGGTGATGACGCGCGTCGGCCACGAATCGGGCTCCGACCGCATCTTCGAGGCGCTGGCCACGCTGGATCCCGGGCGTAAGGTCGAAACGATCGTCAATGTGCAAGGCGACCTGCCCACCATCGATCCCGACATCATCAATGCCGCGCTGAGGCCTTTCGAGGATTCGACGGTCGACATCGCCACGCTCGGTATCGAGATCGTCCGCGACGAGGAAAAGACCAACCCGAATGTCGTCAAGATCGTCGGCTCGCCGCTGTCGGAGGCACGGCTGCGGGCGCTCTATTTCACCCGCGCCACGGCACCCTGGGGCGATGGGCCGCTCTATCACCACATCGGCCTCTATGCCTATCGCCGCTCAGCGCTCGAACGCTTCGTCGCGCTGAAGCCATCGCCGTTGGAACGGCGCGAGAAGCTCGAGCAGTTGCGGGCGTTGGAGGCCGGCATGCGCATCGACGCCGAGATTGTGCAATCGGCGCCGTTCGGCGTCGACACGCCGGACGATCTCGAACGCGCCAGAACCCTCCTTTCAACCTGAAACATCCGGTCAACCTGAGAATGCCTGAAAAAACCAACAGAATAGCCTTCCAGGGCGAGCCGGGCGCCAATTCCGACACTGCCTGCCGCAACATGTTCCCTGATATGGAGCCGTTGCCGTGTCCGACCTTCGAGGATGCCTTCAATGCGGTCGAGACCGGCAAGGCCGACCTCGCCATGATCCCGATCGAGAACACGATTGCCGGGCGCGTCGCCGACATCCACCACCTCCTGCCGGAATCGAAGCTGCACATCGTCGGCGAATATTTCCTGCCGATCCATTTCCAGCTGATGGTCTTGCCGGGCGTCAGGCGCGACGAGATCAAGACCGTGCACAGCCACATCCATGCGCTCGGCCAGTGCCGCAAATACATCCGCAAGAACGGCTGGAAGCCGGTGGTCGCCGGCGACACGGCGGGTGCCGCCAAGCTGATCGCCGAGCTGAAGGACCGCACCATGGCGGCGCTGGCGCCGGCCTTGGCCGCGACGCTCTACGGGCTCGACATCATCGAGGAGAATGTCGAGGACACCGACAGCAACGTCACCCGTTTCGTCGTGCTGACCAAGAACAGGCAGTGGGCACAACGCCCTTCCGCCGAAGCCAGGATGATGACGACGTTCATCTTCCGCGTCCGCAACGTGCCGGCCGCGCTCTACAAGGCGATGGGCGGCTTTGCCACCAACGGCATCAACATGACCAAGCTGGAGAGCTACCAGCTCGGCGCATTCACCGCGACCCTGTTCTATGCCGATATCGAGGGCCACCCCGACGATCCTTTGGTCAAGCTGGCACTCGACGAGCTTGCCTTCTTCTCGCGCGAAATGCGGATCCTTGGCGTCTACCCGGCCAGCGAATCGCGCGAGCAATGGAAGGTGGCGGATTAGCTCCCCCTGCGGCGTCCGGACCTAGCGCCTTGCCAGGTGACGAGCGTCGGGCGACATTCCTGCGATGTGGCTTCTGAAACTGATGCTCGCAGTTGCTGGATTGTATGCGGTCGTTGTCACCGTGGTGTATGTGCTTCAGTCCTGGCTGATCTTTCCGGCCGGCCTTGCGGCGTTCGCACCCGATCTGCCGGCCGGGGCCCGCCATGTCGAACTGGCAACGGAGGACGGCGAGCGCGTCGTTCTGGTGCGCCTGCCGGCAAGGCAGACGCCGGCCACGCCGCGCCCGCTCCTGCTGGGATTCGCCGGCAATGCCTGGAATGCCGACGCACTTGCCCTCATGCTGCACCAGCTTTTCCCAGAACATCAGGTCGCTGCGCTGCACTACCGCGGATATGCGCAGAGCAGCGGAAGCCCGTCGGCCGCCGCCCTGTTCGAGGACGCCCGACGCGCCCACGACCACCTGGCCACCGATGCCAAAGCCGGCATCGTCGCCATCGGCCTTAGCGTCGGCGCTGCGGTTGCGGTCGATCTGGCGACGGCCCGGCCGTTGCGCGGCATCGTCATGGTTACACCCTTCGATTCGCTGAGAGAACTCGCCGCTCACCACTATCCCTGGCTGCCGGTTCGCCTCTTGCTGCGGCACCGCATGGAGGCGGCAGAATCCCTGCGCGACCTCGATGTGCCCACGGCCGTAATCACCGCCGAAAACGACACCATCGTTCCTGCCGCACGTTCGGTACCTCTGCGCGAGGCTGCCCGTGATCTGCGCAGCCACATCGCCATAGCGGCTGGCCACAACGACCTTTATGGCCATCCCGATTTCGCCGGAGCGCTACGCGCCTCCGTTGCAGCGGTCACGCGCGATTGACGAGCAGTTCCCAGATGTCGGAATTCCGGCTCGACATTCGTCCTTTGGTTGCCTCAATCGAAGAAGGGACGCGACGAGATGAGGAAACTGAACTCAATCGACGACGTCACGCACGATGGCGTCATGCAATCATCCGGAGCCTTCCAATGACCCCCACCATCACCGCCTTTGAACGGTCGCCCGATCGCGGAAGGGGACTGGCGCGTGACATGCGCGTTCGTTGGGCGCTTGAGGAAGTCGGCCAGCCCTACAAGGTTCGTCTTGTTTCGTTCAAAGCGATGAACGAATCCGCGCATCGAGCACTCCATCCTTTCGGACAGATTCCGACTTATGAGGAAGGCGATCTCGCCCTGTTCGAGTCGGGGGCGATCGTATTCCATATCGCCGAGCGCCATGCGGGCCTGTTGCCGGACGATGCGAATGCGCGGGCGCGCGCGATCACATGGATGTTTGCCGCGCTCAACACGGTGGAGCCGCCGATCCTTGAGCGCCAAACCGCCGTGCTCCTGGAGCGCGACGAGACCTGGCACGAACAGCGCCTGCCTACGGTCGAGGATCGCATCCGTGACCGGCTGGGCGAACTTTCCGATCGCCTGGGCGAGGCCGACTGGCTCGATGGTGCGTTCAGCGCGGGGGACCTGATGATGGTGCACGTGCTGCTAAGGTTGAGCGGGTCGGGTATACTGGACGGATATCCGAACCTCTTCGCCTATGTCGCCCGGGGCGAAGCCCGGCCGGCCTACAAGCGTGCTTTCGCCGCTCAGTTGGCGGTTTTCGCTGGGACGTCACCGACCGGCTGATAAAGGTCCGCTATGGGGACGAACTTGCTCGTTCAGAACTCTGATCTTAGGACAGCGGCGCGTAGTCGATCTCGAGATACGCCTCGACCTCGGGGATCCAGCGGTCGCGGACGAAGGCGATGTGGTCGAAATGGTCGTTGTAACCTGTATAGGCGGCCTGGTCGGCGAACTCCATCGAGAAGCCGAAACGATAATCGTTCTTCGGGCTTACCTGACGCAGCTGCTCGAACTTTTCGACGCCCGGTATCGCCGCCAGTATTTTCGCATCAGCGAGGAATCTTGCCTCCTCGACTGAGCTGTCCTTGTGCTTCAGCCTGAACACCACTGTGTGACGGATCACTTGCTCCCCCTATGAGTTTTTATGCGCTGTCGGCCCAGGCGCGGATGAGGTTATAGGCGATCGCCCCCTTCGGCGGGGTGACCAGGCCGCCCGGATGCTCGCGGGCCAGCATCGAGAGCACCTCGTCGCGAAAGAACCAGCGGCAGTCTTCGAGTTCGTTGAGGTCGGCCTGGATGTCGTCGTTGAGCGGTTCGCCGAAGCAGCCGATCATCAGCGAATAGGGAAACGGCCAGGGCTGGCTGGCATGGTAGACGACGCGGCCAAGCCGGATGCCGGCTTCCTCCAGCGTTTCACGGCGCACCGCCGCCTCGATCGTCTCGCCGGGTTCGATGAAGCCGGCGAGCGCCGAATACATGCCCGGTGCGAAATGCCGGCCGCGGCCAAGCAGGCATTTTTCGCGGGTCGCCGTCAGCATGATCGCCACCGGGTCGGTGCGCGGAAAATGCTCGGTGGCGCAGGCCGGGCAAAGTCGCTTGTAGCCGCCAGCCCGCATTTCGGCTTCGGTGCCGCATTTGCTGCAGAACCGGTGGCTGGCATGCCAGGCGAGCAGCGCTGCTCCTTGCGCCATCGCGCCGGCCGCCGCCTCGTCAATCAGCCCCTGCATATAGACCGAGCGATAGTCGATGGCCTTGATCGACTCCGGCAATTGTTCCGGATCGAGCCCGGCCGGCACGGCGAGGACCGGGCCGCTGTCGGAAAAACCGAGCAGGACGCCATGGTCGAGCGACACCTGGAGCGGCTGGCTTTCCTCGGCGCCGAACCAGGGGTCGAAGCCGCCATCCCTGAGCTTCAGGTAGAGCCGCCCGCCATGCATCAGCAAAACCCTGACCGAGGGATCGGCGAGCGCCATTTCGACGGAATCGTCGGCGCGGTTTTCCGATTGCCGGTCGATCACATTGCCGGCGAAGCCGACGAACTGGCTCGGCTCGCGCAAGGGCGCGTCAAACAGGCGGATGCTCATGGGAGACTCAAGGTTCAGGATGGACACGGGACAGGCTTATAGCGCCGCCTTTATCTGTTGCGCAAACCGGCGAAGGTCCGAGCGCTGGTAGGGCTCGCGCATGCCGTGCCCCCACACCGGGCCCGGCCAGCCGGGATCGCCTTCCGAGCGGGCGACGACATGGACATGCAACTGGCGCACGACGTTGCCGAGGGCGCCGCTGTTGATCTTGGTGCAGCCGCTCACCCTCTTCAGCGCCTGCGCCACCATATTGGTCTCGAAGGTCAGCATCGCCTGGTCGAGCGGCGTTAAATCGTGGATTTCTTCCACGCCCGGTCGCTGCGGCACCAGAAGCAGCCACGGCCAGCGGCGGTCGTTCATCACCCGCAGCTCGCATAGGCCGAGCCACATCAATTGCTCGCTGTCCGCCTCCAGACGAGCATCCAGCGTAAATCCGGCCTTGAGGCCCGGCAACATCGGCGTTTCCTTCACTTTTGTCGTGTTTTTTAGACTTTTGAACGCTAAAGCGGCTGCCGGTGGCCCGCAAGAGGCGGCAAGCGAATCGTTGCTTTGTGACGGCAGTTATGATAGTGGTTCGGCCATGGTGCTGATTTGCGCCAATGACCCGCCCCGAGGCGGGTTTTCTGTTTCAGCATTCGACGCCACTCCCGGCTGATTGAATCCTGCGCCCTTGCATTTCATCGCCGGATTGCCGATATGGAAGCGGGAGGTTGGTGGTGGACGGTCCACTCGCCAACCGGGTCAGGTCCGGAAGGAAGCAGCCCTAACGAGCCCGGAACGGGTCATTGTTCCAGCCTCCCACCTCTTCGCCTTTCTCCCGCGACATTGACGGCGCCAAGCCCTGCGGGCGAAACTATGCGCAGGAATCGGCCGCCTGCAGGCGCGGCCCTTGGAGCTTTACGGGCGAATGAGCGAAGCCGGAAATTCGGGAACGGAAAAGGCAGTCGCCTATCGCGTTCTGGCGCGCAAATACCGTCCTGCTAATTTTTCCGAACTGATCGGCCAGGAGCCGATGGTTCGCACCCTCACCAATGCTTTCGCCACCGGCCGCATCGCCCAGGCCTGGATGCTGACCGGTGTGCGTGGTGTCGGCAAGACGACGACGGCGCGCATTCTGGCGCGGGCGCTCAACTATAAGACCGCCACCGTCGACCAACCTTCGGTCGACCTTGCCGTGCTGGGCGAGCATTGCCAAGCGATCATGGAAGGCCGCCATGTCGACGTCATCGAGATGGACGCCGCCTCGCATACCGGCATCGACGACATCAGAGACATCATCGAGCGCGTGCGTTATGCCCCGGTGTCGGCGCGCTACAAGGTCTACATCATCGACGAAGTGCACATGCTCTCGACCCAGGCCTTCAACGGCCTGCTGAAGACGCTGGAAGAGCCGCCGCCGCACGTCAAATTCATCTTCGCCACCACCGAAATCAGAAAAGTTCCGATCACCGTTCTGTCGCGTTGCCAGCGCTTCGACCTCAGGCGTATCGATGCCGGCACGCTGGTCGCGCATCTGTCCTCGATCGCCGGCAAAGAAGGCATTGCGGTCGACGACGACGCACTGGCGATGATCGCCCGTGCGGCCGAAGGATCGGCGCGCGATTCGCTGTCCATTCTCGACCAGGCGATCGCCCATGGCAGCGGCGCTGTCAGCGCCGAAGCGGTACGCGCCATGCTCGGGCTCGCTGACCGCGCCCGCATCGTCGACCTGTTCGAACATGTCATGAAAGGCGATGTGGCGTCCGCACTGGCCGAGTTCCACAACCAGTACGATACCGGCGCCGATCCGGCCGCGGTGCTGACCGACTTGGCCGAGTTCAACCACCTCGTCACCCGGTTGCGCTTCGTGCCGACGGCCCTTGAGGACGCGTCGCTGTCGGAGGACGAGCGCCGGCGCGGCGCCGATTTCGCCAAGGCGCTGTCGGTCAGGGTGCTGTCGCGGACCTGGCAAATGCTGTTGAAAGGCATTCCCGAGGTGCAGTCCTCCAACCGGCCGGTCAGTGCCGCCGAAATGGTGCTGATCCGGCTGGCGCATGCCGCCGACCTGCCGACACTGGACGAGGCGCTGAAATCGCTGGAGAGCGGAGCGTCGGTGCCCAACGGCGCGCCACGCTCGAATGGTGCGCCCGCAAGCTCTGTCGTCGCAAATCCCGGCCCAGCAAGTCCCGGAAATGGCGGCGCCAGCGCTGTGACGCAGACGCGGATGCCGACGGCCAATGGCGGCGCGCAGACCATGCGGCTGGTCGAACCCGCGCCGATGCCTGCAGCCTTCGTTCCGGAGCCGGCTGCGGATGCGCCGCCGGTGCCGGTGAAATCGCTGGCCGACATCGTCGCGCTTGCCGACGCCCAGCGCGATATGGCCTTCAAGGTGCTGGTGAAGCGCTGCGTGCGCCTGGTGCGCATCGAGCCCGGCCGCATCGACGTCAGCCTGACCGATGATGCGCCGAAGATGCTGCTCAACGACCTGACCGCCAAATTGCGCGCCTGGACCGGCCGCAGCTGGCTGGTGTCGCTGTCGAAGGAAGAGGGCGGCCAGACGCTGGCCGAGATGGAATCGACCAAACGCGAAAGCGCCCTCCTCGACGCCAAGAGCGACCCGACCGTCGCCGCCATCCTGGCGCGTTTTCCCGGCGCCAAGATCATCGACGTGCGCATTCCCGACGCACCGGAAGCCGATGCGGTGGAGGCCGAGGTTCCGATCGAGCCGGCGACAGACGAAGACGAAACCTAAAGCATGATCCCGAAAAGTGGGAGCCGGTTTTCGGAGAAGATCATGCTCAACCAAAAGACACACGATCAATCGTAGAGGACCAAGCGATGAAAGATCTTCTCGGCCTGATGGGCAAGGCGAAAGAAATGCAGGCCAAGTTCCAGGCCATGCAGGACGAGATCGCCACGCTGGAAGCCACCGGACAGGCCGGCGGCGGCCTGGTCAGCGTGACGCTGACCGGCAAATTCGAGATGAAGGCGCTGAAGATCGACCCGTCTCTGTTCAAGGAGGAGGAGGTCGAGATTCTGGAGGATCTGCTTCTTGCCGCCCACAATGACGCAAGGGCCAAGGTCGAGCAGATGATGCAGGAAAAGACCCAGGCACTGACCGCAGGACTGCCGATACCGCCGGGAATGAAGCTGCCGTTCTAAGGTGTTGATTAGCTATGCCGGTCGACTGAACCCATTGCTCGAGCCTTGGGGAAGGCTCCCTGCGGATATCCTAGGATAGGACCCATGCCGTTATAGTGGCCATGGAGTGCTGTGCCGCGATTCGGCGGTCGCTTGCTCCACCGGTGTGTCCATTCGGCAACTCCGCGCACTTAATAACGCTTTAGCCATCTTTTTGCCTGAAAGTGTCTCATTCTTGCCGCAACCAGGGGCGGGCTGGCGACAGAATGAGGGGATATCTTTGATCGCGACCCGATGGAAGACGCCGTTGTTGCTCGGCGTCATCACCTCTCCGCTGTTCTTGGCCGCTTGCAGTCAGACCACCTCGCACAGCCTGTCGGCGGCCAGCCTGACCGACGCCGTCAGATCCCGGCCCTACCGTCACACACTGAAGGACAAGGAGTGCCTCCAGCGCGCGATGTTCTTCGAATCCAACCGGTCGAGCCGTGACGGCATGATTGCCGTCGGCACGGTGGTCATGAACCGGCTGCGTTCCGGCAAGCACGGCAACACCATCTGCCAGGTGGTCGGCGAGCGCGGCCAGTTCGCACCGGGCGTGATGACACGGCAGATGAATTCGAAGGCGATGCCCGACGTCAAGGAGGCCGCCGAGGCGGTGCTCAGGGGCGAGCGCAAGGCCAAGCTGAAGAACACGATGTTCTTTCACACCGCCGGCCTGCGTTTCCCCTACAAGAACATGCACTACACCATGGTTGCCGGCGGCAACGCCTTCTATGAAAAGCGCGGCCGGAACTGGAAACCGTTGCCGGACGAGCCGACGGTCGCGGTGGCACAGTCCACGCCGCGGGGGTCGGCGCGCGCAGCGCCTGTGACGCTCGTGGCCTCCGCCGCTCCGGTCGCCAAGGCAAAATTCGCCAAGGCAACCTATGTGACCGCGGTCGCAACGCAACCGGCAAAGGCTACTCTGGAGAAGGCGACGCCAGAGAAGGCGACCCTTGTGGCGATGCAAGAGCCGATGCAGGAGCCGGACGCGGCCCGTTTTGGCGGCACTGCCGGTGCGCAACCTGTCACGTCATTCCCGGCGGCGCCGGCCGAGCCGACGATGTCGTTTGAATCGACACCCGAGAACACCGACGCCATCGGTGCGATGATCGCCGGCCAGAGCCGGCCGCTGGAAGCATACTGACGGCAGCAGCATCCTTACGCGTTGAACAGACCGCTCGCCCGCAGAACTGTTCCAAAGCGTGCGGAAAAATCATAAACCGATGCGATGTCGAAGCGAATCGCCGGTCCCGAGATCGAACGCCTGATCCAGCTTCTGGCCAAGGTGCCGGGGCTCGGGCCCCGTTCGGCCAGGCGGGCAGCACTTCACCTCATCAAAAAGAAGGAGCAGTTGCTGTCGCCGCTCGCCGCCGCCATGGGCGAGGCGGTCGACAAGGTGCGCATCTGCTCGACCTGCGGTAATGTCGATACGTCCGACCCATGCATGATCTGCACCGATCCGCGCCGCGACGCCGGCACTCTGATCGTCGTCGAGGACGTGGCCGACCTGTGGGCGCTGGAGCGGGCGGCCGCCATGAATGTCCGCTACCACGTGCTCGGCGGCTCGCTGTCGCCGCTCGACGGCGTCGGCCCCGAGCAGCTCAACATCCGATCGCTGGTCGACCGTGTCGCCGGCGGCGAGGTCAAGGAGGTGATCCTTGCCGTCAACGCCACGGTCGAGGGCCAGACCACCGCGCATTATCTCACCGACCAATTGTCCGGCTTCGACATCAAAGTAACGCGGCTGGCGCATGGCGTGCCGGTCGGCGGCGAACTCGATTATCTTGACGAAGGCACGCTGGCCGCGGCGCTGCGCTCGCGGACGGCGTTTTGAGGTGGCTGGCGGGAAGGATGCTTCTGAGATGACTGCGAAGGAACGCTGCCCTTGCATACTCTGCATTGTATTTCTGTTGGCCGCACTGATCGGCCTCCTCCCCACCCCTGCTTCCGCAGCAAAAATCGACGACCAGTTCCGCGCCTGGCTGCAAGGCGATCTCTGGCCCGAGGCGAACGCCAAAGGCATCTCCAGAAGAACCCTCGATGCCGCCTTCGACGGCGTCAAACCGAACCTGAAACTGCCCGACCTGGTTATACCGGGCAAAAAGGCGACGACGCCGCAGAAGCAGCATCAGGCGGAGTTCGGTTCGCCCGGCGCCTATTTCGCCGAAAAGACGGTTCGCGCCGTAACCGCCGGTGGCCGCACGCGCAAGGCGGCCAATGCCAGGACCATTGCCGCGATCGAGAAGCGCTACGGCGTGCCGGGCGAGGTGCTGCTGGCGATCTGGGGCCGCGAGAGCGGCTTCGGCGCGGCGAAGATGCCTTACGACGCTTTCGAAGTGCTGGGCACCAAGGCGTTCATGGCGACCAGGAAGGACTTCTTTCGCACCGAGCTTATGGCAGCACTCGAGATCGTCGAGCGTGGGCTGGCCCCGGTCGGCGCGATGAAATCGTCCTGGGCAGGCGCGCTCGGCCAGCCGCAGTTCATGCCGAGTTCGTTCCTGAACCATGCCGTCGATTTCGATGGCGACGGTCGGGCCGATATCTGGAATTCGGTGCCGGACACGCTGGCCTCGATCGCCAACTATCTCGTCCACCATGGCTGGGTGAAGGGTCGCGGCTGGGGCTTCGAGGTGACTGTACCGGAAGCGGTCTCCTGTTCGCTCGAGGGTCCGGACCAGGGCAAGAGGATTTCCGAGTGGGCTGATATGGGCATCAAGCGTGTCGCGGCAGGATCGTTTCCGGCGCGTGAGCTGAAGGCTGAAGGCTTTCTTTTGATGCCGGCCGGGCGCAGCGGTCCGGCCTTCATCGTCACGCCCAATTTCTACGTGCTGAAGCAATACAACACCAGCGATCTGTATGCCCTGTTCATCGGCCACGGCGCCGACCGCATCGCCCGTGGCGACAGCAATTTTTCAGGGCGCTGGGGCGCGGTCGGCGGGCTCCACAGGTCGGACATCGCCACCCTGCAGCGGGCCCTGGAGGCCGAGGGCTATGATGTCGGCAGTGCCGACGGCCTGCCCGGCTTCAAGACCCGCCGCTCGATCGGTAAGTGGCAGGCCAGGAACAGTCGAGCCGCCACCTGTTTTCCCGATGCCGACCTGGTCACCGCATTGAAATAGCTCACCCCCGGGGTTCGTTCCCGGCGGTGGCGGCTGGCTGATCTGGTCCAACCAACAGCTTTGCAAATGCTCGTTGCCGCGCTTGAAACCGCCGGATATGGTGAGGCGGAACTGGATAAAAGTTGCCAAGACAACCGGTTCTGGGATCACCGTTGATTTGGCAAGAGAACGCCACAAGCCTGGGCCGGGAACTCAGGTCAACAAAACAGGGAACAATCAAAATGATGATGGAAAAGTTTGCTCTACGCTCCCGCTTCTTGCTCGCGGGCGCAGCCATGTCCGCGCTGCTTCTGGCCGGCGCGCCGGCCTTTGCGGTCACGCC
Source organism: Mesorhizobium sp. BHscii (assembly GCF_053848065.1). NCBI lineage: Bacteria > Pseudomonadati > Pseudomonadota > Alphaproteobacteria > Hyphomicrobiales > Phyllobacteriaceae > Mesorhizobium > Mesorhizobium sp. BHscii. The sequence goes on along the minus strand of NZ_JBSPKW010000004.1, from coordinate 319,325 downwards.
CGCCGACACGCTGGTCGAGGGTTTCGCCATCGACGACATCATCTCCATGGATCCGGGCGAGGCGTTCGAGCTGTCGACCGCCGAGGTCACCGGCAACACCTACGATCTTCTTGTCCGCCTCGATCTCAGCGATACCTCCAAGGTCAAGGGCGATCTCGCCGAAAGCTGGAGCGTCTCAGATGACGGCCTGACCTACACTTTCAAGCTCAAGCCCGGCCTGAAATTTGCCTCGGGCAACCCGATCACGGCGGCGGACGTCGCCTATTCGTTCGAGCGCGCCATCAAGCTCGACAAGAGCCCGGCCTTTATCATCGGGCAGTTCGGCATCAACGGCGACAACGTCACTGAGAAGGCGAAGGCCATCGATGACACGACGTTCCAGTTCACGGTCGACAAGGCCTATGCGCCGAGCTTCGTCTTGAACTGTCTGTCGGCAACCGTCGCCTCGGTCGTCGACGCCAAGCTGGTCAAGGAGCATGTCGCGGCGGTGACGCCCAGCGACGATTACAAATTCGACAACGATTTCGGCAACGCCTGGCTGAAGACCGGCTATGCCGGCTCCGGCGCCTTCAAGCTGCGCGAATGGCGGGCGAATGAGGTCGTCGTGATCGAGCGCAACGAAAATTATCACGGCGAAAAGGCCAAGCTTGCCCGCGTCATCTATCGCAACATGAAGGAAAGCTCGGGTCAGCGCCTGGCGCTGGAAGCCGGCGACATCGACGTTGCCCGCAATCTCGAGCCGAACGATCTCGACGCCATCGCCAAGAACGCCGATCTCACCACCACCAGCGCACCGAAGGGCACGGTCTTCTACATCAGCCTCAATCAGAAGAACCCGAACCTCGCCAAGCCCGAGGTTCGCCAGGCCTTCAAATACCTTGTCGACTACGATGCCTTGAGCTCGACCATCCTCAAGGGCATTGGCGAGATCCACCAGACCTTCCTGCCGAAAGGCGTGCTCGGCGAGCTGGACGAGAATCCGTTCAAATTGGACGTCGCCAAGGCCAAGGAACTGCTTGCCAAGGCTGGCTTGGCCGACGGCTTCAGCGTCACCATGGACGTACGCAACACCCAGCCGGTGACCGGCATGGCGGAATCATTCCAGCAGACGCTCGGCCAGGCCGGCGTCAAGCTGGAGATCATTCCCGGCGACGGCAAGCAGACGCTGACCAAATACCGCGCCCGCAACCACGATATCTATATCGGCCAGTGGGGCCAGGATTATTTTGATCCGAACTCCAATGCGCAGACCTTCGCCAGCAACCCGGACAATTCGGATGAAGGCAAGACCAAGACCCTGGCCTGGCGCAACGCCTGGGATATCCCGGAATTGACCAAAGAGACCGAGGCTGCTCTGCTCGAGAAGGATGCGGCCAAGCGCGCCGCAATGTACCAGGATCTGCAGAAGAAGGTCCTCGAAACCAGTCCTTTCATCATCATCCACCAGCAGCTGGAAGTGGCTGGCCTGCGCAAGAACCTCAAGGGCTTTGCGCTCGGCCCGAGCTTCGACACCAACTTCGTCGGCCAGATATCCAAGGAGTGATATCGGCGGACTTGCCGCATGAGCACTGTTGAAAGCGAAGCGACGGCAGGGCGCGGCAGCGCCCGTGCTGTCGCTGTCGCGTCGGCGATCGCCCGCTTCCTGGTCATCGCGATAACCACCTATCTCGGTCTTCTTGCGGTGACCTTCTTCATCGGCCGGGTGATCCCGATCGACCCGGTGCTGGCAGTGCTCGGCGACCGGGCGCCTGCCAATGTCGTCGAGCGCACCCGCCGCGAGATGGGTCTCGACCTGCCGCTGGTCGAGCAGTTCTACATCTATGTGAAAAATGCCCTGAACGGCAATTTCGGCACCTCGGTGCTGACCACCAATCCTGTCATGACCGACATTCGCCGCGCCTTTCCGGCGACGATCGAGCTGGCGACGCTGGGGACGCTGATCGGTGCATTCCTTGGTGTACCGCTCGGCGTGCTGGCCGCGGTCCGGCGCGGCAGCATCATCGACCAGATCGTGCGCATCATTGGCTTGGTCGGCTACTCCGTGCCGATCTTCTGGCTGGGACTGCTGGCGCTCGTGCTATTCTACGCCAAGCTGCAATGGGTGGCTTTTCCCGGCCGCCTCGACATCGTCTACGAATACACCTTCACGCCGATCACCGGCTTCTATCTTCTGGATGCACTGTGGCAGCGGCAGTGGGATGTGTTTTTCGATGCCTTCCGCCACATCATCCTGCCGGCCTCGCTACTTGGCTATTTCTCGCTCGCCTATATCAGCCGCATGACGCGGTCGTTCATGCTGAACGAGCTTGCCCAGGAATATATCGTGGCGGCGCGCGCCAAGGGCCTGTCGGAAACACGCATCATCTGGGGCCACGCGCTGCGCAACGCGGCGGTGCCGATGGTCACCGTGATCGCGCTTTCGTATGCCGGCCTGCTCGAAGGCTCGGTGCTGACCGAGACCGTGTTTTCGTGGCCGGGTATCGGCCTCTACATCACCAATTCCCTGCAGAACGCCGACATGAACGCGGTGCTCGGCGGCACCATCATCATCGGCTCGGTCTTCATCGGCATCAATCTCCTGTCCGATCTGCTCTACCGGATGCTCGACCCAAGGACCAAGGTACGATGAGCGCTGAAGCAATCCAGAGCCGTCGCGACTGGCTGCTCAGCGAGCGGCCGGCGTCGCGCATGCAGGCAAGGCTCGGCCGCGCCTATGTCGCGTGGCGGCGCTTTTCCGCCAATCGGCTGGCGTTTCTCGGCCTGCTCATCATCATCGCTTTGCTGGTGGTCGCCGCCCTTGCCGATGTGTTGGCGCCCTATTCGCCGACGTTCGGTGACCTCAAGGGCTCGCGCCTGCTGGCGCCAAGTGCCGAGCACTGGTTCGGCACCGACGACCTCGGGCGCGACATCCTTTCGCGCGTCATCTTCGGCTCGCGATGGACGCTCTACGTCGTCATTCTCGTCGCCGTCATCGCCGCCCCTATCGGCCTGCTGGTCGGCACCGTCGCCGGCTATGCCGGCGGTTGGATCGATGCGATCCTGATGCGCATCACCGACATCTTTCTTGCGTTTCCGAAGCTGATCCTGGCGCTGGCCTTTGTCGCCGCACTTGGCCCCGGCATCGAGAATGCGGTGCTCGCCATCGCCATCACCTCATGGCCGCCCTATGCGCGTATTGCCCGTGCCGAAACGCTCACCGTGCGCAATTCGGACTACATCAAGGCGGTGCAATTGATGGGCGCCTCGCCGTTTCGCATAGTGCTTCGCCACATCATGCCGCTCTGCATCTCCTCGCTGATCGTCAGGGTGACGCTCGACATGGCCGGCATCATCCTGACCGCCGCCGGTCTCGGCTTCCTCGGCCTCGGCGCGCAGCCGCCGCTGCCGGAATGGGGAGCGATGATCGCGTCGGGCCGCCGCTTCGTGCTCGACCAGTGGTGGGTGGCTGGCGCACCGGGCTTTGCCATCCTCATCGTCAGCCTCGGCTTCAACCTGCTCGGCGACGGCCTCCGCGACGCGCTCGACCCCCGGAGTGGCGACCAATGAGCGGCGACCCCATGAGCCGTGATCAATGAGCACGCTTCTCGACGTCGACGATCTGCGCGTCACCTTTCCGACGCGTACCGGCCGCATCGAAGCGGTGCGCGGCGTCTCCTTCTCGCTCGGCCGCGAACGGCTCGGCATCGTCGGCGAGAGCGGTTCCGGCAAGTCGCAGACCGGCCGCGCCATCATGGGCTTGACCCCGCCGCAGGCCGAGGTCACCGCCAGGAAACTTGCTTTCGACGGCATCGACCTGCTCACGGCCTCGCCTCGCGACCGCCGTGCGTTGCGGGGAAAACGCATCGCCATGATCCTGCAGGATCCGAAATATTCGCTCGACCCGGTGATGAGCATCGGCCGTCAGATCGTCGAGACGCTGCGCACGCATGAGAAGGTCGGCAAGGCCGAAGCCCGCGACCGCGCGCTCGCCATGCTGGAGGCGGTGCAGATCCGCGATCCCGCCCGTGTCTTCGACCTGCATCCGCACGAGGTGTCGGGCGGCATGGGCCAGCGTGCCATGATCGCCATGATGCTGATCGCCGGGCCGGAAATGATGATCGCCGACGAGCCGACCTCGGCGCTCGATGTCACTGTGCAACTCGACGTGCTCGGCATTCTCGACAGGCTGGTCAGCGAGCGCGGCATGGGGCTGATCTTCATCTCGCACGACCTGCGCCTGGTCTCGTCCTTCTGCGACCGGGTGATCGTCATGTATGCCGGCAAGGTCGTCGAGCAGCTGGCGGCATCGGAACTCGGCCGTGCCCAGCATCCCTATACGCGCGGGCTGCTCAACTGCATGCCCAAGATCGGCGCCGACCGTCACCCGCTGCCGGTGCTCGACCGCAAGCCGGAGTGGGCGGCATGACATCAGCGCTTTCCGTCGACAGGCTGGAGGTGGTCTTCGACCGGTTTCGCGCGCTGAAGGGCGTCAGCCTCGAAGTGCAATCAGGCGAATCCTTCGGCCTGGTCGGCGAATCCGGCTCGGGCAAATCGACGCTGCTGAGGGCAATCGCCGGTCTGGCGCCGATCGCTTCGGGCAGCATCACGGTCAACGGAAAAAAACTCGGCGCGCGCCGCCACAAGGCTTTCTATCGCGAGGTGCAGATGGTCTTTCAGGACCCTTACGGCTCGCTGCATCCGCGCCAGACCGTCGACCGCCTGCTGCAGGAGCCGCTCGCCATCCACGGCTTTGCCGATGGCGAAAAGCGCATCCAGCGGGCGCTGGACGAGGTCGGTTTGGGAACCGGCTTCCGCTTCCGCTATTCGCATCAATTGTCGGGCGGCCAGCGCCAGCGCGTGGCGATTGCGCGCGCCCTGATCCTCGAACCGTCGATCCTGCTGCTCGACGAGCCGACCTCGGCGCTCGACGCGTCGGTGCAGGCCGAAGTGCTCAACCTCTTGGAGGAGATCCGCCGGCGGCGCAAGCTCACCTTCCTGATGGTCAGCCACGACCTCGCCATCATCACCCATATGTGCGAGCGGCTGATGGTGATGCAGAACGGCGAGGCGGTCGAGCACCTCACCGCGGACGACCTCGTCGAGCGTCACGTGACCAAGGATTACACGCGCAATCTCTTGCGGGCCAGCGACGGGTTTGTCAGGACGGCGTGAATCAAATTTCAGCGACGCTAACGGCAGCAGGCCCAACGACCCGGCGGCGGTGCCAACTTGAGGAAAACATGAAATAAGATCAGAACAATTCCCGGCAATCATCCAAACGAGAACGGGCGCCGGCCCGGCGAGGGACATCATGAAGAATTCAGCCATTTCCGAACGCAAGAACCAGTCGATCTCGCGCGGTGTCGGCATGACCACGCAAATCTATGCCGACCGCGCCGAGAACTCGGAAATCTGGGATGTCGAAGGCCGCCGCTACATCGACTTCTCGTCGGGCATCGCGGTCGTCAACACCGGCCATCGTCACCCGAAGGTGATCGAGGCGGTCAAGACGCAGCTCGACCGCTTCACCCACACCTGCCACCAGGTGGTGCCCTATGAGAGCTATGTCAGGCTGGCCGAACGGCTGAACGGCATGCTGCCGGGCAAGTTCGAAAAGAAGACCATCTTCGTCACCACCGGCGCCGAGGCGGTGGAGAATGCCGTCAAGATCGCCCGCAACGCCACCGGCCGGCCGGCGGTCATCGCCTTTGCCGGCGGCTTCCATGGCCGCACCTTCATGGGCATGGCGCTGACCGGCAAGGTCGTGCCCTATAAGGTCGGCTTCGGCGCCATGCCGGCCGATGTCTTCCACGCGCCGTTCCCGGTGGCGCTGCACGGCATCTCCGTCGCCGATTCGCTGGCCGCGCTCGACCGCCTGTTCAAGGCCGATGTCGATCCGGCCCGCGTCGCCGCAATCATCGTCGAGCCGGTGCAGGGTGAGGGCGGCTTCTACGAGGCGCCGCGCGAGTTCATGACGGCACTGCGCAAGATCTGCGACCAGCACGGCATGCTGTTGATCGCCGACGAGGTGCAGACCGGCTTTGCTCGCACCGGAAAGATGTTCGCCATGGATCACCACGAGGTGGCGCCCGATATCACCACCATGGCCAAGAGCCTCGCCGGCGGCTTCCCGCTGTCGGCGGTCACCGGGCGTGCCGAGATCATGGATGCGCCGAACCCGGGCGGGCTCGGCGGCACCTATGGCGGCAGCCCGATTGGCGTCGCGGCGGCGCATGCCGTGCTCGATGTGATCGAGGAGGAAAACCTCTGCGACCGCGCCAACACGCTGGGCAACAGGCTGAAGCAGCGGCTGCAATCGATCCGCGACGACACGCCGGAGATCGTCGATATCAGAGGCCCCGGCTTCATGAACGCGGTTGAGTTCAATGAAGTCAAAAAGGGCTTGCCGTCGGCCGAGATCGCCAATGCCGTCCGGCTGAAGGCGCTCGATAAGGGCCTGATCCTGCTCACCTGCGGCGTATACGGCAACGTCATCCGTTTCCTGGCGCCGATCACTATCCAGGACGGCGTCATGAACGAAGCGCTCGACATCCTGGAAAGCTCGATCCGTGAGGTCCGGGCCAGCTAGAGCGGATCTCGCCGGTGTTTGCGCCGCCCCTCGCCCTTACCCTCTCCCCGTGAAAAACAGGGAAGGGTCGCCAGCGTTGCGATCAGCCCTTCTCCCCGTGCTTTGCGGGAAGAAGTGCCCGGCAGGGCGATGAAGGGGGCAGAGCCGAGATCGGCAAATTGGCGGTCGACGCTGGAGGCGCAGAAAACTGCCGTTCACAGGCCGGCATCACCTGAATAACAACATATCCTATTCAGCGGCGCGGACAGGCTCTTCCTGCTGGAAGGCGGCGAGCGCCGCCTTCAGTCCATCCGGCCCCGTCGCAACCGTTTGCGGCGTTGGCGAGAAGCCGGCACCGAGCATCTTGCGGCCAAGCATATGGTCGCCCGGCCGGTTGACCGATTCAATGCCGAGGAGACGATTTCCAGCATAATGGTAGATCGAGAATTTGTTCTCGTTGACGTCGCCCAGCACGACATGGCTGTCGCCGCCCGAAATCAGGCCGACCATCTGCAGCTTCATGTCGCCGATATCGGACCAGAACCATGGCACTGCCGCAAAGGCGTCCGCATGGCCGACGATGGTGCGCGCGGCAAGACGCGCCTGGTCGGTCGCATTCTGCACCGATTCCAGCCGCACATCGCTGCCGGTGAGCCAGTGCCGGTAGGAGGCGGCATCGCCGATGGCGAGGATTTCGGGGACTGACGTGCGCATCTGCTGGTCGACGCGGATGCCGTTGGCGATTGTGATGCCGGCGGCATGGGCCAGTTCGACATTCGGCACGACGCCGATACCGACGATGACCATCTGCGCCGGCAGGCGCTCGCCGGATGTGGTGATCGCGGCCGAGACATGGCCGTTCTCGCCTTCGAGCCGCGCAATCGTGGTGCCGGTGAGGATGCGCACGCCAGTCGCTTCCAGCCGTTGCCGCACGTGCCTCGCGATGACCGGCGCCACTGCCCGGCCGAGCAGCCGGTCGACCGCCTCGACCACGGTGACCTCGCGGCCGGCCGCTTTGAGCGTCGCGGCGATCTCCAGTCCGATGAAGCCGCCGCCGAGGATGACTACATCCTCGCTCTGCGCGCTCAACGCGCGGATCAGCCGCGCGTCGGCGAGCGAGCGCAACGACACCACGCCTGAAAGCTCCGAACCCGGCAGCGGCAGGATTCGCGGCCGCGAACCGGTCGCCAGGATCAGTCGGTCGAAAGGCAGCACGCCGCCACCTGATAACTCCAGCCTGCGTCCGGCATCGATGCGGTCGACCCTGATGCCCGGCCGGTAGTCGATGGTACTTCCGGTATAAAAGGCCTCGCCGCGCAGCGGCTGCGGTTTGGCCTCTTGATCCTTGATGAAGGTCTTCGACAGCGGCGGCTTGTGATAGGGCAGTTCATTCTCGTCGCCGACGAGGATCACGGGTCCGTCGTAACCGTCCTCGCGCAGGCTGGCGGCCGCTTGCACGCCCGCATGACCCGCACCGACAATGACCACACCGTTGTTCATCGCAGCTCCAATTTCCTCATCCCCAATTCTTCGTCCAGGTCTAGGACGTCTCGCCACGTGGCAATTGTCTGACCCCGCCGCAAGACCACCTTTGCGGGTCGCACCCGGAATGGCGGTCCATCAATAGTGCTGTTAATGACGACAAGCTAAAATGCGGCTAAAGTTGACACTTGCAGTTTAGAATAATTCTAAAGTGTTGTTTCGATTGGCTTTTCTCTCTGAAATCGGTTGACTTCCGGCGCCTTCATCGCTTTATGGAACCCGTGTCAAGCGCATCCCTTTGATGTCTGGGCCTTGAACCCTTTCGATTGGAGGCATTTCGATGTCTTTCTTCCGCAAACCGCGCTATGCCGCGGCCTGTTTCTCGGCCAATGGCATGGACCTGCCTTGGTGCCGATTGCCTGCCGACGCGCCTTTGGCGCCGGCATTTCACTGAATTCCGAGGCGATGACAATCATGAGAGCGATGATCACGGCACGATATGGCAGGCTCGCCGCGATCGGCGCCACGGCGGCATTGACGGCGGCGATATTCGTGCTGCCGGCCAAGGCGGAAACCGATGCCAAGGCTGTCATCAAGACCTATTCCGACATTGCGCTCGCCAAATATGAGGATTCGCTGACGACGGCGCAGGCGCTCGACAAGGCCGTCGACGCGCTGCTTGCCAAGCCTTCGGTGGAAACGATGACTGCCGCCCGCGAGGCCTGGAAGGCGTCGCGTGTTCCCTATCAGCAGACCGAAGTCTACCGCTTCGGCAACGCCATCGTCGACGACTGGGAAGGCAAGGTGAACGCCTGGCCGCTGGACGAAGGCCTGATCGACTATGTCGCTGCCGGCTACGGCACCGAGTCGGATGCGAATGCGCTCTACACCGCCAATGTGATCGCCAAGAAGTCGATTGAGGTCGACGGCAAGAAGATCGACGCCACCAATCTTACTCCCGAGTTTCTCTCCGGCACGCTGCAGGAAGCCGGCGGCATCGAGGCCAATGTGGCGACCGGCTACCACGCTATCGAATTCCTGCTGTGGGGCCAGGACCTGCACGGCACTGGCCCGGGCGCGGGCGAACGGCCCTATACGGACTACGATCTCGCCAACTGCACCAGCGGCAATTGCGATCGTCGGGCGCAGTACCTGAAGTCGGCGAGCGACCTTCTGGTTTCCGATCTGCAGGACATGGTCAACGAGTGGAAGGATGGCGGCGCCGCCCGCAAGAACCTTGTCGATGGCGAGCCGAAAGTAGGCATCTCGACCATCCTCACCGGAATGGGCTCGCTGTCCTATGGCGAACTTGCCGGCGAGCGCATGAAGCTCGGCCTGCTGCTGCACGATCCGGAAGAGGAGCACGACTGCTTCTCCGACAACACCTACGATTCCCATCTCTACGATGCCGTCGGCATTCGTGCCGCCTATCGTGGCAGCTACACGCGCCTCGACGGCACCGTCGTCGAAGGCCCCTCGGTATCCGACATGGTCAAGGAGGCCGATCCGGCGATCGACAAGGAACTGTCGGACAAGCTCGATGTCACCGTCGCCAAGATGGAAGCCATCAAAGCGCGGGCGCTTGGCGGCGAGGCTTATGACCAGCAGATCGGCGAAGGCAACATTGAAGGCAACGCCACAGTCCAGGCGGCGATCGATGCGCTGGTCGACCAGACCAAGTCGATCGAACGCGCCGTCGGCACCCTGAAACTCAATGCCATCGCCTTCGAGGGCTCGGACAGCCTCGATGCTCCAGACAAGGTGTTCCAATAAGGCGTCAAGAGCCTCGAGCACGATCCCGAACCGAAGGTCCGCGTAAAAAAGTGGAAAGCGGTTTTCGGTTCGATTGAGAAAATAAGCCACACGGCGCAGAGCACGCGCCGTCAGCCATACAGAGCAAATAATGCTGATCTGCCATTGCAACATCATCACCGAGAAGGAGATTGAGCAGACGATCGTCGGGCTGCTGGATCAGGATCCCTGGCAACTTATCGTGCCGGCGAAGATCTATCATGCCATGCAGAAGCGTGGTCGCTGTTGCGGCTGCTTCCCAAATGTGGTCGAAACGATCATTCGGGTAACCGAAAATTACCACGCCCGCTCGGAGGCGAGCGGCGTGGATGTCGTTTCACACCTGGATCGCGTCAGAGGCCTGCGCGTCCAATACGGGAGCAGAACCCATGAAAGGCGAACAGCAGATCATAGAGCGGCTTAACGAAGCTCTGTTTCTGGAACTTGGAGCGGTCAATCAGTACTGGGTGCATTTCCGGCTGCTGGAAGACTGGGGCTACGCCAAGCTGGCGAAGAAGGAACGCGCGGAATCGATCGAGGAGATGCACCATGCCGACCGGCTCGTGGCCCGCATCATCTTCCTTGAAGGTCATCCGAACCTGCAGTCGGTAGCGCCGCTGCGCATCGGACAGAATGTCAAGGAAGTGCTCGAATCCGATCTTGCCGGTGAATATGACGCGCGCACTGCCTACAAACGCTCGCGCGAGATTTGTGACGAAGCAGGCGACTACGTGACGATGAAACTGTTCGAGGATTTGCTGTCCGACGAGGAAGGTCACATCGACTTCCTCGAGACGCAACTCGACCTGCTCGCCTCGATCGGCGAGGAAAAATACGGCCAGCTCAACGCCGCATCGGCCGACGAGGCGGATTAAGGACATGCGGGAATGCGGCGCCGCTTAGATTTCTTGCGCCGCCTGCGGCAGGCCGAGGATTGCGGCCTGCCGTCCCAGCAAAACCCGCGATACAGCTGGCTTCGCGGGTTTTCGCTTGCCGTAGTGGTCCCACTTACGGCCTCGGCGATGGCCGGCGCGCCCGAACCGGCGGGCCTCGCCACCAGTCGTACCGATCTGACGCCGAAGGATCTGGCGCGCGTCATCGCCATCACCCGGCCGACCAAGGATTTTTCCAAGCCCGAGCAGTTCGAGCCGATGCAGGGCGGCGCCGGCACGTCACGGAGAGATGCCAACAAGGACGCTTTCTCGCAATCTTCCGCCAATATCACCTTCGAGGAAGAAGGCACCTTCAAGCTCGGCAATGCCCTTTTCCGCAAGAACTGGGTTTCGTCGCCCTCGTCGACGCAGGCGTCGGACGGGCTTGGGCCGCTATTCAACGAGCGGGCGTGCCAGAATTGCCATCTGAAGGACGGTCGCGGTCGTCCGCCGGAAGGCGACAGCGGTACCACCTCGATGTTCCTGCGGCTGGCGCGGCAGGCGAGCACCGATGAGGAGAGAGCAGCGCTGGCCGCCCGCAAGGTGCTCAACTTCCCCGATCCGGTCTACGGCTCGCAATTGCAGGACCTGGCCGTGCCGGGTCTTCGGGGCGAAGGCCGGATGCGTGTCGACTATCAGGAGCAGAAAGTCACGCTGCCGGACGGTACCGTGGTTTGGCTGCGCAAGCCGAGCTATTCGGTCGATGATCTTGCCAACGGGCCGCTCGATCCGCACACGACGCTTTCGCCGCGTATGACGCCGCCGATGATCGGCCTCGGCCTGGTCGAGCAAATCGCACCGGCGGACATTCTCGCCCATGCCGATCCGGACGATCGGAACAGTGACGGCATCTCCGGCAAGCCCAACATCGTGCGCGATGGCCAGAGCGGCGAACTGACGCTCGGCCGCTTCGGCTGGAAGGCTCAGACGCCGTCGATCCGCCAGCAAGCGGCGGACGCATTCGCCGGTGACATCGGCATTTCGACGCCGGAAGTGCCAAACCACTGGGGCGATTGCACCGCGGCCGAAAAGACCTGTCTTGCCATGCCCAACGGCGTGCAGGAGCGCCTCGGCCCGGTCGAGGCGCCGCCGCCGGTCATGGACCTCGTCACCTTCTATTCGCAAAACCTCGCCGTGCCGGCGCGGCGCGATCTCGACGAGCCCGATGTGCTGGCCGGCAAGAAGCTGTTCTACGACATGGGCTGCATTTCCTGCCATACGCCGAAATTCGTCACCCGCCGCGGCACGCCCAACAAGGCGCAGGCCTTCCAGCTTATCTGGCCCTATTCCGATTTTCTGCTGCATGACATGGGGCCGGGTCTCGCCGATGGGCAAGGGGTGGGCGAGGCTACCGGCAGCGAATGGCGCACGCCGCCGCTGTGGGGCAGCGGTCTTACCCAGACCGTCAACGGCAACAGCTTTTTCCTGCATGACGGGCGCGCGCGCACCCTGGCCGAGGCGATCCTGTGGCATGGCGGCGAGGGGCAGAAGGCGCGCGACCGCTTTGCCGCCGCCGATGCGGCCGATCGCGACGCACTGGTCAAATTCCTGGAGTCGTTCTGATGTCGAAGCGTCTTGCGCTTGTCCTGGTTCTCCCGCTGGTCCTCGCCGGCGCGTTGCCGGCATCCGCAGCGGCAAAGGCCTCCGACGTGATCCAGCAGGCCATCGACGGCTTTGTCCGCCCGGCCTATGCACGGCTGCATGAGCATGCGGACAGCCTGACCAAGGCGATGCGCAGGCTTTGCGACGCGCCTTCGCAGGATCATCTCGATGCGGCGCGCGCCGAATTCTCCGGCACCGTGAATGCCTGGTCGGTCGTCGAGATCATCCGCATCGGACCGATCACGCAGAACAACCGGCTGGAGCGCATGCTGTTCTGGCCGGACCGCAAGAGCATCGGCCTGAGGCAGGTCCAGGCGGCGCTGGCTAATAAAGATCGCACCGCCGCCGATCCAGCCCAGCTGGCGACAAAGAGCGTCGCCATGCAAGGGCTCGGCGCGCTGGAGTTCGTGCTTTACGGCGATAGCGCCGAGCGGCTCGCCGGTAAGGACGATCCCTATCGCTGTGCTTACGGCGCGGCCGTCGCTGGCAACATCGAAACGATTGCCGCCGAGGTCAGCGACGCCTGGAACAAGCCCGACGGTTTTGCCGCGCTTTGGGCCAATCCGGGCCCGCAAAACGCGCTCTACCGCGACGGCACCGAAGTGGTGACAGAACTGGTCGGCGTCTTCATCAACGAGCTGGAAATGGTCCGCGACGTGCGCCTAAAGGGCTTTTTGGGCAGCAATCCGCAAGCCGACAAGCCGAAACAGGCGATCTACTGGCGCTCGCAAAACACCGCGCGCTCGTTGACCGGCAATCTTTCGGGCATGGACGCGCTGTTCCAGGCCTCGCAGCTTGGCGAAGCGCTGTCGCCCGACGCGCGCTGGATGGCAGATTCGATCCACATCCAGCTCGTCAACGGGGCCGCCGACGCCACGGCCATCAGAGGTCCGATCGACAAGGCGCTCGCCGACCCGGCGCTGCGCCAGAAGCTCGACCACTTCTCGCTGGTGACATCCAGCCTGTCGACCCTGATCGGCACCAGGCTGACAGCCGAATTCGGCCTGACCGCCGGTTTCTCGTCGCTCGACGGAGACTGAGCATGATCCCAAAAAGTTGCAGACTTTTTGGACAAGATCATGCGGCAAAGAAACTGAGCATGTTCCCAAAAAGTTGCAGACTTTTTGGAGAAGATCATGCTCGAACGGAGATCGTATCCTGAAGACGCCGCTGATCGATCGCCGTGATTTCCTCAGGGCCGCCGGGACAGGCTTTGTTGCCGCGATGGCACCGTCGGCATGGGCGAAGACACTTGCGGCCGACGCCGTCTTCGCCACCGCTTTCGTCAAGCGTGACGGCAGCTATGGCGCGGCCATCCTGTCCGAGGCCGGCAAGGTCCTGCATGCCATCGACCTTCCCGCCCGCGGTCACGACGTCACCTTCGATCCGGTGTCGAAGCGCTCCGTGGTCTTTGCCAGGCAGCCCGGCACCTTCGCCGTGGTCTTCGACCACACAGGCCGCGACGAACCACGGACCATTGCCAGCGTCAGTGGACGGCATTTCTTCGGTCACGGCGTGTTTTCGACCGACGGTGCGCTGCTCTACGCCACCGAGAACGATTTCGACAATGCCGCCGGTGTGGTCGGTGTCTATGACGCGCGTGCGAAATTCAAGCGCATCAGTGAGTTCCCGACCTACGGCATGGGATCGCACGAGCTTCTGTTGTTGGGCGACGGCAGGACGATTGCCGTCGCCAATGGCGGCATCGAGACGCATCCGGATTACGGCCGCGCCGAGCTCAACATCGCGACGATGAAGCCATCCTATGTGCTGGTCGACCGCCTGACCGGCGACCTTCTCGAAAAGCACGAACTGCCGCCGGAGCTGCACCAGCTGTCGATCCGTCACATCGCTGCCGATAAATCCGGCACGGTCTGGTTCGGCTGCCAGTACAGGGGGCCGGGCACCGATCGTCCGCTGCTGGTCGGCCGCGCCGCGCGCGGCAAGGATCTGCAACTGCTCGACATGCCGCAGGACGTGCTTTCCGGCTTCAGGAACTACATCGGCTCGGTCGCCGCCAACCTCGCCGCCGGCACCGTCGCCGTGTCCTCGCCGGAAGGGAATTCGCTGGCGGTGATCGATGCGGCCAGCGGCCGGATCGTCGCCATCAGCGCACTGGCCGAGGTCTGCGGCGTGGCGCCCGACGGACCGAGCTTCATGGCGACCACTGGCACCGGCGAAATCCTCGAAGCCGGCGGCGCGACACGGTCCGAGTCGGGCTATGTCTGGGACAATCACATGCTGCGCATCGAGGAGGCCGAATAGGCGCGTCCAGCACCGGTTCCCTGACGGTTACGTTCGTTAGAAGTTACCGCTTTCAGGCGAGGTCGAAGCAAAGCCGCCAAACGATTTATGCATTATCCCCTTGCGGCGATGAGCCATGGCAGGCACAGGGAAATTGTTTTGTCGAACCCCTGCGCCCAAGTGGGTGCTCCAACCGGCCGCCTCATGAAGTTGCTCGCCATCGACTGTGCCGCCAATCTCTGCTCCGCCTGTGTCTACGACGCGGCGGCCGGGAAAGAGCTCGGCCGTTCGGTGTTCGATCTCGGCAAGGGCCATGCCGAGCATCTGATGGCCGTCATCGAAGAGGCGTTGAAGACCGGCGGAACCGACTATGCCGGCGTCGGCGCCATCGCTGTCTCCACCGGTCCGGGCTCCTTCACCGGCCTGCGCGTCGGCGTCTCGGCGGCGCGGGGTCTTGCGCTGGCGCTGAAAATCCCGGCTATCGGGGTGACGACGCTGGAAGCGCTGGCGGCGCAAGCCAAAGAGACATTTCCCGGCCGCGCTGTGCTGGCCGCGCTCGACGCCGGGCGCGACGAGATCCATGCCGCGCTTTACGATGAAGAGTCGGCTCTGTGCTATGGTCCGGCCGTGACCACGCTTGCGCAAGCCGTCGCCATGGCGGTAGATCTCTCTCCGGTTCTGGCCGGCACAGCTGCCACGCAAATTGCCGCCTCGGCCGGGCGCGCCTTTGATATCGGCCCGACAAGTGCCACGGCCGACATCGCCGTCTATGCCCGGCTGGCTGCCGCCCAAGCTGCCGGCAAAAAGGCTGAAGGCGAAAAGCCGAAACCGCTCTATCTTCGCGGCGCCGACGCCAAGCCGCAGGCCGGCTTTATCCTGTCCAGGAAGAAAGCCGGGAAGAAAACCTGATGCGCATTCCTTTCCTCCAGCGGCGCCGCAGGGACTTTGCGCTCGAGCCGCTGACGATTGCCGACAGCGCGGCCATGTCGGTGCTGCATCGCGAGGATTTCGTTCGGCCGTGGACCGACGACGAATTCGCCGCACTGCTCGAGCAGGACGCGGTGTTCGGCTATGCCGCGCGCGAGACCGGACAGGGTGCCAAGCCCCCGGTCGGCTTCGTCCTGGCGCGCCTGGCTGCCGGTGAAGGCGAGATCCTGACTGTCGCGGTGGCGCGCTCCCATCGCCGCCAGGGGCTCGGCTGGCAATTGATGGATGCCGTTCTGCGCGAACTGCACGCGCAACGCGCCGAGGCGCTTTTCCTCGAGGTCGACGAGACCAACGTTGCCGCGATCGCGCTCTACCGGCGGCTGGGATTCCGCGAGGTCGGCAAGCGTCCCAACTATTACAGGTCGCCCGAGCACGGCCCGACCGGCGCGCTTGTCATGCGCCGCGATCTTCGCTAGCGCAGATTCAAAATTGCTAGAGCGTACGTTGTGCGTTCAATTGGACGCACAACGCTCTGGCTATACGTGGGCAGGGCCTGGAGCAAAATGATCGGAAAAATCAGGATTTTCCTGGCGCTGGGCCTCGTTGTCGTCGGCTCGTTGATTCTCGTGCCGTTGCAGATCCTGTCGATGAAGACCCGGCTCTGGCGCGAGACGTTCGTCCTGAAGATCTGGCACCGGCTCATCATCAGGGCGCTGGGCATGCGCATCCATGTCAATGGGACCCTGTCCAGCCAGCGCCCTCTATTGGTTGCGTCGAACCACATCTCCTGGACCGACATCATGGTACTGGGGTCGATGGTCGACGTGAAATTCATCGCCAGGGCTGACATGGCCGGTTGGCCATTGATCGGCATGTTGTCGAAGCTGCAGCGCACTGTCTTCATCGAGCGTGAGCGCAAGCGTTCGTCGGGCGACCAGGCGAGCGAGATCGCCAACCGCATGGCCAAGGGCGACGCCATGGTGCTGTTTGCCGAAGGGTCGACCGGCGACGGCAACATGATCTTGCCATTCAAGAGCACGCTATTCGGCGCCGCCTCGATGGCGATTTCGGAAGGGGCGGCCGAAACGGTCTTCATCCAGCCGGTGGCGATCGTCTATACGCGCCTGCATGGCGTGCCGCTCGGCCGCAGGCACCGGCCGATTGCCGCCTGGATCGGTGACGAGGATTTGATGCCGCATCTCAAGGTGCTGATGGCGGAAGGCGGGCTCGATGTCGAAGTGCATTTCGGTGAGCCGGTTGCCTTTTCAAAGGGCTCCAGCCGCAAGGAAACGGCAAGGCTGATGGAAAGTCAGGTGCGTGATATGGTGCAGGCGGCGCTCGCCGACCCGCGCCCGAGCCGGTAAACCGGAATAGCTACTGCGCCAATCAAGTGCTCCAGCGTCTTGCGCGTCCAAGAGGACACCGCTGCAGGGCAGAATCGTCTGTTTTTTGTCGGCGAAAGGCGTTAGAAGCCGCCAGATGGAATTGAACACGATCGAACGGGACGACATCGAAACTGCGGCCGAAAGTGCGGTCGTACCATCTGCCGCGACCAGGAAGGTCTTCGTCAAGACCTATGGCTGCCAGATGAACGTCTACGATTCGCAGCGCATGACCGATGCGCTGGCCGCCGACGGCTATGTGGCAACGGACGCCATCGGTGAGGCCGATCTGGTGCTGCTCAACACCTGCCATATCCGTGAGAAAGCCGCCGAGAAGGTCTATTCCGAACTTGGCCGCATTCGTGAGATGAAGGCCGAACGGGCTCAGGCCGGCCGCGAGATGCTGGTCGGTGTCGCCGGCTGCGTGGCGCAGGCAGAGGGCTCCGAGATCATCCGCCGCTCGCCGGCCGTCGATCTGGTCATAGGCCCGCAGACTTATCACCGGTTGTCCGACGTGCTGGCACGGGTGCGCCGCGGCGAAAAGATCGTCGAGACCGACTACGCCATCGAGGACAAGTTCGAGCACCTGCCGCAGCCGAAACGCGCCGAGATAATCAAGCGCGGCGTCACCGCGTTCCTGACCGTGCAGGAAGGCTGCGACAAGTTCTGCACCTTCTGCGTCGTGCCTTATACCAGAGGCTCCGAAGTGTCGCGGCCGGTAGCGCAGATCGTCGCCGAGGCCGAGCGGCTGGCGCAAGCCGGCGTGCGCGAGGTGACGCTGCTTGGCCAGAATGTCAATGCCTGGCATGGCGAGGGCGAAAACGCCGAGGAATGGGGTCTTGGCCGCCTGCTGTTCCGGCTGGCCGACATTCCCGGGCTGGCGCGGTTGCGCTACACCACCAGCCACCCGCGCGACATGGACGACGAATTGATCGCCGCCCATCGTGACTTGCCGGCGCTAATGCCCTATCTGCATTTGCCTGTGCAATCCGGCTCCGACCGCATCCTCAAGGCGATGAACCGCAGGCATACGGCAAAGGATTATCTGACGCTGCTCGACCGGATCCGCGCCGCACGGAGCGATATCGCGCTTTCAGGCGACTTCATTGTCGGCTTTCCCGGCGAGACGGATGCGGATTTCGAGGCGACGATGGACCTTGTCCGCCAGGTGAACTATGCCTCGGCCTTCTCGTTCAAATATTCGCCGCGCCCTGGCACGCCGGGCGCGGAAATGGCCGATCATGTGCCGGAAGCCGTCAAGGACGAGCGCCTGCAGCGACTGCAGGCGCTGCTGCTGAAGCAGCAGCAGGATTTCGGCGTGAGCCTGGTCGGCAGCACCATCGACACGCTGATCGAGAAGCCGGGCCGCCAGGCTGGCCAGAAGGTCGGCCGCTCGCCGTGGCTGCAGCCGGTTATTGTTGATGAAAAGTCCGGCGAAATCGGTGAGATTATCCAGGTACGAATCACGAAGACGGGTTACAACAGCCTGTTCGCCGAATTGGCCTAAAGGTCTCGGCAGATGAGGAGAGACGGTTGAGCGCTGCGGAAGTGAAGAACCTGCCCCAGAACCTACCATCGGGGGCCTCGGACATGGCGCACATCGTTCTGACTTTCGACAACAACAAGCTTGCCAGCGCCCTTTATGGCCAGTTCGACGAGAATCTGGCTAGGCTGGAGCAGAAGCTTGGCGTCGATATCCGCTCCCGAGGCAACCAACTGACCATCAAGGGCTCCGCCTCGGCCGCCGAGCAGGCGCGCCGCGCCCTGGACAATCTCTACGGCATTCTCCAGAAAGGCGCTGACATCGGCCAGTCGGACGTCGACGGCGCCGTGCGCATGGCGATCGCCGCCGACGACCAGCTGACGCTGCCGACGCTGGAGCGCAAGGGCAAGGTGTCAGCCGCCCAGATATCGACGCGCAAGAAGACGATCTATGCCCGTTCGCTCAACCAGGACGCCTATATGCGCGCCCTGGAGCGGTCCGAACTCGTCTTCGGCATCGGCCCGGCTGGCACGGGAAAAACCTTCCTGGCGGTGGCGCATGCGGCGATGCTGCTCGAACGTGGCATGGTCGAGCGCATCGTGCTGTCGCGGCCGGCAGTCGAGGCCGGCGAACGGCTCGGCTTCCTGCCCGGCGATATGAAGGAGAAGGTCGATCCCTACTTGCGGCCGCTTTACGACGCGCTTTACGAGATGATGCCGGCCGACAAGGTCGAGCGGGCGATAGCCGCCGAGGTGATCGAGATCGCGCCGCTGGCCTTCATGCGCGGCCGCACGCTGGCGCACTCCGCCGTCATCCTCGACGAGGCGCAGAACACCACGCCGATGCAGATGAAGATGTTCCTGACCCGTCTCGGCGAGAACTCTCGCATGATCGTCACCGGCGATCCGACCCAGATCGACCTGCCGCAAAACACCAAATCCGGTCTGGTCGAGGCGCTCAGGATCCTCGACGGCGTCACCGGCATGGTGACAGTGCGCTTCAACGAAGGCGACGTCGTCAGGCATCCGCTGGTCGCCGAGATCGTCAAGGCTTACGACCGCGACGGCAAGCTGGCCCGCGGCCTGGGCGCCGAAGGCTGATGATGCAGCCTTATGGCTGAGGACAAGAAATCCGGAGGCGAGGATCTTCCGGTTCCCGTCGACATCGATATAGCGGTCGAAGCGGGCGACTGGCCGGAAGAGGCTGCGCTGACGCGGCTGGTCGATCGCGCCGTTGCCGCTGCGTTTGCCGAAACCGGCGTAGCCGGCCGTTCCGAACTCAGCATCGTCTTTTCTGACGATGCGCATATCCGCAGCCTCAATGCCGGCTGGCGCGGCAAGGACAAACCGACCAACGTCCTGTCTTTCCCGGCTTTTCCGCTCACAACGGGCGGCCCGCTGCCGCCCATGCTGGGCGACATCGTGCTGGCCGCCGAGACGGTTGCGCGGGAAGCCGCACTGGAAGACAAGCCTGTCGACAACCATATCATCCATCTCGTCATCCACGGCCTGCTGCATTTGCTGGGCTACGATCACGAGACCGACGCCGAGGCCGAGGAAATGGAAGCCGTCGAACGCGCAGCACTTGCGAGGCTTGCCATTCCCGATCCCTACGCGTAACTAAAAAGATCAAATGACCGGACGACGATGAACGACAAACCAGAGACTGCCGCCCGCCCAGACGCCGGCAGTGCGACCAAGCCATCCGAACAGACGGAAGAGAACTCGAGTCCGAGTACCACGACCGGCAGCTTCGCCAGCGAGCCATCGCCTGCCGGTCCTTCCCTGTTCGATCGCGTGCTCGGCCTGTTCAGGCAACGCAACGGCGCCAGCCTGCGCGAGGAGATCGCCGACGCACTTGCCGAAACAGCGAGCGATGCCGGCGCCTTTTCGCCCGGCGAACGGGCCATGCTCAACAACATCCTGCGCTTGCGCGAGGTGCGCGTCGAGGACGTCATGGTGCCTCGCGCCGACATTGAGGCGGTCGAGATCACGACAAACCTGGGCGATCTTCTGGGGCTGTTCGAGCAGTCTGGCCATTCCCGCATGCCGGTCTATTCGGAGACGCTCGACGACCCGCGCGGCATGGTCCACATCCGCGACGTGCTCGCGCACATCACCAAGATCGCCCGCGTCAGGAAGGGCAGGACGACCAGGAAAACCGCCGCCGCCACGCTTCTCGATCTCGCCAAGGTCGATCTCACGCGTACCATAGGCGACCTGACCCTGATCCGCCCGGTGCTTTTCGTGCCGCCGTCGATGCTCGCCTCCGATCTCATGGGGCGGATGCAGGCGATGCGTACCCAGATGGCGCTGGTCATCGACGAATATGGCGGCACCGACGGTCTGGTGTCGCTCGAGGATATCGTCGAGATGGTGGTCGGCGACATCGAGGACGAGCATGACGAGGACGAGCCGATGATCACCCAGACCGGCGAGGGCGTGTTCGTCGTCGACGGCAAGGCCGAGATCGACGAGGTCGCCAAGATGATCGGCGAGGATTTCGCCGCCGGCGAGCATGGCGAATATGTCGACACGATCGGCGGCATGATCTTCAACACGCTTGGCAGGGTTCCGGCCCGCGGCGAAGTGGTGCAGGCCATCCCTGGCTTCGAATTCCATGTGCTCGACGCCGATCCGCGCCGCGTCAAGCGCGTGCGCATCATGGAAACCCAGAAGGGCGAGCGCCGCCGGCGCGCGGTGCGCGCCGAGCAGGCTTGAAAGACGCGGCTCGCCCGATCGATCGACCATCCGTTCAAGCACTCAACCTTGCGCTTCTCACTTCGTCTGCGAACCCTGCTTTTGAGTCCGCAACGGTTCGATTGCCGAAATTCAGTGCGGCACGCTGGCTGAAGCGGTCGCCGTTTGGAGCGCGGACCGCGGCCTGATAAATCTTGCTCGGTGATTCGCACGACTCGGAAGCATTGATGAAGCGTCTGGCCGGCCAGATAATTCTGCTGTGGGGTTGGCGCCGCACGCTTGTGGCGTTTCTTGCTGGCGCGCTGGCGGTCCTTGCCCAGGCGCCTTACGATTTCTTCGCCGTCTGTTTTATTTCGTTTCCGCTGCTGGTCTGGCTCCTCGACGGCGCGACCGGCGAAGCCTCCGATGGCTGGTTCTGGCGTTTGCGGCCGGCTTTCGCCATCGGCTGGTGGTTCGGCTTCGGCTATTTTCTCGCCGGCCTGTGGTGGATCGGCTCGGCACTTCTGGTCGAGGCCGACAGTTTCGCCTGGGCGCTTCCCTTCGCAGTGGTCGGAATTCCGCTGGCCCTCGCCTTTTTCTACGGCTTCGCAACAGCGGTTGCCCGGCTGCTGTGGAGCAACGACATCGGCCGCATCGCTGCCCTTGCCTTCGGTTTTGGCCTGGCGGAATGGCTGCGCGATTTTCTGTTCACCGGGTTCCCGTGGAATGCCGTCGGCTACGCGGCGATGCCGGTGCCTTTGCTTATGCAGAGCGTGTCGGTGGCCGGCATGGTCGGCATGAACGCGCTGGCGGTCTTCGTCTTTGCATTGCCGGCCCTGCTTGCGGCGCGCCGGCATGTCCGCCTGGGAGCTGCACTGCTTACCGTTCTCGTCGCGGCCCATGTCGGCTTCGGCTATATCCGGCTTGCTATTCCCGAGAAGCCGGCGGAGCGCAGCCTCGACGTCCGCATTGTGCAGCCGGCTGTCGACCTCAGCGAGAAGTGGGACGCTTCGGTGCCCGACCGGATCTTCGCTACGCTGATGGGGCTTTCGGCCAAGGCGCCGGAGGCCGGCCATGACAAGCCGCAATTGATCCTGTGGCCGGAAACCTCCGTGCCATTTTTTTTCGCCGAACGTCCCGATGCGCTGACCGCGCTGGGAGAGATGCTTGACGACGGCCAGATGCTGATCGCCGGCGTCGTCCGGGAGGAGGGCGGCTCGGCGGCAGATGCCGACAGGCGGTACTACAATTCGGTGGTGGCGATCGACGACAAGGGCGAAATCGCAGATGCTGTCGACAAGGTTCATCTAGTGCCCTTTGGCGAGTATTTGCCTTTTGCCGACCTGCTTGGCCGCTTCGGGCTCAAACAGCTCGTCGCCGGGCCGACGACCTACGCGGCCGGCAATGAGCGGCATCCGATCGCGCTGTCCGGCGGCATCCGCGTTCTCCCGTTCATTTGCTATGAAGTCATCTTTCCCGATCTGGTGGCGATTGACGCTACCTCAGCCGAGCTTATTGTGAATGTCACGAATGACGCGTGGTTCGGTGACACGCCGGGTCCGTACCAGCATTTCAGGCAGGCGCAGATTCGTGCTGTGGAGAATGGGGTGCCCTTGTTGCGCGCGGCCAATAACGGCATCTCCGCTGTCGTCGATCCGCGCGGGCGCATCCTCGACGCGCTGGCGATCGACGCACGCGGAGCCATCGATGTACATGTGCCGATTTCCGATCAAGCCATCGTTTCTTCCCGCCAAAGACGCATTAACGGACTGATGATCTTGTTGCTGTTTGCCCTGGCCGCTTTCACATCGAATGTAAGGCAAAAGCTACGGGCGAATTGACAGTCGACACATTAGAAACTCATACTGTAACGGCCTGAAATTTCTCGAAGTCGGTACGTCTTTGTGTTGGGGCACCGGCCGCCGGCTTCGTTTGGGCAGAAAAACACAAAAAGCCGGAAAAATTCGGCGAGGAAAAAATGGCAGAAGAAAACAAGAAGAAGCCGAATCCTATCGACATCCATGTCGGAAGTCGCATCAGGCTTCGTCGCAATATGTTGGGAATGAGTCAGGAGAAGTTGGGCGAGAACCTCGGCATAACTTTTCAGCAGATACAGAAATACGAAAAGGGGACCAATCGCGTTGGTGCCAGCCGCTTGCAGGCAATCGCCTCGATACTCGGCGTTCCTGTCGCTTTCTTTTTCGAGGACGCGCCGGGCCAGGAGACCGTGGGCAACCGCGGATTTGCCGAGGATACATCAATGGCTTTTGCCGTCGAATTCTGCGGCAGTCCTGAAGGTCTTCAACTCAACCGGGCCTTCGTCAAGATCGCCGACGTGAAGATACGCCGCAAGATCATCGAGCTTGTGAAGGCCCTTTCCACCGACGAAGTCGATTGATTGGGCCGATTGATTTGGCCGTTGAAAACCCGGAAATGGCGAGGCCGTCATAGCGGGGCAGGCAAATTCTCGCGATCTCGCGCACCGTGGAATTTACATCCTATAGGCATGCCGGAGAGCGGATCGATTTTACTCGACACCCATGGTCAAAGTCTTTTTCATCAACGTGCTGAAGCTAAGCAACGTGTTGGGGCTAAGCGCGCTTGCGGCATCCTGCCGCCGGTCACAGTGGTACAAGATAATAGCGCGATTTTCATACCAGAATGGCCGCACCGCTTGACGAGCGCCGCCCGGCACAGCTAACACGTGGCGCGCCAATCGGCAGCGTGCCGATATTTTTCAAGAGGGGACACCCGTGACGCGGCAAAACTATCTATTCACCTCGGAATCCGTTGCCGAGGGTCATCCCGACAAGGTCTGCGACCGTATCTCCGACGAGATCGTCGATCTGGTCTATCGCGAGGCCAGAAAGACCGGCATGGACCCCTGGAAGGTCCGCGTCGCCTGTGAGACGCTGGCGACCACGAATCGCGTCGTGATCGCCGGCGAGGTCCGCGTCCCCGAGACCCTGCTCAAGAAGGACAAGGCCGGCAACACCCTGATGGATGCCGCCGGTCATCCGCTCGTCAATCCGGCGAAGTTCAAGTCGGCCGCCCGCAAGGCGATCCGCGAAATCGGCTATGAGCAGGCGGGTTTCCACTGGAAGACAGCAAAGATCGAGGTTCTGCTGCACGGCCAGTCGCCGGATATCGGGCAAGGCGTCGACAACGCCTCCGACCGGCAAGGCGAGGAAGGCGCCGGCGACCAGGGCATCATGTTCGGCTATGCCTGCCGCGAGACGCCGGATCTGATGCCGGCGCCGATCTACTACAGCCACAAGATTCTCGAATTGCTGGCCGCCGCGCGCCATGAGGGCAACGGCGATGCCGGCCGGCTCGG
Organism: Mesorhizobium sp. BHscii; assembly: GCF_053848065.1. Taxonomy (NCBI): domain Bacteria; kingdom Pseudomonadati; phylum Pseudomonadota; class Alphaproteobacteria; order Hyphomicrobiales; family Phyllobacteriaceae; genus Mesorhizobium; species Mesorhizobium sp. BHscii. The sequence goes on along the minus strand of NZ_JBSPKW010000004.1, from coordinate 294,920 downwards.
GCCGGACGCCAAAAGCCAGGTGACCGTCCGTTATATCGACGGCAAGGCGGCGGAAGTGACGCAAATCGTGCTGTCCACCCAGCATCTCGACGCCAGCTGGGATTCGAAGAAGGTCCGCAATGTCGTCGAACCCTATATTCGCGAGGCGCTCGGCGAGCTGAAGATCGCCGACAGCTGCAACTGGTACATAAACCCGACGGGCAAGTTCGTCATCGGCGGGCCAGACGGCGACGCCGGCCTGACCGGGCGCAAGATCATCGTCGACACTTACGGCGGTGCTGCGCCCCATGGCGGCGGTGCTTTTTCCGGCAAGGACACCACCAAAGTCGACCGTTCCGCAGCCTATGCGGCACGCTATCTCGCCAAGAATGTGGTGGCCGCCAAGCTCGCCGATCGCTGCACCATCCAGCTTTCCTATGCCATTGGCGTCGCCCAGCCGCTGTCGGTCTATGTCGACCTGCACGGCACCGGCAAGGTCGATGAGGCAAAGCTCGAGCAGGCGCTGCGCACCGTGATGGACCTGTCGCCGTCCGGCATCCGCCGCCACCTCGATCTCAACAAGCCGATCTACGCGAAGACGTCGTCCTATGGCCATTTCGGCCGCAAGGCCGGCCGTGACGGGTCCTTCTCCTGGGAAAAGACCGACCTAGCCAAGGCGCTCAAGGATGCACTCGCCGAAGCGTCCGCCGAAGCAGTCGCGGCCTAGCCGCGGCGTCCATGCATCCGAAAGACCGGCCAAGCCGTGCGACCGAAGCATTTTTCGGTCGCCGGCGCGGCAAGACCATCCGTCCGCAGCAGGCGGCGGCACTGGAAAGCGGCTTCAGCACCTACCGGCTCGATCTGACGGCCGGACCGCCGGCCGAATTGCGCAGCCTGTTCGAAGCCGATGTCTGCGCCATTCATCTCGAAATTGGTTTCGGCGGCGGCGAGCACCTGCTGCATCGGGCGACGGCGGCTCCTGAAACCGGTTTTGTCGGCGTCGAACCTTTCGTCAACGGCATGGCCAAGATGATGATGGCCGTCAGGGAACGGCCGCTTGCCAATCTTCGCGTCTATGACGACGACGCCACGCGCCTGCTCGACTGGCTCCCGCAAGCCTCGCTCGACGGCATCGACCTTCTCTATCCCGATCCCTGGCCGAAGAAGAAGCACTGGAAGCGACGCTTCGTCAGTTCCGTCAATCTCGACCGTTTCGCGCGCGTCCTGAAGTCAGGCGGAAAATTCCGCTTTGCTTCCGATATCGATAGCTATGTGAACTGGACGCTGCTGCATTGCCGGGTACATGATGCGTTTGCGTGGCAGGCTGAAGAGGCCGCCGACTGGCATCGGCCTTATGAGGGTTGGCCGGGTACGCGCTACGAGGCGAAGGCCATTCGCGAAGGCCGGCGGCCGGCCTATCTCACCTTCGTCCGGAGATAGTCCTACTCAGCAGCGCGTCGCGCGCTTTGCCGTCGACGAGGATCAAAGATGTCCTCGCGCTGCGTCGCCGGTCTTAGAAGCGGCCGATCTTGTTGAACGCGGCCGGATCCATGCCGAGATTGCGCAGATCGCGCGCGCGTGGCTTGCGGCCGGCTTCGACCGCGTGCGACGCGGCGACGGCGCTGCCGAACACGGTGAAGAAATCGCCGATGGCGGAGAAAACTTTGCGGTTGGTCATGATTATGCCCTTTCGCCTGCTGCGATGCGTGATTGAATTTGTGCAGCGCAACATAGATAGGCGCTTTCGCCTGATATCACAGGGACGTTGCCGCATGGCCGCCATGCGCCCTATGCAACGCTGTCCCCGGCCCTTTCACCATGCCCTGCATGCGGACTTGAAACGGCGGCCGCGATCGTCTATATCAAGCTCAAATTCTTGGTCGGTATGGCGAAGAGTGGGTCCACCCGGTCCCGCTCTTTTTTGTTACCTTCCGACCGCCGATGAAGCGACAGGAATCGAATGACTGCAACGGTACCGGACAGCGACGACCGCATCATCCGCGAAAGCGGCATCGATGCGCGCATCGCGCTGATCGTGCAGCCGGTGTTGCGTGCCATCGGCTTCCGCCTAGTCAGGGTGCATCTGACGGGCCAGAACGGGCTGACGCTGCAGATCATGGCCGAGCGCGAGGACGGCACCATGACCGTCGAGGATTGCGAAGAGGTCAGCCGGGCGGTGTCGCCTGCGCTCGATGTCGATGATCCGATCGAAAAGGCATATCATCTCGAAGTTTCGTCGCCGGGTATCGACCGGCCGTTGGTCCGCAAGTCGGATTTCGCGACCTGGACGGGTCATTTGGTGAAGATGGAAACCTCGGTCCTTGTCGCCGACCGCAAGCGCTTCAAGGGCAAGATCGCCGAGAGCGACGCGGACGGCGTGCTGATCGAGCGCGACAAGGCGGCCTATGGCGAAGAGCCGACGGTGCGTGTGCCCTACGATGCGATTGCCGAGGCACGGCTGATCCTGACCGATGACCTTATCCGCGACGCGCTGTCGAAAGACAACAGGGCGCGCAAGGAAGCCAAGAAGCGCCGCGGCGAACCCGAAGACGCGCCAGAGGGCGCAGAAGCGGGCGCGGAAGATGAAACCGAACAGGAAATGTGATTGGGCTGCCGGGCGCAAAGGCTCGGCAACAAGCTCGGGAGAAAAACGATGGTTGTAAGCGCTAACAGGCTTGAACTGCTGCAGATCGCCGACGCGGTCGCGCGTGAAAAGTCGATCGACAAGTCGATCGTCATCGCCGCCATGGCCGATGCGATCCAGAAGGCTGCGCGCTCGCGCTATGGCCAGGAAACCAACATCCGTGCCGACATCAATCCGAATACCGGCGAGATGAAGCTGCAGCGGCTGATGGAAGTGGTCGAGAAAGTCGACGACTATGCGACGCAGATCGCCATTTCCTCCGCGCGCGAGCGCAATCCCGACGCCCAGCTCGGCGACTTCATTGCCGAACAGCTGCCGCCGATGGATTTCGGCCGCATCGCCGCCCAGTCGGCCAAGCAGGTCATCGTGCAGAAGGTGCGCGAGGCCGAGCGCGACCGTCAGTATGACGAGTACAAGGACCGCATCGGCGAGATCGTCAACGGCACCGTCAAGCGCGTCGAATACGGCAACGTCATCGTCGATCTCGGCCGCGGCGAGGCGATCATCCGCCGCGACGAGCTGATCCCGCGCGAGAACTACAAATATGGCGATCGCGTCCGCGCCTATGTCTACGACGTGCGCCGCGAGCAGCGTGGTCCGCAGATATTCCTGTCGCGCACCCATCCGCAGTTCATGGCGAAGCTGTTCACCATGGAAGTGCCGGAAATCTACGACGGCATCATCGAGATCAAGTCGGTCGCCCGCGATCCGGGTTCGCGCGCCAAGATCGCCGTCATCTCGCGTGACAGTTCCATCGATCCTGTCGGCGCCTGCGTCGGCATGCGCGGCAGCCGCGTTCAGGCGGTGGTCGGCGAATTGCAGGGCGAGAAGATCGACATCATTCCGTGGTCGCCTTCGGCTGCTTCCTTCATCGTCAACGCGCTGCAGCCAGCGGAAGTCGCCAAGGTCGTGCTTGACGAGGATGCCGAACGCATCGAAGTCGTGGTGCCGGACGACCAGCTGTCGCTGGCTATCGGCCGCCGTGGCCAGAACGTCCGGCTCGCCTCGCAGCTCACCGGCTGGGATATCGATATCCTGACCGAGCAGGAAGAGAGCGAGCGCCGCCAGAAGGAGTTCGTCGAACGCTCGGCGCTGTTCATGGATGCGCTCAACGTCGACGAGATGGTCGGCCAGGTGCTCGCCTCCGAAGGCTTTACCAGCGTCGAGGAAGTCGCCTATGTCGATGCCGACGAGATCGCGTCGATCGACGGCTTCGACGAGGACACCGCCTCGGAAATCCAGGCCCGCGCCCGCGAGTATCTGGAGAAGATCGAAGCCGAGCATGACGAGAAGCGCAAGGCGCTGGGCGTCAAGGACGAGTTGCGTGAGATTCCTGGCGTGACCACCGCCATGATGGTGACGCTCGGCGAGGACGGCGTGAAGACGATCGAGGATTTCGCCGGCTATGCGGCCGATGACCTGACCGGCTGGAAAGAACGCAAGGACGGCGACACGAAGGTGTTCCCCGGCGTGCTCGCCAGTCACGGCGTGTCGCGCGCCGATGCCGAGCAGATGGTTCTGGCCGCCCGCCTCAAGGCCGGCTGGATCACCGAAGACGAGCTTGCAGCCGAAGACGTGCCGGCTGACGATGCCGTTGGTGCGTGAGGTGAAACCGCATCGCACACAACCCGCCCTTGGACGAGATGAACGATCGCACTTGCATCGTCACGCGCAAACAGGCCGAACCGGATGAATTGATCCGCTTCGTCGTCGGCCCGGATTCGGCCGTCGTTCCGGATATCAAGAAAAACCTGCCCGGCCGCGGTTGCTGGGTGACGGCCGACCGCCTACATATCGACAAGGCGGCAGCGAAAAACCTGTTCGCTCGCGCCTTCAAGGCGCAGGTGACTGTGCCGACCGATCTCGGCGGCATGGTTGACGGGCTGCTTTCCAGATCCGCTCTGGGCATGCTCGGTCTTGCCCGCAAGGCAGGTGCGATCGCGCTCGGCGCCACCAAGGTCGAGAGCGCGGTGCGTGGTGGGCTGGCGCTTTTCGTGTTGCATGCGACCGAAGCGTCAGATGACGGCGTCCGCAAGATCCGCCAGGCGCGACGGGCAACCGTCCACCTTGGCGGCCCCGCCATCCTCGCCTACAAACTTTTCTCCGAGGCCGAGTTGAGCTTGGCATTGGGGGGTACAAATGTGATACATGCTGCCGTTCTCGCGGGAGACGCGGGCAGGGCGGTCCAGAAGCGCATGGTTGCGCTCGACCGGTATCGGGGCGGTTCCCCGGACGATCTGGCAATGCTTGCGGCCGTTGCTGACGAAGATGATGCCGCAGAGGATATGGAATGAGCGATACGAAATCGGGCGACGACAAGACGTTGAGTGTGACGCCGAAGAAGACCTTGACGCTGAAGCGCCCCGGTACGGAACAGGGCACCGTGCGCCAAAGCTTCTCGCATGGCCGCACCAAGGCGGTCGTGGTTGAGACTAAGAAGCGCAAGTTCTCGCTGCCCGGCGACAAGCCGGAGCCGGCCGCTGCCCCTGTGTCCGTGTTCACGCCGAAGCCGCCGGTCGCGGCAGCGCCCGTTGTGCAGCAAGCGCCCAAGGCGCCGCCGCCTCCGCCGCCGGTCGAACGGGGCGGCATGGTGCTGAACGAATTGTCGCGCAATGAGATGGAGGCGCGCCGCCGGGCCCTTGAGGGTTCGAAGGTGCGCGATGTCGAGGATCGCCAGCGCGCCATCGACGAGGCCAAGCGCCGCGCCGAGGATGAAGAGCGCCGCCGTCGCGAGCGCGAGGAATCCGCGCGCCGCCAGGCCGAGGAAGAAGCCCGGCTGCAGGCCGAGGCCGAGTCCCGCCGGCGTGCCGAGGAAGAGGCGCGTCGCCGCGCGCCGCTGGCCGCCGAACTGGCGACAGTCGACGACGAGGACATCAAGCCGAAGCGGACCGGCGCCGGTGCCCCGGTGCGCCGTCCGGTCACGCCCGAAGTGGCACGCCCGGCTAAGCCGACTAAAGGCGAGGAAGATCGCCGCCGCGGCAAGCTGACGCTGAATGCCGCACTTTCCGATGAGGATGCGCGTGCGCGTTCGCTGTCGTCGATGCGTCGGCGCCAGGAGAAATTCAAGCGCGCGCTGCATAACGAACCGCGCGAGAAAGTCATGCGCGAAGTGATACTGCCCGAAACCATCACCATCCAGGAACTGGCGCAGCGCATGTCCGAGCGCGCCGTCGATGTGGTCAAGTTCTTCATGAAACAGGGGCAGATCCTGAAGCCGGGCGACGTCATCGACGCCGACACGGCCGAACTGGTCGCCACCGAATTCGGCCACACGGTTCGCCGCGTCGCCGAGTCCGACATTGAGGAAGGCCTCTTCAACATCGCCGATCGTCCCGAAGATCTCGAGCCGCGTCCGCCGGTGGTGACCATCATGGGCCATGTCGACCACGGCAAGACGTCTCTGCTCGATGCCATCCGTAATGCAAATGTCGTGTCCGGCGAGGCCGGCGGCATCACCCAACATATCGGCGCCTATCAGGTCGAGAAGAACGGTCACAAGATCACCTTCATCGACACGCCCGGCCACGCCGCCTTCACGGCGATGCGCGCCCGCGGCGCTCAGGCTACAGACATCGCCATCCTCGTGGTGGCGGCCGACGATAGCGTGATGCCGCAGACGATCGAATCGATCAGCCATGCCAAGGCGGCCGGCGTTCCGATCATCGTGGCGATCAACAAGATCGACAAGCATGACGCCGACCCGCAGAAGGTGCGCTCGGAACTGCTGCGCCACGAAGTCTTCGTCGAATCGATGGGTGGCGAGGTGCTGGACGTCGAGGTGTCGGCGACCAAGGGCACCAATCTCGACAAGCTGCTCGAAGCGATCCTGCTGCAGGCCGAAATCCTCGACCTGAAGGCCAATCCGGACCGCACCGCCGAGGGCGTCGTCATCGAAGCCCAGCTCGACAAGGGCCGCGGCCCCGTCGCCACCGTGCTGGTCCAGACCGGCACGCTGATGCCCGGCGATATCCTCGTTGCCGGCAACGAATGGGGCCGGGTGCGCGCGCTGGTCAACGACCGCGGCGGGCAAATCAAGGAAGCGCCGCCGGCGATGCCGGTGGAGGTGCTCGGTCTGCAGGGAACCCCGCAGGCCGGCGACCGCTTCGCCGTGGTCAACAATGAAGCCCGCGCCCGCGAGATCACCGAATATCGCCAGCGTCTGGCGCGCGAGAAGGCGGTGGCCAAGCATGCCGGCCAGCGTGGCTCGCTCGAACAGATGATGTCGCAGCTGCAGACGAGCGGGCTGAAGGAATTCCCGCTGGTCATCAAGGGCGACGTGCAGGGCTCGATCGAGGCGATCAACGCGGCGCTGGACAAGCTCGGCACCGACGAGGTGCGTGCGCGCATCGTCCATGCGGGCGCCGGCGGCATCACCGAAAGCGATGTGTCGCTGGCGGAAACCTCGGGTGCCGCAATCATCGGCTTCAACGTCCGCGCCAATGTGCAGGCGCGCGCGGCTGCCGCGGCGGCAGGCATCGAGATCCGCTACTACTCGATCATCTACAATCTCGTGGATGACGTGAAGGCGGCGCTGTCGGGCCTGCTGTCGCCGGAGCGTCGCGAGACCTTCATCGGCAATGCGGAGATCCTCGAGATCTTCGACATCACCAAGGTCGGCAAGATCGCCGGCTGCCGTGTCACCGAAGGCAAGGTCGAGCGCGGTGCGGGCGTTCGCCTGATCCGCGACAATGTCGTCATCCACGAAGGCACGCTGAAGACCCTGAAGCGCTTCAAAGACGAAGTGGCGGAGGTCCCGGGTGGCCAGGAATGCGGCATGGCCTTCCAGAACTACGAGGACATGCGCGTCGGCGACGTCATCGAGTGCTTCCGCGTCGAGATGGTGACCAGGACGCTCTGAGTTCGAGCGTCTTGAGTTGAGCATCTACTGAGACCGGGCGGTGGTCGAAAGGCTGCCGCCCAAAGCATATGAGACATGCGGCGCGGTCCCATCCCGTGCCTCACGATTTCAGGATAGAGAAAAATGCCCCGTTCAACCACGTCAGGTCCATCCCAGCGCATGCTGCGCGTCGGCGAACAAGTGCGCCATGCGCTGTCCGAAACCTTGCAGCGTGGCGAGATCCTCGATCCGTTGATCGAGAACGCAGTGGTTTCGGTCTCGGAAGTGCGCATGTCGCCCGATCTGAAGATCGCTACCGCCTTCGTCTCGCCGCTCGGCGCTGGCGATGCCGATGCGGTGGTCGAGGCGCTCAACAAGCACGCGAAATTCGTGCGCGGCCGCGTTTCCGGCGCGCTTCGGCAGATGAAGTACATGCCCGAGTTCCGCTTCCGGCTCGACACCAGCTACGACAATTTCCAGAAGATCAACGAATTGCTGCACTCGCCCGAAGTGGCGCGCGATCTCGGCCCAGACGCCCAGATTGGCGACCAGAACAAAGGCAACTACAAGGACGAAAACTAGTGGCGCGTCGCGGCAAGAAGAAGGGTCGGCCGATCTCCGGCTGGCTAGTGCTGGACAAGCCGGTCGGCATGGGTTCGACCGAGGCTGTCTCCAAGATCAAATGGTTGTTCCAGGCGGAAAAGGCCGGCCATGCCGGCACGCTCGACCCGCTCGCTTCCGGCATGCTGCCGATTGCGCTCGGCGAAGCGACCAAGACGGTGCCCTATGTCCAGGATGGCGCCAAGGTCTACCGCTTCACAGTTGCCTGGGGTGAGGAGCGTTCGACCGATGACCTCGAAGGGCCGGTGACGAAAAGCTCCGACCAGCGTCCGGCTGAAGCCGATGTGCTTTTGCTGATGCCGAAATACACCGGCGTCATCATGCAGAAGCCGCCGCAGTTTTCGGCCATCAAGATCGCAGGCGAGCGCGCCTATGACCTTGCCCGCGACGGCGCGACGGTTGACATCCCGGCGCGGGAAGTCGAGATCGGCGGTCTCGACCTGATCGAGCACCATGCTGATCGCACCATTTTCGAGGTCGAATGCGGCAAGGGCACCTATGTGCGCTCGCTGGCCCGCGACATGGGCCGCGACCTCGGCTGTTTCGGTCACATCGCCGAACTGCGCCGAATCGAAGTCGAGCCGTTCACGCAGGAAGACTTCGTCACCATCGCCGAGCTGGAAACCGCGCGCTTCGGCGAGCAGGGCGATGACCGTTCGGATTCAGCGGACACGGTGCCGGTCGATTTCGACGCCATCGACGCGCTTCTGGTCGACACATCAGCCGCGCTCGACTGCCTGCCGCAGATCGCGATCAGCGACGACGCTGCAACAAAAATCCGCCTCGGCAATCCGGTCATCATCCGTGGCCGCGACGCGCCAGTGGAAGCCGAGGAAGCCTGCGCTACGGCGCGCGGCAAGCTGGTCGCCATCGGCGCCATCGAGCAAGGCATGTTCAAGCCGAAGCGGGTCTTTGCCGGGTGAGTCCCGTCGTCTAATCTCGATCAGACGCAGCATCCGAGGGGCACATGGCAAAGGCCGAGACAATCAAGAAGCGGGCGCCGGTGACTGCAAGGCGGCCGCCGGTCGGCGCATCACCCGGCACACTGATCGCCGACCCGGCGGCGCGGCGCAGCGAACTGCGACTGACACTGATGTCGCCCGACAAATTCGAGACAATCGAAAATGCCAGCATCGACGACGTCAACGCTCATTGCCACGCATGGCCGGTCATTTGGCTCGATTGCACCGGTCTCGCCAACATCCCGCTGATCGAGGAGATCGGCCGGATTTTCAGCCTGCATCCGCTGGCGCTGGAAGACGTCGTCAACACCGGCCAGAGGCCGAAGGTGGATTTCTTTGAGGACCATGCCTTCGTCGTCGTCAGGATGATCGACGACGTCACCGCGCATCGTTACGAGCAGATCGCGGTCTTCTTCGGCAGGAACTTCGTCGTCACCTTTCAGGAGCGCGAAGGCGATCCGTTCGATCCCGTGCGCAAGCGCATCGAAAGCTCGACGCCCAACCGGCTGCGCGCACGCGACGCTGACTATCTCGCCTATGCGCTGATCGATGCCATTGTCGACAGCTATTTCCCGCCGATCGAGACTGCCGGCGAATTGGTCGACAGCATCGAGGACCAGATGCTGCTCGCGGCGGACAAGCACCAGATGCGGCGGCTTCACGAATTGCGGCGCGACGCCAATGTGCTGAAGGGGGTACTTTGGCCGATGCGCGATGCGCTGGCGACGCTGATCCGCAACGACGTGTCCTACGTGAGGCCCGAGACCAAGATCTTCCTGAACGACACGCTCGATCACTCGCTTCGGCTCATCGAACTGGTCGAGACCCAGCGCGACATGCTGACCGGTCTGATCGAGATGCATGTCTCGCTGAGCCAGGCACGCACCAGTGATGTCATCAGCTATCTGACGATCGTCTCGGTGATCTTCATCCCGCTCACCTTTCTCGCTGGCGTGTGGGGCATGAACTTCGATCCCGAAACCTCGCCATGGAACATGCCGGAGTTGAAGGCACAATACGGCTATCCGGCGGCGCTCGTGTTCATGGCCGTTGTCGCGCTCGGGCTTGTCGCTTTCTTCAGATGGAAGAAGTGGCTTTAGCCGAAGGGAAATCTTCGTTTATGCAGCAAAAAGCCGGCTTGTGAATTGGGCTGGTGTTTTTGCCTGAATTGCACTATATGCGCCGCAGCATCGTGCAATGACACCTTGCTTGTACCGGCCCCTGCTGGACGACATCCCGGCCGAGGGCGTCCCGTTTCCTCAAACAGATAAGGAAAAACACGATGTCGATTACTGCCGAGCGCAAGAAGGAATTGATGGGTGAATTCGCAACCGCCAAGGGCGATACCGGGTCTCCGGAAGTCCAGGTGGCCATCCTTTCCGAGCGCATCAAGAACCTGACCGACCATTTCAAGGACCACAAGAAGGATAACCATTCCCGCCGTGGTCTGCTCGCTCTCGTGTCCCAGCGCCGCAGCCTGCTTGATTATCTCAAGCGCAAGGATGACGCGCGCTATCAGACGCTGATCGAGAAGCTCGGTCTGCGCCGTTGACCAATTGGCCGGCGGGTTCTTTCGAGAGCCCGCCGGTCGCGCATTGGAGCAATCCATTGCTCTAATGAAGAAAGTAGAGCGCCGCGCATCGATTTGGACGCGCAAATAGGACGCTCTGAAACTTTGAATTTGTGCAAGGCATTTCCGAGAGCCGCGGTTTTCGGGGCCACGCGCAAGGTCAGTCGAATCGACTGGCCAGACCCGGTTTCGAGATAGCACAGGGCCATTCGAAACCGCCCATGGACGGTCATGGGGCAGGATTGCAGGACGCTCGCCCGGCAGCCGCGCCGGATTTACCCGAGCTTCCCGTTGTCTTGCCCGTGGCTGCCCGAGAAACGAAGCCAAGGGAAAGGGGCACTCGCGCACGTGAAACGGCGCGGCCCTTTCCGCATATGAAGGACAAGACATGTTCAATCACCACAAAGTGGAAATCGAATGGGGCGGCCGTCCGCTCATCCTCGAAACCGGCAAGATTGCGCGCCAGGCTGACGGCGCGGTGCTCGCCACCTACGGCGAAACCAAGGTTCTCGCCACCGTTGTTTCGATGAAGGAGCCGAAGCCCGGCCTCGATTTCTTCCCGCTAACCGTCAACTACCAGGAAAAGACCTATGCCGCCGGCAAGATCCCGGGCGGCTATTTCAAGCGCGAAGGCCGCCCGAGCGAAAAGGAAACGCTGGTCTCCCGTCTCATAGACCGTCCGATCCGGCCGCTCTTCGCTGACGGTTACAAGAACGACACGCAGATCGTTGTCACCGTCGTCCAGCATGATCTCGAAAACGATCCGGATATCCTGTCGATCGTCGCCACCTCGGCGGCCTTGACGCTGTCCGGCGTCCCCTTCATGGGCCCGATCGGCGGCGCCCGCGTCGGCTACATCAACGGCGAATACGTGCTCAATCCCCATGTCGACGAGATGCAGGAATCTAAGCTTGACCTGATCGTTGCCGGCACCTCTGACGCCGTGCTGATGGTCGAGTCCGAAGCCAAGGAGCTCGGCGAGGATCTGATGCTCGGCGCCGTCATGTTCGGCCATCGCGGCTTCCAGCCGGTGATCGACGCAATCATCAAGCTGGCCGAGGTCGCCGCCAAGGACCCGCGCGATTTCACCGCGCCAGACTATTCGGCGCTTGAAGCCGAGATGCTGAAGATCGTCGAAGGCGAGCTTCGCGACGCCTACAAGATCACCGACAAACAGAAGCGTTATGCCGCCGTGGACGCCGTCAAGGCGAAGGTCAAGGCTGCGTTCGCACCCGCAGAAGGCGAAGAAGCAAAATACACGTCCGAGCAGATCGGCACCGTGTTCAAGGAGCTCCAGGCCAAGGTTGTGCGCTGGAACATCCTCGACACCGGTTCGCGCATCGACGGCCGCGATCTGAAGACGGTCCGCAAGATCGTCTCCGAAGTCGGCGTCCTGCCGCGTACCCATGGCTCGGCGCTGTTCACCCGCGGCGAGACCCAGGCGCTGGTCGTCGCCACGCTCGGCACCGGCGAAGACGAGCAGTACGTCGATTCGCTGACCGGCATGTATAAGGAGAAGTTCCTCCTTCACTACAACTTCCCTCCCTATTCGGTCGGCGAAACCGGTCGCATGGGTTCGCCCGGCCGCCGCGAAATCGGCCACGGCAAGCTGGCTTGGCGCGCGATCCGCCCGATGCTGCCGACATCAGACCAGTTCCCCTACACGCTGCGCGTCGTCTCGGAGATCACCGAGTCCAACGGTTCGTCGTCGATGGCCACCGTCTGTGGCACCTCGCTGGCGCTGATGGATGCCGGCGTGCCGCTGGCCAAGCCGGTCGCCGGCATTGCCATGGGTCTGATCAAGGAAGGCGAGCGCTTCGCGGTGCTCTCCGACATTCTCGGCGACGAGGATCATCTCGGCGACATGGACTTCAAGGTTGCCGGCACCGCCAACGGCATCACCTCGCTGCAGATGGACATCAAGATCGAAGGCATCACCGAGGAGATCATGAAGATCGCGCTGGACCAGGCCAAGGATGGCCGCCAGCATATCCTCGGCGAAATGGGCCATGCGCTCTCCGGCGCGCGTTCCGAACTCGGCGAATTCGCGCCGCGCATCGAGGTCATGCACATCCCGACCGACAAGATCCGCGACGTGATCGGCTCGGGCGGCAAGGTCATCCGCGAGATCGTCGAAAAGACCGGCGCCAAGATCAACATCGAGGACGACGGCACGGTCAAGATCGCTTCGTCCAACGCTAAGGAGATCGAGGCGGCCAAGAAGTGGATCCACACCATCGTCGCCGAGCCGGAAGTCGGCGAGATCTACGAGGGCACGGTCGTCAAGACCGCCGACTTCGGCGCTTTCGTCAACTTCTTCGGTCCGCGTGACGGCCTCGTCCACATCTCGCAGCTCGCCAATGACCGCGTCGCCAAGACTTCTGACGTCGTCAAGGAAGGCGACAAGGTCTGGGTCAAGCTGATGGGCTTCGACGAGCGCGGCAAGGTCCGCCTGTCGATGAAGGTCGTCGACCAGGCCACCGGCAAGGAAATCGCCCGCGACAAGAAGGCCGAAGGCGAAGAAGACGCCGCCTGAGCGATCTGACGGTACAATCGAAGCGGGCGCGCCGACAGGTCGCGCCCGTTTTCATTTTCACGACAAGCCCAGCTGCATTTCGAGGTCGAAGAATGTCCGCCGAGCCGCTGAAGACACTGTTCCATCCGTTCGAGGCCGAGGCTGTCTCCCTGCCGCGTAAGGGCGAGCGTGTCCTCTTTCTGGGCGCCGAACCGGGTTTCCGCCTGCCCGAAGGCTTCGATGCAGCACTGCATCTGGTGCAAGGCTTCCGCCCGCATTTTCGCGCGCTGCAGGGGGCGGGCTTCACGGTCACGCCGCGCCTGGAGGGCGAAGGTTTCGATGCGGCACTGGTGCTTGCCGGCCGTCATCGCGGGCAAAACGAACTGCGCATCGCCGAGGCGATAGAGCGTGTGAGGCCGGGCGGATCGATTGTCGTCGCCGGCGCCAAGGACGATGGCACTGCCAGCCTGCGCAAGCGCATCGACGAACTTGTGCCGCTCGATGGCCATTTGCCGAAGCATCACGGCATCGCCTTCTGGTTCCGTCGGCCGGCCAACGCCGCGGTAGCGGCAGCGCTTTGCGCCGCCAATCCAACCCTTCTGGTCGAGGGCCGTTTCCGCACCGCGCCAGGCATGTTCTCTTTCGACAAGATCGATGCAGGTTCTAGATTGCTGGTGGACAATCTGCCCGGCGACCTGCGTGGCAACATTGCCGATTTCTGCGCCGGCTGGGGCTATGTGGCGGCCGAGGTCGCCGCCCGCTCACCTGGCATATCGGCGCTCGATCTCTACGACGCCGAGTTCGATGCGCTGGAGGCGGCGAAAGGCAATATCGGCAATACAGCGGCGGAACCAAATTTCTTCTGGGTCGATCTTTTGAGCGAGCCGGTAGAGCGGCGCTATGACGCCATCGTCATGAACCCGCCCTTCCATCGCAGCCGGGCAGCCGAGCCGGAGATCGGCGCCGGCATGATCCGCGCCGCGGCAAAGGCGCTGAAGCCGGGTGGGCGGCTGTTCATGGTGGCGAACCGTCAGCTTCCCTACGAGCCGGTGCTGGCGGCCGCCTTCTCCAGCCATGCCGAGATCGCCCGCGATGGCCTGTTCAAGGTTCTCGCGGCGCGCCGCTGAACGCGGAGTTCAGTGCAGATCGCAGGCGCCGTTCGCGAATCTATGGCCGCGCTCTTCGACCAGTCTGCTTGCCGGCAAGGCCGCCGCATTTTTACGGGCCGAATTAATCTCGTACGTTGTCGGTCCGCTTCAACTCGTCGAGCGTCGGCATCGAGACGATGTGGTAGCCGGAATCGACATAGTGGATTTCGCCGGTGACGCCCGACGACAGGTCGGACAGGAGATAGAGGGCGGAGCCACCGACTTCGTCGATGGTCACTGTACGGCGCAGCGGCGAGTTGCGCTGCTGGTAGGAAAACATATGGCGTGCGTCGGAAATCCCGGCGCCGGCCAGCGTCCGCACCGGTCCCGCCGATATGCCGTTCACCCTGATGCCGCGTGGGCCGTAGTCGTTGGCAAGATAGCGGACGCTTGCTTCCAGCCCGGCCTTGGCCACGCCCATGACGTTGTAGTTCGGCATGACGCGGACGGAACCCGCATAGGTCAGCGTGATCATCGAGCCGTTGTCCTTCATCAGCCTGGCGGCATGACGGGCGACCTCGGTGAAGGAGTAGCAGGAGATGACCATGGTGCGGATGAAATTGTCGCGGCTGGTGTCGGCGTAGAGGCCCTTCAGCTCGTTCTTGTCGGAAAAGCCGATGGCATGGACGACGAAGTCCAGCCCGCCCCAGGCCTTGTCCAAGGTCTCGAAGGTAGCGGCAACCGATGCGCTGTCCTCGACATCGCAAGGGACGACCAGCGACGCGCCGAGCTTGTCGGCGAGCGGCTTGACCCGGCGCCCGAAGGCTTCGCCCTGATAGGTGAAGGCGAGTTCCGCCCCATGTTCGGACAGTTTCCGGGCGATGCCCCAGGCGATCGAATGGTCGTTGGCGACACCCATGACAAGCCCGCGCTTGCCCTTCATCAATCCGTCCATGGTCGGCAATCCTTATGCGGAATAGCGCTGGAAAATCAGCGTTGCGTTGGTGCCGCCGAAACCGAACGAATTGGACAAAACGGTGTCGATCCTGGCATCGTCGATGCGTTCACGCACGATCGGCATGCCTTCGAATTCCGGATCAAGCTGCTCGATATGGGCGCTCTCGCCGATGAAGCCGCCTTGCATCATCAGGATCGAGTAGATCGATTCCTGCACGCCGGCCGCACCCAGCGAATGGCCGGTCAGTGATTTCGTCGAGGTGATGAAAGGCATATTTTCGCCGAACACCTCGCGGATCGCGCCCATTTCCCTGGAGTCGCCGACCGGCGTTGAGGTGCCGTGCGTGTTGATGTAGTCGACCGGCGAAGAGACAGTCGCCAGCGCCTGCCGCATGCAGCGCACCGCACCCTCGCCCGAGGGCGCCACCATATCGTAGCCGTCGGAGGTCGCGCCATAGCCGACGACCTCGGCGTAGATCTTGGCGCCGCGCGCCTTGGCGTGCTCGAGCTCTTCCAGGACCAGCACGCCGGCGCCGCCGGCAATGACGAAGCCGTCGCGATCGACGTCATAGGCGCGCGAGGCGGCCGATGCCCGGTCGTTGAACTTGGAGGACATGGCGCCCATCGCGTCGAACAGATCCGACATCGTCCAGTCGAGATCCTCATGGCCGCCGGCGAAGACCATGTCCTGCTTGCCCCACTGGATAAGTTCGTAGCCATTGCCGATGCAATGCGCCGATGTCGAGCAGGCCGAAGAGATCGAATAATTGACGCCGTGGATCTTGAACCAGGTGGCGAGTGTCGCCGAAGCGGTCGACGACATCGCCTTCGGCACGGCGAACGGGCCGATGCGCTTGGGGCTGCCGTTCTTGAGCGTGGTTTCGGCGGCCTCGACGATGGTTCGGGTCGATGGTCCGCCCGATCCCATAACAATGCCGGTGCGCTCATTGGTGATGTCGTTCTCACCAAGTCCAGCGTCCACGATAGCCTGGTCCATGGCGACATGGTTCCAAGCCGCACCTTGCGACAGGAAGCGCATGGCGCGACGATCGATGAGCGCAGAGGGGTCGAGCGTCGGCGCCCCCCAGACCTGGCAGCGGAAGCCGTGTTCGGCGAAGGAATTGGAGAAGCTGATGCCGGATCTGGCATCGTGGAGCGAGGCCTGCACCTCGTTGGCATTGTTGCCGATCGACGACACGATGCCGAGGCCTGTAACTACGACCCGTCTCATTCGCAACTCCTTCCAGCGCATGAGCCCGAAACCTGTCGGACAAGGATCATGCGCAAATTAAAGTTCTGCAGCTTCCTTTTGCGCGTCCCAGGGACTCGCGGCGCTGTGGAGGCGCCGGTCAGGCGGCGGCCGATTGCTTGGACAGACCCACCTTGAGATCCGTTGCTGCGTATATGGGTTCGCCATCCGCCTTCAGCCAGCCATCGGCGATACCAAGCACCAACCGCCCGCGCATCACGCGCTTGAAGTCCACGCCATATTCCACCTTCTTGACCGACGGCGTCACCATGCCTTTGAATTTCACCTCGCCGGTCGAGAGCGCCATCCCCTTGCCCGGCTCACCGAGCCAGCCGAGGTAGAATCCCGTCAATTGCCACATGGCGTCGAGGCCCAGGCATCCCGGCATGATCGGATTGCCGATGAAATGGCAGGCGAAGAACCACAGGTCCGGCTTGATGTCGAATTCCGCGCGGATGAAACCCTTGTCGAAGGCACCGCCCGTCTCGCTGATTTCGGTGATGCGGTCGAACATCAGCATCGGCGGATAGGGGAGCTGGGCGTTTCCAGGTCCGAACAGCTCGCCGCGGGCGCAGGCAAGCAGTTCTTCGTAATCGTAGCTGGATTTCGAAACCGCCATCAATCTCGTCCCCGTAATCGTCCGGGCGGTAGCGCGCCCTTGTCGTTGGTTTCCTAACACAATCTATTTCCGGCCGGAAACCGGCGTTTGCGCTTAACCTGCCCGTCTGCCTGGGTCAATGCGCGCTATTGATCGTATTCGGCCGACAGAATATATGTCGGGGGTGTCCAGTTTCGGTCGATGTTCGTTTTTTGCCATTCTGGGCATGTCTTGAGGCGAAACTGTGAGCTTGGACGGATAGATGGATCTGGGCTGCCGAAAGGAAAATGTCGCTGTGGACAAGCGGGTTCGCGAAGCTGGCCTGAGGCCGACGCGTCAGCGCATTGCGTTGGCCGATCTGCTTTTCGCCAAGGGCGACCGCCATCTGTCGGCTGAGGAACTGCACGAGGAGGCGATCGCCGCCGGCGTGCCGGTGTCGCTCGCCACCGTTTACAACGCCCTTCATCAATTCACCCAGGCGGGCCTTCTGCGCATCCTGGCCGTCGAGGGGTCGAAGACCTACTTCGACACCAACACCTCCGATCATCACCATTTCTACATTGAAGGCGAAAACAGGATCTTCGATATCGCCAGCGGTCCTGTCACGGTTTCCAACCTGCCGGAGCCGCCGGAAGGCATGGAGATCGCCAATGTCGACATCGTGGTGAGACTGCGCCCCAAACGCCGCGACTGATTGGCGCTTCATGAGGCCGTGAGATACCGTCTCGGCCGGGATCCCCGAACCGCCTAGAAGAGGTTAGTTCTTGACCCGTTCGCCTGGATAGGCGCCCCAGACAAGCGACTGGGCGAGCCAGCCGGTGTGGCCGTTGAAGGTCATCTCGCACCACTGGCCGTCACAGGACTTGATCGTGCCCATGGCGCCCGGCTCGATGATCGCGACGATGCTGGCATCCTTTTCCGGGTCGTCGAGAAGGTTGACTCGGGCATCTTTGCCCCGCTGCCAGGGTGCTACGATCGCCGTGCGGCGGCCTGAAAGCAGCGACTGGTTGATCCAGCCTTCCGAGCCGTCGGCATCGCGCACACGACGCCAGGTGTCGAATTCCTGGATGATCTCCATCGGCAGGCCGGGCTTCATATACATCCAGTCGACGGAATAGTTGACGCCTGGTCCGACGCGGGAGTTGACGCGGCCCGCTTTCAGGCTGACGAAACGCGGCAGCGGCAGGCCGCTCGGCCCGAGCGTTGCGCTCTGGGCGGGTGCTGCTGCATTCTGTGCCGCCACATGAGGGGAATAAAGGAGAGCGCCGAGAAATGCTGCGCTGAGGGCCAGGCGGAGCGACGCGAATCCAGACACTTTCATTCCTTTCGGCGCCGGCTCATCGGACTTGGCGCCCCTTTTTCTTTGTCTTCGGCGGAACCTCTTGTTACATGGAGAACTGGCACCGCGACCGGCCTGCAGTTTCGCCTGTCTTGGTTAAAGAGGTCTCAACGAGGTCGGGTTTCGAGGAAACAATGGTAGGCAGAAAAAGGCCCCTCGTCGTCATCACGCGCAAGCTGCCCGACCCGGTCGAGACCCGTATGCGTGAGCTGTTCGACGCCCGGCTGAATGTCGAAGACAGGCCGATGACGCAGCCGGAACTGGTCGCGGCGGTCAAGGAAGCCGACGTGCTGGTGCCGACCATAACCGATCATATCGACGCAGCGCTGATCGCTCAGGCTGGCGACAACCTCAAGCTGATCGCCAATTTCGGCAACGGCGTCGACAAGATCGATGTGGCGGCAGCAGCGAAGAAGGGCATTTCCGTCACCAACACGCCGAACGTGTTGACCGAGGATACGGCCGACATGACCATGGCGCTAATGCTGGCGGTGCCGCGGCGGCTGGCGGAAGGCGCCAATGTGCTGACCGGCGACAAGAAATGGGCCGGCTGGTCGCCGACCTGGATGCTCGGCCGACGTATCTGGGGCAAACGCCTCGGCATTGTAGGCATGGGCCGCATCGGCACCGCCGTCGCCCGGCGGGCCAAGGCCTTTGGCCTGTCGATCCACTATCACAACCGCCATCGCGTGCTGCCGGCGGTCGAGGATGAGCTGGAGGCGACCTACTGGGAAAGCCTCGACCAGATGCTTGCCCGCATGGACATCATATCGGTCAATTGTCCGTCGACGCCGGCGACCTTCCATCTGCTTTCGGCGCGGCGGCTGGCGCTTCTGCAACCGTCCGCTTACATCGTCAACACAGCGCGCGGCGACATCATCGACGAGGACTCTCTGGTCAAGCTGATCCAAGACGGCAAGATCGCCGGCGCCGGCCTCGATGTCTACGAGCATGAGCCGGCGCTGAACAGCAAATTGCTGAAGCTCGCGGCAAAGGGCAAGGTCGTGCTGTTGCCGCATATGGGGTCGGCGACGCTCGAAGGCCGGATCGACATGGGCGAGAAGGTGATCATCAACATCCGCGCCTTCTTCGATGGCCACCGGCCGCCGGATCGCGTACTGCCGCTGCGAACGTGACCGGCCACGATCGCGGCTCGTGCGACCGTCCGTTCATCTGAGGTTAGCAAAGGCTTACGAAATCACTTTGCGCATGGTGATCGAGGTCGGACGGTCGTAGCCCTTGTGCGCCGTGCTTTCCGTTTCGCGAAAGCCGAGGCGGGCAAAGACCGCGTGATTTCCGGTCAGTTCGATCCGCGTCTGAAGCACGATCGCAGGCTTGCCGCGGTTGCGGGCGAAATCCTCGACCGCTTGCATCAACTGCCTGCCAATGCCTTGTCCCTGAAAGCCCGGTTCAACCGCGAGCTTTCCGACATAGAAATCGTTGGCCCGCTCCAGAACAAAAACGCAGCCGACGATCCTGCCGTCCTTCAGCGCCGCAAAGCCCGTCTCTTGCCGGGCCTTGTCCCGAAGATTCTCGACCGTGAGCCGATGCGCCGAGGATGGTGGATCGATGAGGCCGTCCATCGAGGCGAAGGCGCGCATGATCAGCGCCAGCACCTCGTCCCAACGATCGAAATCGGCCGGAAGCTGCTCGGCGGAAACCAGGCTGCCCAAGATCTAGTTTCTCTTGTAGCGGATCGTGTCGAAGCGCGCGGTCAATGCATCGTAAAGCAGCAGCCGGCCGACCAGCGGCTCGCCGATGCCGGCGATCAGCTTGATCGTCTCCATCGCCTGCAGCGTCCCGATGACGCCGGTCAGCACGCCGAGTACGCCGGCGACGGCACAGGACGGTACCAGGCCCGCCGGCGGTGGATCCGGAAAAAGATCGCGATAATTTGGATTCGGGTTGCCGTCCGTGCCGGTCTCGAACGGTTTCAGCACCGTCACCGAGCCGTCGAAGCGGCCGACGGCGGCATGCACCAATGGTCGCTTTTCCGCGGCGCAGGCGTCGGCCACCGCATAACGTGTTTCGAAATTGTCGGAGCCGTCGACGACGATGTCATAGCGGGCGACGAGGTCAGGGGCGTTGTCCGCCGTCAGCCTGAGATTGTGCAGTTCCACGGCGACGTTGGGATTGATGCGGGCGATCGCCGTTTTGGCACTGTCGGTTTTCGCCATGCCGACAGCATCGGTGCCGTGGATCACCTGTCTTTGCAGGTTCGACAGTGAGACGCTGTCGTCGTCGACGATGCCGAGTGTGCCGACGCCGGCTGCGGCCAGATATTCGAGCACCGGCGCTCCGAGCCCGCCGGCGCCGATGACCAGGACCCGCGCCCGCTTCAGTCGCTGCTGGC
This sequence comes from Mesorhizobium sp. BHscii, assembly GCF_053848065.1. Lineage (NCBI taxonomy): Bacteria > Pseudomonadati > Pseudomonadota > Alphaproteobacteria > Hyphomicrobiales > Phyllobacteriaceae > Mesorhizobium > Mesorhizobium sp. BHscii. Next base: position 274,208 of record NZ_JBSPKW010000004.1, on the reverse strand, counting down.
CGGCGCCGCCGATTTCGGGCAGCACGATGTGGCGGGCGTAGCGTTCGAGTTCTTCGTCGGTTAGCGTGATGGTGATCATCGCCAGACCATATAGCGGAAGAAAAACCTTGTCAGGCGTCAATTCACGTCAGCCACAAAGCCTGCCCTCGGGCTTGGCCAGAGGGTGCGCAGCAGTCTTGGGATAACGATATCCAAGAAGTCAAATGGTTGGGCTAACCATGCCATGATCGACGGTCAGGAACTGCGCGCGTCCCTTGAGACTGGAAAACAGCGCCGCATCGGTTCCGGTCATGAAAGCCTGGCAGTTCAGCTCTTCGAGGATCGAGAACAGCGCGGCACGCCGGCCGCCGTCGAGATGGGCGGCGATCTCGTCGAGCAGCAGGATCGGCGTCATGCCCGACATCTCGCCGGTCAGCCGAGCATGCGACAGGACCATGCCGACCAGCAGCGCCTTCTGCTCGCCGGTCGAACACAGTTCGGCTGGCATCGCCTTGGGCCGGTGCCGCACTACGAGATCCGAACGGTGCGGGCCGTCGAGCGTGCGCCCGGCGGCGCGGTCGCGATCGCGGCCTTCGGCAAGCGCTTGGCGGAACCGCTCTTCGACATCGACAGCCGCGGTGGTGCCGACTTCGCTTTCCAACGTGCCCGACAGGCCGATGTCGGCTTGCGGAAACGGGCCGGCGCTTGGCAGCCTGTCGATCATGGCGGCGAGCAGGCGCACCAGTTCGGCACGCGCCGCGGCAATCGCTACACCGGTTTCGGCCATTTGCGTCTCGATCGCATCGAACCAGGCTCCGTCACGCGAGCCTTCGGCGAACAGCCGATTGCGGCCGCGCATCGCTTTTTCGTAGTCTAGCGCGCGCTGGCCGTGGCCCGGATCGATCGCCAGCACCTGCCGGTCGAGAAAGCGCCGGCGGTCTGCGGCCGGCCCGGTGAACAATGCATCCATTGCCGGTGTCAGCCAGACGACGCGCAGCCATTCCAGCATGTCCTCCGCCGAGCGCGCTGCCGCGCCATTGATCCGCACCCGCCGGCCGCCCTCGCCGGCGGCATCGCCGCCTGCAATGCCGGTGCCGATCTCGATCGGTCCGTCCGGCCCATCGAGCCGGACATGGATGGCAAAGCCGCCGTCCCCGCCTTCACGCGCCACGTCGGCATAAGGTGCACGGCGCAGGCCGCGACCCGGCGTCAGCAGGGAAATCGCTTCCAGCAGGTTGGTTTTGCCGGCGCCATTGTCACCGGAAAAAACCACGGCGCCGGGGTCGAGGTCGATCGACAATGTTGCGTAATTGCGGAAGTTCGTAAGTGACAGCTTACTTATATGAGTCTGCTGGTCGCGCTCAGACTGCTTCGCAACTCCGGTCATGACAGCAAGATTGCCTCGTTCGGGCCTATACCCGCATCGGCATCAGCACGTAGAGCGTGGTTTCGTCGGCCATGTCGTGGATCAGCGTCGGCGAACCGGCGTCCGCCAGCATGAATTTTGCCTCAGTGCCGGTCAACTGGGCGGCGACGTCGAGCAGATATTTGGCGTTAAAGCCGATTTCGATCGCGTCGGACGAATAGTCCGCGGCCAGTTCTTCTGTGGCGCTCCCCGAATCCGGATTGTTGACCGCAAGCGTGACCTGGCCTTCTCCAATCGAAAGCTTCACTGCCCGGCCGCGTTCCGACGAAATGGTCGAGACGCGATCGACGGCGGCGGCGAAACTCTGGCGGTCGATGATCAGCTTCTTGTCGTTGCCGGTCGGGATGACCCGCTGATAATCCGGGAAGGTGCCGTCGATCAGCTTCGAGGTCAAAACGACACTGCCGATGGTGAAACGGATCTTGGTGTCGGACAATTCGGTGGTCACGGCGACGTCCGGGTCATCGACAAGCTTTTGCAGCTCGCTGACCGTCTTGCGCGGAATGATGATGCCCGGCATGCCTTCGGATCCTGCCGGCGCGTCGATCTCGGCGCGCGCCAGCCGATGGCCGTCGGTCGCTACCGAGCGCAGCTTCAGCTTGCCGTCGGCGTCATGCGTGTGCAGGTAGATGCCGTTCAGGTAGTAACGCGTCTCTTCGGTGGAGATGGCAAATTGGGTCTTCTCGATCAGGCCCTTGAGCGCGACCGAATCGAGCCGGAAGATATGCGAGAACGATCCGGCCGAAAGCGCCGGGAAATCGGATTGCGGCAGACACTGGAGACGGAAGCTCGAGCGGCCCGACGTCACCGTCATGGCGTTGCCGTCCTCGTCGGTCTTCAGCATGACCTCCGCGCCGTCGGCGAGCTTGCGCACGATGTCGTAGAGCAGATGCGCCGGAACCGTCGTCGCCCCGCCGCGCTCCACCTTGGCGGGCGTGGCTTCGGTCACCTCCAGATCGAGGTCGGTCGCCTTCATTTCGAGGGTGGCGCCTTCGGCGCTCAGCAGCACGTTCGACAGGATCGGTATGGTATTGCGCCGCTCGACCACGCGATGAACGTGGTTGAGCGACTTCAGGAGATTTGACCGTTCCAGGATAACACGCATGACGAAACAGGCTCGCTTGAACGAATGAGCGGGTCTCCGGGAAGCGGCAACCCGCGAAAGGTCTGAACAGGCTCAGAAACTGACAGGAAAAAACCCGTAAACGCAAGCCCGCGCTACCGGTTCGGACCGGTTACTCGGGCTTTCTGGGGATAAAACTGGCGAAGTCCGCTAGCCGGCGTTTTTCGGGCCGGTTAGGCCTGATCGTTGATCAGTCTTCTCAGCAATTCGAGCTCCTGCGCCAGCGTGTTGTCGACGCCTGAAAGATCCTCGATCTTGCGCACGGCATGCAGCACCGTCGTGTGGTCGCGGCCACCGAAACGCCGTCCGATCTCCGGCAAGGAGCGCGGTGTCATCACCTTGGACAGGTACATGGCGACCTGCCGCGGCTTGACGATCGTACGCGTGCGCCGGTTGGACAGAAGTTCTGTCTTCGACACATTGTAGTGGCGCGCGACGATGCGCTGGATGTCCTCGATTCGCACCCGCTTCGGCTCGCCCGAACGATAGATGTGGCCGAGGATCTCGTCGATGCGGTCGATGGTGATCTGCGGTTCGAACGACTGGCGAAACAGAAGCTGGTTGAATGCACCTTCGAGTTCGCGCCCGCTGCCGGTCACCGTGCGAGCGACATGGTTGAGGATCTCGTCCGAGATGTCGAGCGACGCATCATCGGCCTTGGCGGTGGCAAGGCGCAGCTTGAGCATGCCGATGCGCATGGCGAAATCCGGCGCCGACATTTCGAGCGCGACGCCGCCGTTGAGGCGGGAGCGGACGCGAGGCTCCAGCGATTCCAGTTCCGACGGCGGCCGGTCGGCCGCGACCACCACCTGCTTGGCGCTGTCGAGCAGCATGTTGATCAGATGGCAGAATTCATGCTGGATCGACTTGCCTTGCAGGAACTGCATGTCGTCGATGATGAGAAGATCGATGTCGCGCAGCTGTTCCTTCAGCGTCAGCGCGTTGTTGTCGCGGATCGCGGTGGCAAACCGCCACATGAAATATTCGGCGGTGAGATAGACGACACGCGACTTCGGATTCTGCTTCAGCGATTCCGCCGCGATCGCCTGCAGCAGGTGAGTCTTGCCCAGCCCCACCGTCGCGTGAAGAAACAGCGGATTGAAGCGCACCGCGCTCGACTGCGATTCCGCCACCGCTTTGGCGGCGGCGAAGGCCACCCGGTTTGAGGGTCCCTCGATGAAGGAGCCGAACGTGTAGCGCGGGTCTAGCGGCGAACCGAGCACATTGTGCCGGAACTCGGTCTCTGCAGGCGTTCCCGGGCGAGGTGCCGGTACCCGCTCCAGCCTGCCGGGGCTCGCTGTTCCCGCGGCCAGCGCCGTTTGCGCTTGCCTGGTCATCTTGCGCGCCGGGGCCACTTCGGGCTCGACGCCGTTGCGCCCCGGGCGGGTAGCGGTGCGCACGACGATCTCGATCTTGAGGATTTCAGGATCCTCGTGTTTCCACAGCTCGGCGATGAGGTCGAGATAGTGGCCGTTGATCCACGAGCGCAGGAAGGCGGTGGGAACCGAGATGCGGACAATGCCCCGGGACGCCTCGGCGACCTTCATGCGTCCGAACCAGCTCGAATAGACTTCGGTTCCAAGACGCGCCTTCAACTGGGCCTTCACCCGGTCGAACTTTTGTTCCGCGTCGATGGAAGCCGACATATCGTCCCCTTCGGTTAAGGTTCCAGGGAATGGGAGGTCGCCCGTAAGCTCCCTTTCGATGCCGCTCTGCATGATCGAGTTCCTTGTCCTTTTGTACCTTTTCCGCCGGGAATGCGCCTCCTGCATCCATGTTTCCGGCGACCGTGTCCTCGCTGCGACACAATCGCCGCCGCCGGCAGATGATGTCGCCTCATTGTCAGGGAACCGGCGCCGCCTCATCAGAGCCAGCCCGCTTTGGTCATGTCAGGGCATACAACTCCCTCCGGCGAAAACGCCGGCGCGTTATTGATCTGCCATGTACAATTACGCCAATCCCCTACCGTATCGAAAAGACAAACCAAGCCCGTACGCGGAAATGATCCACGTCACGAATTCTGCCATTTTTTGCTGGCCGATTCAGGCTGGGTTAAGGGCCAACGGCCCGTCCCTCTCGATAGACCGACATTAACGAAATCGCTGTGGATAGGGCAAGGCCACGCCTAACGGATTTTTAAGGAATGTGGTTAGCGCAGACGGGTTCGGAGCCTGCGTTGCACTGGCATGTTTTGACAAAGCCATTGTGATTCAAACCCTTTTCCGGCGAATATGAAAAAGGCCGCATCGCGCGAAATTTTCTGAAATAATTTTCTTGACAGGCAAATGTTCCCCATCCCCCGCGCCCGATGTGAACAAGCTGTGGATGACCGTCAATAACTTATTGAAAAATATAGCTGATTTTTGACAGCCGATATCTTCGCCGTGAACGCTTTCAGCGGCTGCGCCTATCAGCAGGCATGTATATGCCGGCAAAGCATTTCGAACATTGAAATCGTGCGGAGTGTCCGTTTGCGAGATTTCTTTTTAAGTACTTGCCGGCAAACGAAAAAACCCGGCACGAGCGGCCGGGCTTGAAGAGGACAAGATCAGTACAGGTATATTAGGCCGACAGCACCTTGAGTCGCTGCGCCAGGCGCGAGACCTTGCGGGACGCCGTATTCTTGTGCACCACGCCCTTGGTCGCGGCGCGCATCAATTCCGGTTCCGCCACCTTGAAAGCAGCCTGCGCGGCAGCCTTATCGCCCGAGGCGAGCGCCTCTTCGACCTGGCGGATGTAGGTCCGCACGCGCGAGCGGCGGTTCTTGTTGATCGCCGTGCGACGGGCGATCTTGCGCGTTGCCTTTTTGGCCGAGGAGGTATTGGCCATGATGCCTCTCTTCTGATCTGGTGGGCGCATGCGGGATGCCGCAGGGCGCAAAAACAAACGGGCAGCCACAGGGCCGCCTCGGTTGGTGCGGCTTATAGTTCAGCTTTTCCGGCGCGTCAACGCTGCTTCGCCTTCTTTTTGGCCGCTGCTGTCGCTCGCTTCTGGCCGCTGTCGTCACGATCTATCGGTTCGTGAAATTTGGCTTCCGCTTCTCGGCAAAGGCCGCCATGCCTTCCTTCTGGTCATCGAGCGCAAACAGCGAGTGAAACAGCCGGCGCTCGAACCGCAGCCCTTCGGCCAGTGTCGTTTCATAGGCGCGGTTGACGGCCTCTTTCGCCATCATCACCGACGGCAGCGAAAAATCGGCTATCTTGGCCGCCGCCTTCAACGCCTCCTCGAGCAGCTCGACGGCGGGCACCACACGCGACACCAGACCGCAACGCTCGGCTTCCGCCGCATCCATCATCCGTCCGGTCAGGCACATGTCCATCGCCTTCGATTTGCCGACGAAGCGGGTGAGGCGCTGCGATCCGCCCATGCCCGGCATGACGCCGAGCGTGATCTCGGGCTGGCCGAACTTGGCGTTGTCGGCGGCGATGATGAAATCGCACATCATCGCCAGTTCGCAGCCGCCGCCGAGCGCATAGCCGGCCACCGCCGCGATAACAGGCTTGCGCGCCCGGGTGAACTCTTCCCAGCCGACAAAGAAGTCCTGCACATAAGCGTCGACAAAGGAGATCGCCTGCATTTCCTTGATGTCCGCACCTGCCGCGAAGGCTTTTTCGGAGCCGGTGATGACCATCGCGGCTATGTCGGCATTCGCGCAGAAGCCATTCACGGCCGCTACCATTTCCGCCAGGACCTGTGAGTTCAGCGCATTGAGCGCCTTCGGCCGGTTCAGCGTGATCAGCCCGACCTTGCCGCGGGTTTCTACGATGATCGTTTCATAGGCCATGACTGTATCTCCTCACTCGGTCATCCAACTTACATCTGGCGTCCAGCTCATACTCGGCATCTAGGTCTCACCGGGCACCTAGCTCACACCCGGCACCTAGCTCACAACTGACAGGTCCGGCAATAGAAGGTGGAACGCCCGCTTTGCACGATGCGCTCTATATGGCCGCCGCAGCCGTGCTTGGAGCAGGGTTCGCCCTCGCGATCGTAGACCGCGAACGAATGCTGGAAATAGCCCAGAGACCCGTCGGTCTGCATATAGTCGCGCAACGACGATCCGCCGGCGGCGATCGCGTCGGCGATCACCGCGCGGATGGCTTCGGCCAGGGCGTCGCGCTGCTGTTTGGCCTTCTTTCCAGGATTTGCGATGGTGCCCGCCTCGCGCAACGGCGACAGACCGGCGCGCCACAGGGCCTCCGACACATAGATATTGCCGAGCCCGGCGATCAGCCGCTGATCGAGAAGTGCTGCCTTCAGCGGCGACTTCCGGCCTTTCAGCAGCGAGGCGACCAACTCGCCGTCCAACGCATTGCCTGTCGGCTCGACGCCCAGCCCCGCGAGCATCGGATGCGTGTCGGGTGCCCCTTCGGAAAACAGCATGAAGCCGAAACGGCGCGGATCGTTGAAGGTCACGCGGGACCGGGCGCCTTCGGGAGAGACGATATGGAAGACGACATGGTCGTGTACCGCGCTTTTCGAGCGCTCGTGATAAAACGCGCCCAACATTTCGCTGCTATCGGGCATTTCGCTGTCATCGGACGTTTCGATGCGGAACGAACCCGACATGCCGAGATGGCAGATCAGCACCGGACCGCCTTTCAGATGCATCGTCAGGTATTTGGCCCGGCGGCCGAGCGCTGTAATTGTCTTGCCGGTCAGCCTCTCCAAGAATTTTTCGGGAAACGGAAAGCGCAGGTCGGGCCGGCGTGCCTCGACGCGGGCGATACGGGCGCCTTCCAGAACCGGCTGCAGGCCCCGCCGGACGGTTTCGACCTCAGGCAACTCAGGCATGGCCGCCTATCGTTGCATAGAAGGAGGTGCCGTAACGGCCGCGTGCCAGCCCAAGATGCTCGGCGACGGTTTCACCGATGTCGGCGAACGTCGTTCTGAGCCCAATGTCGCCGCCAAAACCTGGTCCCGTGCCGATCACCGGAATGCGTTCGCGTGTATGATCGGTGCCGTGCCAGGTCGGATCGTTGCCATGGTCTGCCGTGAGGATGAGAAGGTCGCCTTGCCTCAGCCGTGCAAGCGCCTCCGGCAACCGCCGGTCGAAGGCCTCGAGCGCGGCGGCATAGCCGGCAACATCGCGCCGATGGCCGAACTCTGTGTCGAAATCGACGAAATTGGCGAAGACGAGATCGCCGTCGCCCGCGTCAGCCATCGCGCCGAGCGCCTTGTCGAACATCGCCATGTTGCCGGCGGCCTTGCGCACTTCCGAAATGCCGCGATGGGCGAAGATGTCGCCGATCTTGCCGACCGCGATGACCCGGCTGCCGCGCGCCGTCAACCGGTCGAGCAGGGTCGGTTCAGGCGGCGGCACCGAATAGTCCCGGCGGTTGTGCGTCCGTTCGAAGCTGGCGGCGGTTTCCCCAATGAAGGGCCGCGCGATCACCCGTCCGATGTTCAGCGGATCGACCAGCCTGCGCACCACCTTGCAGAATTCGTAGAGCCGTTCCAGGCCGAAGTGAACTTCATGCGCGGCGATCTGCAGGACGGAGTCGACCGAAGTGTAGCAGATCGGCTTGCCGGTGCGGATATGCTCCTCCCCGAAACGCTCGATGATCTCGGTGCCCGGGGCATGGCAATTGCCGAGAATGCCCGGCACCTCTCCTTCGCGGATGATCGCTTCGGTCAGTTCGGCTGGAAAGGCGGGAACCGTGTCCGGGAAATAGCCCCAGTCGAAGCGAACCGGCAAGGCGGCGATTTCCCAATGGCCCGATGGCGTGTCCTTGCCGCTCGAAATCTCCTGCGCCGCGCCATGGAAGGCGGAGGCGAGATGGGCCTCGCCGCCGCTGTCGATGCTGAATCCTGTCGCGGATTTCGCGGCGTGGCCCAGGCCGAGCGAGAGCATGTTGGGTACGAAAAGCGGGCCTTTGCGCAGCCCGTCGCGATCCGCCCGGCCTTCGGCGCAGGCTCTAGCGACGTGTCCGAACGTGTTGGAACCGGTGTCGCCATAGCGCTCAGCGTCGGCCGCGCCGCCGATGCCGAAGGAATCGAGAACAAAAAGGAAGGCGCGTGCCATTGCAGGGATTCATTATTATCGTTTCTCTGTCCGCCCAGACATAGGGGGCCGCGCCGCCATTGGCAATTCGGAAGCAGACGGCCTGGCGCGATAGTTGACATGTGGCGAAATGCCGGCATCGGCGTGGATCGACGAAAACCAGCGGGGAGCTCACATGAGGCATGCCTTGAAGGCCTCCGCAGCCATCATGACGCTGCTGGGTGCGGCCTGGTCAAACCCGGTGCGCGCCGATTGGCGGGATGACATCGGCACGTTTCGCGTCGGCATCGTCGCCGAGCCCGGCGCCGGCAACACCGTTCCGGGTCTGGCGCTGTTGACGGACGCCTACACCAAGGCGCTCGGCATGAAGGTGGAGTTTCCCGCGACTACGCGGCGCTGATCGAGGCGCAAGCCAACGCCCACATCGAATATGCGGACTTTTCGGCGACCGCCTACACCATCGCATCCGAACGTTGCGAATGCGCCGAGCCTCTTGTGGCGCCTGTCGATTCCGACGGCGTTATCGGCATCCGATCCGTCTTGCTGACGCGGGACGGCAAGGTCCCAGATCTGGCCGCGATGGAGGCACATCGGGTCGCCATGGTGCCTCCGGACAGTGTCGGCGGTTCTCTTTTGCGGCTTGCCGAGCTGGCCGCCGAAGGCGTCAAGATCGCCAAGGATGCGCCATTTCTGACGTACGCCAATTCGGCTGCGGCGGCTGAAACGATGCTGGTCGATGGCGAGGCCGATGCCATCTTCGGCTGATGCCGGCGGTGGCCGATGGCCAGCCGGATGTTGCGGGCGGCACGGTCGCCAGGCTGGAAATGGCAGGGCTTTCGAAAGCAGCACTTCAGGTCGTGTGGACGTCCGGCCTGCTGCGGTATGGTCCCCATGCCGTCCGCAGCGATCTCGATCCCGAAGCCAAACGGCGGCTCACCGTCTTTCTCATCAATCTCAAATCGATGTCGCCGGATGTCTACGATCTTCTGGAATCGAAACATTCCGGCGGCTTCGCCGTCGCTGGCCCGAAGGACTACGCGATGGCTGCAGCCATCGTGCGCCTGGTGTCAGGTAACGGCCGATAGCAATGGCGGCCGGAGTCGGGCGCGGTCGTTTCAGCAGGTGCTGCAGGGAATCGTCGGGCTCCTGCGGGGCCTGAGATAATAGGTTTCGCCCATCGATATCGAGTCGAAAGCCGAACTCAATCCGAGCCGCTTCTCACTGTCCACCGACCAGGTGATGATCGGCTGGTATGCGAGATTACTTTCGACGCGAATGAGAAAGGTGCCCTTGATCTCGAGCGCCGGTGGAACCTTGGTGATGGAGTTTTTGGCGGTGGCGGCGCTGAAGGCGCTACCGACCATCTTGCGTGACCACACGACCAGCACCTTCGGCGTCGTTTCGTCCGTGACCTGTATTGCGGTGATGATGATTTCCGGGGTCGATCGGTTGTACGGCCGAAGGGTGGAGTTGCCGATCTGCATGATCGCATCGAGATCGGCTGCCGTGATGGTCTGCTGCTGGGTAACGAGATCCGCCACCATGCTGCCGATGCGACTGACCTTTTTGCTGGTCTCGATGGCTTGTGAGGCTTCCATGGTCATGAAGTACATGATCAGCAGGACGGGCACGATGAAGGCAAACTCAACGGCCGCGACACCGCGGCGATCGGAGCAGAACCGAATGGTTTTCGTGCATATCCCAGCGATCCTCACATGTGCCCCCGCACGCCCCATGCCTTCGTCCTTTTCCCACCCACGCAACGGTGCGTTTTCAATTGTCGAACGGCTCGTTCTGCCAGGTCACCGATGCGAAATGCAGCGTGTTGCCGTCTTTCAGATTGGCCATCGACTTGGCCATGAAATCGGTCATGACGGGCCATTTGTAAAAAACCCGCAGCATGTTTATTGATTCAGCCAAGCCCGGGGATACCGTAAAAGCAGCGGGGTCCGTGCCGGTCAGCACGATTTCGCGGTCTTGGATCTTGAAGCCCGCCTGGGCCGCGGCGGCGAAGGTCGGATACTCGCGCAGGTCCACCTCCAATCCCGGGCAGTCCTTGGCGACCATGATCTCCAGCCGGCTGCAGATCATGGTCTTCAGCGTGGCCTCGGTCACATCGGCCTGCCTTACCTGGCCCGTCCGTAGCTGGCGCGCGACATCGTCGGTAATGTTGGCCATCACCTCTTGCCCGGCAAATGAAATGCAGCTCTCCAGTATGGCAAAGATGAGGAGCGCAAATGGCACGGCAAGCATCGCGAACTCCAAAGCCGTGCTGCCGCGCCGGTCGCAAAGGAAGCGCGCGGAAAAGCCTGCTAGTCCTGCACTGATCATGTCCCGTGTCTGCCGATCCTGAAGGGGTGTCGGAGGGAATATTAGCGGAAACCCATTGAAGTGCGGTTTGTACGATCGTTAAATTTGAGGAAGAGATTTTAACAGGCCGATAACCGAAGCGGCATTTCAGCGGGGTGAGAACAATCCGCTCGTTACCGGCCGGCGCTCATCTCGGCTTCCGAGGCCTTCTCCGCATCGCTTTTATACGAGCTTTCGCAATACGGCGTGCAGGACATGGTCTGTATTTCGGCACGCCGGTAGATGCGCACCGACGACGCGTCCTGTCGCACGACGGTGATCTGCTCGTCGACGATCGGACGGCCCTCTTGATCGAGGACGACGAGGTTGGTGACGCCGAAGCCTTTGCCCGTCAGCACGATCGTCGAAGCATCCTGCACGGAGGCGTCGGCGATCGCCGGGTTGCCGACAACGATCGTATCGGCGGCGCGCGACAGTTTGACGATCTTCGCCTGGTTCATCGTGACCTCGATGCCGGCGCCAGCCTTGACCGGCACAACTAAGGCCGTGGCGGCAAGGAGCGCGGCAATCGGAAAGGACGATCTCGGCCCGGTCATTGAAGCACTCCACGGCGGCAAACTGCTCAACGGAACATGAACGAGATTGGTGAACCAACGGTTAAGCGGAGGAGTGCCGTGATGATGTCGGGATCGGAATCGTGATTGCCTGCAGCGGGCCGCCCCTTTCCCAAGTCGCTAAATTGCGCCTTTCGCGGCCCTTGACGTGCCTGTCGGGCCATAGCGTCACTTAGTTTACAGTTAACCACGCAATGTCATCGAAGCCGGAAAGGAATCGGTAAGGCTGTTTATTAAGCCGATCGAAAGAGCTTCTTCGTAGATTGGCAGTATCCGATCAGCCGCCAAGAGAAGTTGACGGAACTGCTGTAACACGTGGAGTAGGAGCTCTCGAATGTCTAATCTCATTGCACGTTTTGTGAAGGACGAATCCGGCGCGACCGCTATCGAATACGGTCTGATCGCCGCTCTCATCGCGCTCGCCATCATGGTCGGCGCCGGCTCGCTGGGCAACGCGCTGAACGCGAAGTTCAACGGGATCGCCACTACGCTGAACACCGCCGGCTAATAGCGTCTGGTCGTTTTTCGGATCAAGGGCCGCCTTATTGGCGGCCCTTGATCATTGTGTCAGGCGATTTTGAATGGGTCAGGGGATTTTGAAATTTCGGCCTCATCAATCGTTAATCGGATATATCTAGGCTGGGGCTAGGTACAGTGACCATAGGCCCGCGCAGATGCTTGAAGCCCTGATCTTCGTCGTCTTTCCGTTCTGCATGCTTTTCGCCGCGATCTCCGATATGCTGTCGATGACGATCGCCAATCGCGTGCCGGTGCTGCTTATGGCCGTCTTCGCCCTGGTCGCGCCGCTGACGGGAATGGACTGGGCAACCTATGGCTGGCATTTCGCCGCCGGTGGCCTGGTTCTCGCCGTGACCTTCGGTCTGTTCGCGCTCGGCGGCATGGGAGGCGGCGACGCCAAGCTGCTGGCCGCCACTGCCGTGTGGATGGGGCTCAATGTCCATCTCATCCAATATCTCGTGGTCTCGACATTCATCGGTGGCCTGCTGACGCTCGCAATCCTCGTCTATCGGAAATCGCCGCTTGCCGCCGTTACAAGCCATAATCCGTTTTTACGCCATTTCGCCGACGAGACATCAGGCGTTCCCTATGGCATCGCGCTTGGCATTGGCGGCCTGCTCACCTTTCCGAATTCGCCCCTGATGGCGTGGGCACTTGCAAGGCTGGCGGTCTGATTCTCGCCGCCAACATTTTCTCGTCAGACCCATGCCTACCATTCTTCGATTTGGCGTTGAAGCAGGCAGCTTGGCAGCCTTTTTTTGGGTACGGAGCGATGCCTCAAATTTATGTAAACGTTAAATTAATCACGATCGTAAGTATTAAATTAACCTTGTTTTGACGATTGCCGCTGCAAGGTCCGGCTTGGCTACGTGGTTTGCCAAGGCGAGGTTCGGACAGATGCCAGCATCCCGACTGATCATTCTAGGCGTGGCGGTGGCCGCGGCGGGTGGCGCAGGATATGTTGCAAAAAACATGGTGGCGGCTCCGCCGCCTCAAATCGTCGATTCCGGCCCCGCGGCGCCGGCAATCGCGCTGCAGGACGTGCTTGTCCTGACAGGCGACGTTCCGATGGGCAGCCCGCTCGAGAACAACATCAGCTGGCAGTCCTGGCCGGCCGACGGCGTCAACGCAAATTTCATCACCCGCGCCGCGGAGCCCGATGCGCTTGAGAAGCTGAAAGGCGGCGTCGCCCGTGTCGCGATGTATGCCGGCGAGCCGCTGCGGCGGTCCAAGCTGATCGGCGAGGGACAGAGCTTCATGTCGTCGATCCTGCCCTCCGGCATGCGGGCCGTCGCCACAGCCGTATCGGCCGACACTTCGGCCGGCGGCTTCATTCTTCCCAATGATTTCGTCGATGTCATCATGACCCGCAGAGCCGATGCCGCGGGCGGCGGCAGCGGTTTTACGACCGAAACCATCCTCAAGAACATTCGCGTCCTGGCAATCGACCAGACCATCCAGGAGGACGAGGAAGGCAAGAGGACCAGGGTCGGCCAAACTGCGACACTGGAACTGACACCGCAGCAGGCGGAAATCATCACCGTCGCTCAGCAAATGGCGGATCGCCTGACATTGGCGCTGCGGTCGATCAGCGACACCCAGGAGAAGAATCTGGGCGAGGCCGATTATCTCGTTTCCGGCAATGGGCGGCGCGGAACAGTACGATTGATCAAGTCAGGCGAAGTTTCCGAAGTGGGGGCAAGGCAATGAGGCTAAACGCTAGACTGCCGGTCGCCCTGGCTGCGGCTATCGGCCTGTTCCTCCTTGGGACGAATGCGCAAGGCCCCGTCGAGGCGAATGCGGCAGGCAGGAAGGCCGAGGTGTCGGCTACGACAGCCACCCAGCGCGTCAAGCTCGGCCTCAACAAATCGGTGGTCATCGACCTGCCGAGCGATGCCTATGATATTCTCGTCGCCAACCCGGCGGTCGCCGATGCGGTGACCCGCACCGCCAGGCGCATCTATCTGTTCGGAAAGGCGGTGGGCGACACCAACATCTTCGTCTTCGGCCCCAATGGCGAACAGATCGTCAGCCTGGATCTGGCAGTCGAACGCGACGTCGCCGGACTGGAAGACTATATCAGGCGCTTCATCCCATCATCGACCATCACTGTCGAATTGCTGAACGACAACGTCGTCCTCACCGGAACCGTGGACACTCCCCTGGATGCCAAGCGCGCGGTCGATCTGGCCACCATCTTCGTGTCCGGCGGTGAAGCGACCACCGGACAATATTCGCAGACCGCCTCCGGCGGCTCGGCCGAAGCCGGTGTCGACATCGACAATCCGGATTCCGAGCGTCGTGTCAGCAAGATCGTCAACCTCTTGCAGATCATCGGTGACGACCAGGTGACGCTAAAGGTGACGGTCGCGGAAGTCAGCCGCTCGGTGATGAAGCAGCTTGGCGTCAATCTGATCGGAAACGGCGACAGCAATGGCATCAGTTGGAGCGCATTGACCAGCCCTGCATACGGACTGGGAAAACCCCTGTCGCAATTTTCGGGACTTTCAATCGGCTCCTCGGCGCTTCAAGCGTACATCAACGCCATGGAGCAAAGCGGTGTCATGAAGACGCTGGCCGAACCGACACTGACCGCGGTCTCGGGCGAGAAAGCGACGTTCAAAGTCGGCGGTGAATTCAATCTAATCACAAGCCGAACGAACAACGTTTCAAGCGACAATCAAACGGGCCAGGTTACTTACACTAACGAAAAGCTCGAATATGGAATTGGCCTCGAATTCCAGCCTGTCGTGCTCTCGGCCGGCCGCATCAGCCTTAAAGTGAGGACGTCGGTTTCGGAGCCTACGATGGAAGGCGCCACAGTGCTCGAAGCGGCCGGTGATTTGCCCGGCACCACTTTGCTGTCGATCCGCAAGCGGCTGGCCGACACCACCGTTGAACTGCCTTCCGGAGGTTCGATGATGATCGCTGGCTTGGTTCGGGACGACATCCGGCAGGCGGTCGCCGGGCTGCCCGGGCTGACCAAGATCCCAGTGCTTGGCACGCTGTTCCGTAGCCGGGACTTCGTCCGCAACGAGACTGAGCTCGTCATCATCATCACGCCCTATTTGGTGAAGCCGGTGACGCGCAACGCTCTTGCCAAGCCGGACGACAATTTCAACGCCGCCAGCGATGGCGCCGGCATGTTCCTTGGCCGTGTCAATCGCGTCTACGGCACCATGCAGACCGACAAGCCCAACGGCCGTTACCACGGCGTTGTCGGCTTCATCTACAAGTAAGCGGGGAAGCGGACATGTCTCAGTCAGCGTTGAAGGCAAGGACGAACACCGCAGCGATGCGGTCCGGCCGTTCGCGTATCTACAGGCCAGCCATTCCGGTCCTGACGGTTGCGGTCGCGGCATTGCTGGCGGGCTGCGCCGATCTCAAGCGGGACAGCATCACGGTCGGCGCTGTTCCGGACGATTATCGCACCACCCATCCGATCGTAATTGCTGAGAAGAACCTGAAGATCGACCTTCCGGTCGGCGCCGGCGATCGCGGCATGACCGGCTCTCAGCGCGACACCCTTCTAGGCTTCCTGGATGGCTACGACAAGAGCGCCGCTCCGACTCTGACGATCTCGATCCCGCGCGGTTCGGCCAACGAGATCGCCGCGACCGCGGCCGGTCGCGATTTCGCCAGACTTGCGATTGCCAGCGGCATCAGCCGGAACCGGATCGTCATGACCACCTACCAGTCGGTTTCGGCCGAAGCGTCCGCGCCGATCCGCGTCGCCTATGTCTCGGTGAAGGCCCAGACCGACAGATGCGGACGCTGGCCCGAAGACCTGCTGCAGACATCGGAAAACAAGCACTACGCCGATTTCGGCTGCTCGTATCAGAACAATCTTGCTGCCCAGATGGTTAATCCGGCCGATCTGCTCGGGCCGCGCAAGCAATCCGATATCGACGCGGAAAATCGCGGCGCGGTGATCGACGTCTACCGCCAGAGAGGCATTTCGGAAGAGTTCTTCGGCAATTCGGAAGTTGAGTATTGAGCTTGAGCCGCGCAAGTCACGGAAAGAAATGACGATGAGCAATCTTGCCTACGACACTCCTGTAGATGGCGGCGAAACCTCGCAGCAGGACATCGCCGCCATGCAGGCGTTGCGGCCGATTCCGCGCATTTCGATTCAGGCATTTTGCGAGACCGAGGGCGTTGCCAACCCGGTCGAGCGCGCCGGCGAGGATCGTCGCATGGCGAAGGCCCATCTGAAGGTCCATATGGGCGGCATCGCCACCGCCATCGAATTCTACCAATCGGCGCCGACACCGAACCTGATCCTGCTGGAATCGCGCAGCGAGCCGACGCAATTGCTCGAGCAGCTCACGCAGCTCTCGGAATATTGCGATCCGACCTCGAAGGTCGTGGTCATCGGCCACTACAATGACGTCGGGCTTTATCGCGAGCTCATCCGCTCCGGCATTTCCGAATATGTCATCGCGCCGGTGTCGATGGCCGATATCGTCAGCGTGATATCGACGATTTTCGTTGATCCGGAAGCCGAGCCGATCGGCCGCTCGATCGCCTTCATCGGCGCCAAGGGTGGCGTCGGCTCCTCGACCATTGCCCACAATGTGGCTTGGGCGATGTCGTCGCTGTTCAAGTCCGAAGTGGTTGTCGCCGATCTCGACCTCGCTTTCGGAACGGCCAACATCAATTTCGATCAGGATCCCGCGCAAGGCATTGCCGAAGCCGTTTTCTCACCGGAGCGCCTCGACGAGGTCTATCTTGATCGGCTGCTTGCCCAGTGCGCCCAGCATCTGTCGCTGCTTGCAGCGCCTTCAACGCTCGAGCGGGTCTATGATTTCGATCCCGACGCTTTCACGCAGCTTATCGACACGGCGCAGCGCAGCGTGCCGCTTCTGGTGCTCGATGTTCCGCACGTCTGGACGGGATGGACCAAGAACATACTGGTCAAGGCCGACGAGATCGTGATCACGGCTACGCCGGAGCTGGCCAATCTGCGCAACACCAAGAATCTGGTCGACATGTTCAAACGGCTTCGCCCGAACGATCCCCCGCCGAAGCTGATCATCAATCAGGCCGGCGTGCCAAAGCGTCCGGAGATTTCGTCATCCGACTTCGCCGATTCGCTCGGCCTGTCGCCGATGTCGGTCATTGCTTTCGAACCGCTGCTGTTCGGAAACGCCGCCAACAACGGGCGCATGCTCGGCGAAATGGATGCCAAGAACCCGGTTGTCGGCACGGTCAACGAGATTGCGCATGTGCTGACCGGGCGCAGCGAAATCAAGGCAAGAAAGAAAGCGGGCCTCGGCAATTTCCTTGGCAAGCTCTCGCGCAGCAAGAAGTGATGCTTCCGGAGCGGAATTGGTAATCGATCATGTTTGGTAAAAGAGGCAGCGACGACGGCAGCCGGTTCACCCCGGAATTCCGTCAGCCGGCACCTGCGCCTGCCGCGCCGGCGGCAAACCCTGCGGAAACGGCGGTTCTTGCCAAGCCCGCACCGCCGCCGTCGCTTGGCGCGTCTGCCGCGCTGCCGCCCGTGCGCCGTGCGGTCGAGGCGCCGCCATTGGCGCCGGAGCCGAAAAAGGTTCAGCGCCAAAAGAGCGAAACCTACTACGACACCAAGAGCCAGGTCTTTGCCGCGCTCATCGACACCATCGACCTGTCGCAGCTCGCCAAGCTCGATTCCGAAAGCGCACGCGAGGAAATCCGCGACATCGTCAACGACATCATCGCGATCAAGAATTTCGCGATGTCGATTGCCGAGCAGGAAGAACTGCTCGAGGACATCTGCAATGACGTGCTGGGTTACGGGCCGCTGGAGCCATTGCTCGCTCGCGACGACATCGCCGACATAATGGTCAACGGTTCCAAGAACGTCTACATCGAGGTCAACGGCAAGGTCGAGCAGACCGGCATTCGTTTCCGCGACAACCAGCAGCTCCTCAACATCTGTCAGCGCATCGTCAGCCAGGTTGGCCGCCGCGTCGATGAATCGAGCCCGATCTGCGACGCGCGTCTTCCCGATGGTTCCCGCGTCAACGTCATCGCGCCGCCGCTCGCCATCGACGGCACAGCGCTCACCATCCGCAAGTTCAAGAAGGACAAGCTGACGCTCGATCAGCTGGTCAAGTTCGGCGCCATTTCGCCGCACGGCGCCGAGATTCTCAAGATTATCGGCCGCGTCCGCTGCAACATCGTCATTTCAGGCGGCACAGGCTCGGGCAAGACGACGCTGCTCAACTGCCTGACCAACTATATCGACCGCGAGGAGCGCGTCATCACCTGCGAGGACTCGGCCGAGCTGCAACTGCAGCAGCCGCATGTCGTGCGTCTGGAAACCCGCCCGCCCAACCTCGAGGGCGAGGGCGAGGTGACGATGCGCGACCTGGTCAAGAACTGCCTGCGCATGCGGCCCGAGCGCATCATCGTCGGCGAAGTGCGCGGACCTGAAGTGTTCGATCTTCTGCAGGCGATGAACACCGGCCATGACGGCTCGATGGGCACGATCCACTCGAACAGCCCGCGCGAATGCCTGAACCGTATCGAATCGATGATCGCTATGGGCGGCTACACGCTGCCGCAGAAAACCGTGCGTGAGATCGTGGTTGGTTCGGTGGACGTGATCATCCAGGCTGCACGCCTGCGCGACGGATCACGTCGCATCACCCACATCACCGAGGTGATTGGAATGGAGGGCGACGTCATCATCACGCAGGACATCGTCCTCTACAACATAAAGGGCGAAGACGCGAACGGCAGGCTGCTGGGTGAGCACGTGTCGACAGGTATCGGTCGACCGCACTTCTGGGAGCGCGCCCGCTATTATGGCGAGGAACAGCGCCTCGCCAATGCGCTCGAGGCGATGGAGAACCGCGCTGACTGATGTGCCTGGAAGCGTAGGGGCCGGAATCGATGTTCGGAATTGACGGCACCGTATTGGCATTCATCGTGCTCGCCGGCTTCAGCGCCGGCGCGGTCGCCTATGCTTTTCTGTTCAATCGGATCAGCACCGAGAAGCAAGTCGGCAGGCGGCTTGAAACGATCAAGACCGCCGAGACGGACGGTGCCGTCGTCAAGGCCTCGCGCGATCGCATGGCGGAAGCAGCCAAGCGGCGAAAATCGGTCCAGGATTCGCTGAAAGATCTGGAACAGAAGCAAAAGACCAACCAGAGCATCGTCAAAAAGCCGCCACTGAAGGCTCAGATCCGTCAGGCGGGCATGAAGTTCTCACTTGAGCGCTTCTATCTCTACTCGGCGGTTTGTGGCGTCGCCCTGACGTTTCTTGCCTATTTCATCGGCGCGCCGTTGTTTGTCTTGCCGGGTGCGCTGCTGGTCGGTGCTCTCGGCCTGCCACGCTGGTTCGTCTCGTTTTGCCGCGCCCGCCGGGTCAAGGCGTTCCTCAACGAATTTCCGAACGCGCTCGACATCATCGTGCGTGCGGTCAAATCCGGTCTGCCGCTGAACGACGCCGTCCGCCTGATCGCCAACGAATCCCCTGAACCGGTCAAGACCGAGTTCCGCCGCATCGTCGATTCGCAGCAGATGGGCCTGTCGATCCCCGACGCCAGCATGCGCATGGCTGAGACAATGCCGTGCACGGAAGCGAGCTTCTTCGGCATCGTCATCCAGATCCAGTCCCAGGCCGGCGGCAATCTTTCCGAGGCGCTGGGCAATCTTTCGCGCGTGCTTCGCGACCGCAAGAAAATGAAGGCCAAGGTCCAGGCGCTGTCCATGGAAGCGAAGGCGTCCGCCGTGATCATCGGCGCGTTGCCTTTCGTCGTCGCCTTTCTCGTCTACCTGACAAGCCCGAACTACATCATGCCTCTGTTTACCACCAACGCCGGCAATCTGATCCTCGGCTGCTCGGCGGTCTGGATGGGGATCGGCATCCTGGTGATGCGCAAGATGATGAACTTCGAAGTTTAGGATTTCGAGCGCATGACTGAGAACGTCGTCAAAACCCTTACCGATCCGGCATTTCTGATTGCCTTGCTGGTTGGCATCGCGGTGTTTGCGACCGTCTTTACGCTGCTGCCTGCCTTTGGCGGAAACCAGCTCAAGGCGCGCATGAAATCCGTGGCGCTGGAGCGCGACGAATTGCGCGCCAAGCAGCGTGCGCGGCTTGCGATCGAGGCCGATCGCCGCCGCAAGGGCCTGCGCGAGGAACAGTCGATCGGCATGCGCAACATTGTCGACCGGCTGGACCTGAGGCGCGCCCTGGCCGATGAAGGCACCTTGCAGAAACTCAAGGTGGCGGGCTTTCGCGGGCAGAATCCGCTGACGCGCTTTCTTTTCTTCCGTCTGGTCCTGCCCTTTGTCGGCTTTGCGCTGGCCGCGATGTATCTGTTCGTGCTCGGGGGGTTGCCGGAGCAGCCGCCTCTCATCAAATTGTTCGTCTGTATCGTCGTCGCCTACGCGGGTTTTTACGCGCCGGTGCTCTATGTCAACAACCGCGCCACCAAACGCAAGCAGTCGATCCAGATGGCGTGGCCGGACGCACTCGATCTGATGCTGATCTGCGTCGAATCCGGCATGTCCGTGGAGGCGGCGTTTCGTAAGGTCGCGGACGAGATCGGCGCGCAATCGGTGGCACTTGCCGAAGAGTTCATCCTGACCAATGCCGAGCTTTCCTACTTGCAGGAACGCAAGCAGGCTTACGAAAACCTTGCAAGCCGCACCGGCCTGGAGTCGGTCAAGTCGGTGTCACAGGCGCTGGTGCAGGCCGAGCGCTACGGCACGCCGGTGGCGCATGCGCTGCGCGTGCTTGCCGGCGAAAGCCGCGACATGCGCATGAACGCCGCCGAGAAGAAAGCCGCGGCTTTGCCGCCGAAGCTCACCGTGCCGATGATCCTGTTCTTCCTGCCGGTGCTGTTTGCCATCATTCTAGGCCCCGCCGGCATCCAGGTGAGCCAGCGCGGCATCTTCGGCGACCAGCCGACGTCGAGCAGCCAATAGCCTCGCCAAGGCGACAACACATGCGAAAGCCGCGGTGCTGATGCAACGCGGCTTTGTATTTCAAGCATATCGAGAGCTGAGGGAACTGGCAGGTTGAGCAAAGCCGGCGTGGTCAATTGGTGGCAGGCTTTGCCTTGTCTTGGTCCTTGAGCTGGCTCCAGGCGTTCTGCTGGGCGAGCATCTGGCGAAGGTAAGTCACGTTCGCCTGCGCCTGTTCGGCCGAAAGCTCCTGGGAGGCGATCTTCTCGGCTTCGTCGAAGCGGCCCTGCAGGCCGACGACCAACGCCAGGTTCTGGCGGACGCGGCTGTCGGCGTTCGGCTGCTGGGCGGCCGAGCGCATATAGGTTTCGGCCGTGCGCAGATCACCTTCCAGCACATAGGACATGCCGAGATTTGAAAGGATCGAAGGTTCGTTCGGCTTGAGGTCAAGCGCCTTGCGGTAATTCTGGCGCGCCTCGTCTCTCTGGCCAAGCTGGTCGAGAATCGCGGCTTCCGCCGATACCAGCTTCCAGTCGGGATATTCCGGTGTCTGCGCGCGGCGCACCGCGTCGAGCGCCGGCTCGAACTGCCCGTTGGCGGCCAGTGCCTTGCCATAGGCGGCGAGCACGTCGCGGTCCTTCGGCAGGGCGATCGCCAGTTTGCGCATCACCGCGAGCGATTGGTCGGCGTCGCCATCCATTTGCAGCGCCGCGGCATAATTCGTCGCGATCCGCTTGTCGTTGGGGTTCTTGGCGTAGGACTGACCGAGCGCGATCGTCGCCTTGTGCAGCTCGCCGGCCGACATGGTTTCCAGTGGTTTTCCGCTGGTGCGTCCGATCGAGCCGGTCGTCAGCTTGCTGGTCCCGCAGCCTGCAACGCTTGCAGCGAGCGCTATTATGAACGCCGTGGTTATCAGCCGCTTCCCCGTGGCGTTCGTCATGCGGTTGGTCGGCATCTGCACCAGGGCCTCCAGTCGTAAACCTGGCCGTCACGTGGCCATCTTCCCTCCCGCAGAAATATTCTGTTAACCCTAACGGACAGTTAAAAAGGGCCGACTCGGAAGCCGGAGACCATCGAATGCCAGTCGAACTCATCGGGAGAAAACTGAAGACCGCGCTGCCGGTTCACCTGGTGGCGAAGGATAGGCTGGATGCAGCGGATTTTGCCTCGTCCACGCTCGCCTGGGCCAAGGCCAACGGCTTTTCCGGTGAGGCCGGCAGGACGCTGCTCATACCCGGCGAAAACGGCGCGCTTGCCGGAGCACTGTTCGGCACGGGCGATGACGAAGGCGCGCTTGCCATCGGCGGGCTGGCGAGAGCCTTGCCCGAAGGCGACTGGCATTTCGCCTCGGCACCCGCCGAACCGGAACTGGCGTCCATCGCACTGGCGCTCGGCGGCTATGTCTTCACCCGCTACGGCAAAAAGCCCGGCAGGGCGCTGCGTTTTTCGCTGCCGTCCGGCGCCGACGCGGCGCGTGTTCGCCGCATCGCCGATGGCGTCTTCCTGACGCGCGATCTGGTCAACACGCCGACCAGCGACATGGGACCGGACGAGCTGGAGAAGGCGGTTCGGACGCTGGCCGGGAGGCACAAGGCCGAAATGTCGGTGACCAAGGGCGACGAGCTTCTCAAGAAGAATTTCCCGATGATCCATGCGGTCGGCCGCGCATCGGTCGGCGCGCCGCGTCTGATTGACATGATTTGGGGGCCGAAGAATGCCCCGAAGGTGACGCTGGTCGGCAAGGGCGTCTGCTTCGACACCGGTGGTCTCGACATCAAGCCGTCCTCGGGCATGCTCTTGATGAAGAAGGATATGGGTGGCGCCGCCAACGTCCTGGGGCTCGCCTCAATGATCATGGCCGCCGGGCTGAAGATCCGGCTGCGTGTGCTGATCCCCGCCGTCGAGAATTCGATTGCCGGCAACGCCTTCCGGCCTGGCGACGTGCTGGTGAGCCGCAAGGGCATCACCGTCGAGATCGGCAACACCGATGCCGAGGGACGGCTGGTGCTGGCGGATGCCTTGGCGCTGGCCGACGACGACGAGCCGCAACTGCTGATCGACATGGCGACCTTGACGGGGGCTGCTCGCGTCGCGCTCGGCCCCGACCTGCCGCCTTTCTACACCGGCGATGAAGCGCTGGCGTCCGAACTGGCGACTGCGTCCGCAGCGGTCGAGGATCCGCTATGGCGCATGCCGTTGTGGAAGCCCTATGACGCAAAGCTGTCGTCGAAGATCGCCGACATCAACAACGTCACGTCAGACGGTTTCGCCGGCTCGATCACCGCAGCGCTGTTCCTCAAGCGCTTCGTCGAGAAGACCGCCGCCTGGGCGCATTTCGACATCTTCGCCTGGAACCCATCCGATCGTCCGTATGGTCTCGCCGGCGGCGAGGCGCAAGGCATCCGAGCGCTGGAAAGGGTTATCTCGAAACGCCACGCCTGACGGTTCCGGTCCTACAGGAAGGTCTCAAGACTGAAACGGAACCGAAACAATTTGCCGTCATTCTGGTCGGATGTCGATTTCCATGCGCCCGAGCCAGGCCTTGCGACTGTGGCAGCAGGTGATGCTGTCCCAGGTGCGCGACGATATGCCCGACCTTACCATGCGCCAGACGGCAATCCTGTTTACGATCTATCTCGACCCGCCGCCGCACACGGTGCGCGGGCTCGCCGCCCGGCTCAATGTTACCAAGCCGGTGATCACCCGCGCGCTCGACACGATGGGCGCACTGAAGCTGGTTTCGCGCCATCGCGACGAGCTCGACAAGCGCAACGTGTTGGTCAAGCGCACCGTCGAAGGTGCTCTCTTTGTCGAGCGCTTCGGCGATGTTATCATTGCCAGAGCCCAGGAATTGCCCATTTGACCGAACTGTCCTTCTGAACGAGTTGCCGATTTGACCGCCAGGGATGCCCGCCTTCACGCCTTCCGTTCCGATCTCGCCGATGCCAGGCTGAAAGGCGAGGTCGCCGCCGATCGCTTCGTCGCCGGGCGGCCAGCCCGGATTTCAGCCGCAGTGGCCGATATCCGCAACGAGCCGCGGCCGGATGCCGGCGTCAACACCCAGCTTCTGTTCGGCGACGACGTCCTTGTCTTCGAGGATGCCGAAGGCTGGGCCTGGATCCAGGCCGAGCGCGACGGCTATGTCGGCTATGTCGCCGACACTGTGCTGGGCGCGCGGAGCCAAGCGCCCACCCATGTCGTCTCCGTGCCGCGCACCTTCCTCTATCCCGGACCGGATTTGCGGCTTCCGCCGAGCGGGCAGCTGTCGATGGGATCGGCGGTGAGGGTGGCGGGCGTGGCTGAAACACGCGGCACGCATTATGCGCTGCTGCCGTCCGGCGAGGCGGTCACATCAGGCCATATCAGGCCTGTCGCCGAGGCTGCCCCCGACTATGTCGCAGTCGCGGAAACTTTTCTCGGCACGCCCTATCTGTGGGGCGGCGCCTCCGGCTTCGGCATCGATTGTTCCGGTCTCGTGCAATTGGCGATGCACATGGCCGGCAGGCAAGTGCTGCGCGATTCCGACATGCAGGCGGCGACCATCGGTGAGTCGCTCGAGCCCGGACCAAATTTTGCGGGGCTACGGCGCGGCGACCTGGTGTTCTGGAAAGGCCATGTCGCGATCATGACCGACCCGGAAACGATGATCCACGCCAACGGCCACACGATGCTGGTCTCGCGGGAAGGGTTCAAGGAAGCCGTCGCCCGCATCGGCTATCTCTATGGCGGGCCGACAGGGTTTCGGCGGCCGTAGCGCCAGAGCGGAGAAGGGAGACACTCGATCACCTTTTGTTCCGATTCTTCTTGGCGATTGCGCGCCGCCGCGTTACCTCTGGCGCGTGACAGAGCAGCCGCGCCTCGCCGAACAGAATGCCGCCGTGCACTTGCCCGAGCCATTCCTCAAATGGTTCGCGCAAAAGGGCTGGTCGCCGCGCGCCCACCAGATCGAGCTGCTGGCAAGGGCGCAAGCCGGGCAGTCGGTGCTGCTGATCGCGCCGACCGGCGCCGGCAAGACACTGGCCGGGTTTCTGCCTTCACTATCCGAGCTGGCCAAGCGGCCAAAGAGAAAGCCGGGGCAGGCGCGTCGCGGCATCCACACGCTCTACATCTCGCCGCTGAAGGCCCTGGCCGTCGACATCGAGCGCAATCTCGGCAAGCCGGTCGAAGAGATCGGGCTGCCTGTCACCATCGAGACGCGCACCGGCGACACGCCCGCGCATAAGCGCCAGCGGCAGAAGCTGGCGCCGCCCGACATTCTTCTGACCACGCCCGAGCAACTGGCGCTGCTGATTGCCGCGCCCGACGCCAGGCGCTTCTTCGAGGATCTGCACTACGTCGTCCTCGACGAACTGCATTCTTTGGTGACGTCGAAGCGCGGGCATCTCCTGTCGCTCGGGCTGGCCCGGCTGCGATCCTTTGTTCCCGGCTTGCAGACGATCGGCCTGTCGGCGACGGTCGCCGAGCCGGACGAACTGCGGCGCTGGCTGGTCAGCCAGCATCCACCGGGCGGCCTGGCCGAACTTATTGTCGTCACCGGCGGCGCCAAGCCGGAGATCTCCATTCTCGATTCGGAGGAGCGCGTGCCGTGGGCTGGACATTCGGCCCGCTACGCGACACCGGAGATCTACAGCGAGATCAAGCGACACAAGACGACCCTGCTGTTCGTCAACACACGCAGTCAGGCCGAGCTGCTGTTCCAGGAATTGTGGCGGGTCAATGAGGACACGTTGCCGATCGCGTTGCATCACGGCTCGCTCGATGTCGCCCAGCGCCGGCGCGTCGAGAAAGCGATGGGCGAGAATGCCTTGCGCGCCATCGTCGCCACTTCGACGCTCGACCTCGGTATAGACTGGGGTGACGTCGACCTGGTTGTGCATGTCGGCGCGCCGAAGGGGGCAAGCAGGCTGGCGCAGCGTATCGGCCGCGCCAACCACCGCATGGATGAGCCGTCGAAGGCGATCTTGATCCCGGCCAACCGCTTCGAGGTGCTGGAATGCCGGGCGGCGCTCGACGCCAATTATCTCGGCGCCCAGGACACGCCGCCGCTCGTCAATGGCGGGCTCGACGTGCTGGCGCAGCATGTGCTGGGTTGCGCTTGCGGCGCGCCATTCCTTGCAGATACGCTGTTCGAGGAAGTGCGAACGGCTGCGCCCTATGCCAGTCTCGATCGGCCCACGTTCGACCGTGTCGTCGATTTCGTCGCCACCGGCGGCTATGCGCTGAAGAACTATGAACGCTATGCCCGCATCCGCCTGAACAAGGACGGGCTGTGGCGCGTGTCCAATCCTCGGGTTGCCCAGCAATACCGGCTGAATGTCGGCACCATCATCGAGGTGCCGGCGCTCAACGTGCGTTACGTCCAGGCCGGCAGCAAGGGGTCCGCGTCGCGCGGCGGCCGCGTTCTCGGCAAAATCGAGGAGGCCTTCCTCGAAACGCTGACGCATGGCGACACCTTCATGTTTGCCGGCAAGGTGCTGCGCTTCGAGGGCATCCGCGAGAACGAGTGCTTCGTGTCCAATGCGCCCGGCAGCGATGCCAAGGTGCCCTATTATGGCGGCGGCAAATTTCCGCTTTCGACCTACCTCGCCGAACAGGTCCGCATCATGCTGGACGACCCGCAGCGATGGAAAAAGTTGCCGGAACAGGTCGCCGACTGGCTACGCTTCCAGGCCGATAAATCGGTGCTGCCGAAACGCGACGACCTGCTGATCGAGACCTTTCCGCGCGGCAACCGGCACTATCTGGTGGCCTATCCGTTCGAGGGCAGGCTGGCGCACCAGACGCTCGGCATGCTGCTCACCCGCCGGCTCGACAGGGCGGGAGCCAGGCCGCTCGGCTTCGTCGCCACCGACTATGCACTTGCCATATGGTCGCTTGCTGATATGGGCAGGATGTTCAGGGCGAAGAAACCTTCGCTCGGCGAACTTTTCGACCAGGACATGCTGGGCGATGACCTCGAAGCCTGGCTCGCCGGCAGCTGGCTCTTGAAGCGCACCTTCCGCAATTGCGCGCTGATCTCGGGGCTGATCGAAAAACGTCATCCGGGCCAGGAGAAGAGCGGCCGTCAGGTCACCGTGTCGACCGATCTCATCTACGACGTTCTGCGCAGCCATGAGCCCGACCATATCCTGTTGCAGGCGACGCGTGCCGATGCGGCCACCGGTCTGCTGGATGTCAGCAGACTTGCCGAGATGCTCTCGCGTATCCAGGGACGAATCGTGCAGAAGAACCTTGAGCAGATCTCGCCGCTCGCCGTGCCGATCATGCTCGAGATCGGCAAGATGCCGGTGCATGGCGAGGCCGATGATACGCTGCTGATGGATGCGGCAACGCTGGTCGAGGAGGCCATGGGGACGAAATGACATTTGCGCTCGCCATGACTGCGCCCCTGGCGGATGCCGATCGTATCGGCATCGCCGGCGAGCGCGCAATCTGCGATCGGCGCGGCGGGCTTTATTTTCCCGAGCTTCGGCTTCTGGCCGTGTCCGACTTGCATCTGGAAAAGGGATCGTCGCTGGCACGGCGCGGTACGTTGATCCCGCCTTACGATACCGGCGCGACATTGCTCCGATTGCAGGCGGTGATTGCCGATTATCAGCCGGCGATCGTCGTCAGCCTCGGCGACAGCTTTCATGACGGCGGCGGCGCCGCGCGCATGCACTCCAGCTTTCGCGAGCGGCTGGAAGGCCTGATGGCTGGCCGCGACTGGTTCTGGGTCGCCGGCAACCATGACCCGGACGCGCCGGCCGACCTGCCCGGCGAAACGGTGCGCGAGCTGGCCATAGGCTCTCTCGTATTCCGGCATGAACCTTCGGCATTGAGAGTGGAAGGCGAGGTCGCCGGCCATCTGCACCCTTGCGCCCGCATCGTGCAGCAAGGCCGCTCGGTGCGGCGCCGCTGCTTTGCCGGCGATGGCGGCCGCATGATCATGCCGGCCTTCGGCGCCTATACCGGCTCGCTCAATGTGCTCGATCGCGCCTATGCCGGGCTGTTCCGCCGCGAAACGCTGATGGCCTATATGCTCGGCGCTGAGCGCATCTTCGCCATTTCCCACGCGATGCTCAGGCCGGGCTGAGCTGCTCTACCTGCCATAGTAGAGGGTGACTGTGTGCTTGGCTTCGGCGAAGAACAGCCAGCGCTCGACCAGCATGCCAGCGAACTGGACGATTGCGGCGAGTGTCGACAGCACCGCCGCATAGGGCCATGGCAAGGCGAACACGGCAACCAGCAGCAAGACGGGCAGAGCGAAGGCCAGCACTTGCGTGATCTGGCGCAGCCGCGCCTTGTGCTTGCGTGCGATGCGAAAGCCCATCTCCTTGAGCAGGTAGTTTTCCTCGGTGTGCGGCCATTCCAGCGACCGCACAGTACCGCCGGCAAGCCCGGTCGCGGTGTTGGCGGTTGTCGCAATTTCCAGTCTGTCATTGTATCGCCAGGTTGCCAGCTTCCAGCCCCAGCCGAGCAAGGTCAGCAGCATGCAAGTTGCCAGAAGAATAGTCGAACCGATGGCGAAACCCTGCAGCAGCGCGTTGAGAAGCACGCCGCCGCTCATCGCCGAAAAAATGAGATAACCGGGCAAGGTATAGCGGCTGTGCCACTGGGCGATCGGCTTCAGCGATGCATAGATCATGCCGGTGGTGCAGACGGTGATGACCGCGCCGACCGCAGCCAGCAGCCCGGCTACGGCCACCCAGCCGTCCGTGCGGCCAAGGACCACCCAGCCCATGGCGAACAGCCCCGCCGGCACGAAGGTCGCGACCGACGCAACGCCTTCGCGCGACAACCAGGAGCTGCGCCATTGCGAGAATGCCCTCCAGGCACGATCTGGCCGGCCGAGGTGGCCGGCCGACGACAACAGGCCGGCCGAGATCAGTCCAACCGCCAGCCCCATGCCGACGAGGCCGAGCCAGAAGTCAGGCGGGACGTACCCCGGTCCGGCCAGCACCCCGAGCAGCGCGAGCAGGCCGTAACCGGCCCCCGTAGCGGTGGTGAAAAAGATGACCGAGAAAGCTGGATGCATGGATGTGCGGATCAGTTCGAAAGCATGCGGTCGACCCAGCCGAGGAAACCGCCCTCGGCCCGCACCGCTTCGAGCGCCGGCGCCGGCACCGATGCGGCGCGTGTGGTATTGGCGCGCGGCGGCAAATATTTGTTAGTCGGGTGATAGCCGAGTTCGGGCATCAGGTCGACGCCGCCGCGCTCGGCCACCAGCTGCGACACGGCCGATGCCGGGTCGCCGAGATCGCCGAAATGCCGCGCGCTGGTCGGGCAGGCGGCGACGCAGGCCGGCACGCGGTCTTCTTCCGCCAGATTGTCGTTGTAGATGCGGTCGACGCACAGCGTGCATTTCTTCATCACGCCAACATCGGTGTCGAATTCTCGCGCGCCATAGGGGCAGGCCCAGCTGCATAATTTGCAGCCGATGCACTTGTCCTCGTCGACCAGCACGATGCCGTCCGAGGCCCGCTTGTAGGAGGCGCCGGTCGGGCAGACGGTGACACAGGCCGGTGTCTCGCAATGCAGGCAGGAGCGTGGGAAATTGACCGTGCGCCCACCCATCTCCGTTATGTGCTCATAGCTGTGCACGCGGTTGAACCAGACCCCGTCGACATCGCCGCCATAGGGATCGATGTCGGTCAGCGGCGCCATGTGACCGCCGGTGTTCCATTCCTTGCAGGCGGTGACGCAGGCCTGGCAACCGACGCAGGTGTCGAGATCGATGACCAGGCCGAGCTTCTTGTCGGTATGGGCGGGAAGGCAGGTCATGGTCTGGCAGCCTCTCTTTCCCGGCGGAACTCGGCCCCGAAACTGAGCTTGTCAGGCGAGGGTTCGAAATGCGGCGGCTGCCGGAAGCGCTCGAACTGCGGCTCGGTGAAGCCTGCTTCTTCAGCAGCGCATTTGACGATGCGGACGCGCAGGTCGAACCATGCCGCCTGGCCGGTCACCGGATCGGAATTCGAATAGCGCTTGCCGTTCGCATCGGCGGAGGTCTGGTCGCCGATGATATGGTTGAGCAGGAAGCCGCGATTCGATTCGGCGGCGTCGTCCTTCAGCCCCCAGCTGCCGCGCCGTTTGCCGATCGCGTTCCAGGTCCACACCGTATCCGGGTTGACGCCGTCGACCAGCTTGATCTGCCCCTTGACCCTGCCGTTGATGCTCTCGATCCACACCCAGTCCTCATCGGCAAGGCCGAGGCCGGCCGCGGTCCGGTTGTGCACGAACAGCCGGTTCTGGCTGGTGATCTGCCGCAGCCACGCGTTCTGCGAACCCCAGGAGTGGTACATATGCATCGGCCGCTGTGTCAGCGCGTGCAGCGGGTATTTCTCGAGGTCGACAGCGGCCTCCTCGAAGGGCGCATACCAGAACGGCAGCGGATCCATATAGGTCTCGATGCGGCTGCGCTCTGCCTCCGGCGGCCGCACCCTCCCATGGCCGCGCGCGGCGAGGCGAAAGCGCTGCATCGGCTCGGAATAGAGCTGGAAGACGATCGGCTCGGCCTTCGGGATAAAGCCCATATTCTCGGCGAAATCGAGATAGGAGCGGTTGGCCATCTTGTAGTAGCGCTGGTCGTCCGCAAGATCATGGTGCCAGAAGCCGCCATTGTCGATGTAGCGCTGAAGCTGGTCGGGATTGGCCTCGCCCTTACCGATCGAGGCGCCGTCCTTGCCGCGCCAGCCGGCGAGCGGGCCGATCCCCGGCGAGCGCTCATGATTGACGATGTAATCGGCATAGTCGCGGTATTTGGCCGAGCCGTCGTCGTCGACGAAGCCGGGCAAGCCGAGCCGCGCGCCGAGCTCTATCAGCACCGACTGGAATGGCCTGACGTCGCGGTCCGGCTCGACGACGGGATGGCGGATGGCGTCGCCCGGGCCGTCGGCATGGCTGATCGGCCGGTCGAGCAGGCTGATGCAGTCATGCCTTTCGAGATAGGTGGTGTCGGGAAGCACGAGATCGGCGAACGGCACGGTCTCGGAATTATAGGCGTCGGAATAGATGATGAAGGGGATCTTGTAGTTTCCGGCCTCGTCGCTGTCGGTCAGCATGGCGATGGTCTCGACGGTGTTCATCGACGAGTTCCAGGCCATGTTGGACATGTACATCATCAGCGTATCGATCTTGTAGGGATCGCCGGCCCAGGCGTTGCGGATGACGGTGTGCATGAGTCCATGCGCGGCGAGCGGCGAGTCCCAGGAATAAGCCTTGTCGATACGGATGGGCGCGCCGTCATCATCGACCAGCAGATCGTCCGGCCCGCAGACGAAGCCGAGCGGCATGCCCTCCAGCGGCGTCATCGGCCTGACGTCCTTGCCCGCCGGCTTCAGCTCCGGCGGCGCCGAGCGGGGGTAGGGCGGCTTGAAGCGAAAGCCGCCCGGCACGTCCACTGTGCCGAGAAGCACCTGAAGCAGATGAATGGCGCGGCAAGAGTGAAAGCCGTTCGAATGGGCCGAGATGCCGCGCATCGCGTGCATCGACACTGGCCGGCCCTTGATCGTCTCGTGCCGGCGACCGGCCCAGTCCGTCCACGCCACCGGCAGTTCGATCGCCTGGTCGAAGGCGATATGCGCCAGTTCGGCGGCGATCCGGCGGATGGTGTCGGCGGGAACGCCGCAGCGTTCGGCAACCGCATCGGGAGAATAGCTCTCCTGCAGATAGCGGTCGGCGATGAGCTGGAAGACCGGCACGCAGCGGTGGCCGTCGACCTGGAAGTTGCCGGTCAGCGCCGGTTTTGCATCAGTGTCGGTGGCGCTGATGGGCACTTTCGCCGCCCTGTCCCAGGCCAGCGGATTGCCGTCACTGTCGCGCGCGAACAGCCCGTCATCGGCCGCACCCGGCTCCTGGATGACGAGGACATGGGCGTTGGTGTAACGCAGCAAATAATCGAGGTCGATGCGGCCGGCCTTCAGCAATTCGTGGACGAGGGCAAACACGAACAGGCCGTCGGTGCCGGGCCGGATGCCGATCCAGTCATCGGCAATGGCGTTGTAGCCGGTGCGGCACGGATTGATCGAGACCACCTTGGCGCCGCGCGCCTTGAGCTTGCCGAGACCGATCTTGATCGGATTGGAATCATGGTCTTCGGCCACGCCGAACAGCATGAAGTATCTGGTGTTGTCCCAGTCGGGTTCGCCGAACTCCCAGAATGAGCCGCCGATGGTATAGAGCCCGCCGGCCGCCATATTGACCGAGCAGAAGCCGCCATGGGCGGCGAAATTCGGCGTGCCGAACTGGCTCGCCCACCAGCCGGTCAAGGATTGCGACTGATCGCGCCCGGTGAAGAAGGCGAGTTTCTTCGGATCGGTCTGGCGTATCCTTGAAAGCCGTTCCGTCGCGATGGAAAATGCTTCCTCCCACTCGATCTCACGAAATTCTCCCGAGCCGCGCGGACCTGTGCGCAGCAATGGCTTCTTCAACCGGGCCGGACTGTAGTGCTGCATGATGCCGGCGCTGCCCTTGCCGCACAGCACGCCGCGATTGACCGGATGGTCCTTGTTGCCGTTGATGTAGCGGACCTTGCCGTCCTTGATGTGGACGTCGATGCCGCAGCGGCAGGCGCACATGTAGCAGGTGGTCTTGGCGATGCTGTCGGAGACATCAGGCGAAGTATCGACGCCATCGCCCTCGTCGGGCGCGCGTGTGTCGGCAAGGGGCCGTTGGGACGGTGCGGAATTGGCGCCGCGCAGCGTTCGGTGGTTCATGATCCGGTGCTTTTGTAAGCCGTGAATTTGGCTCTCGTCTTCGGCCCGGGGCCGCGCATGTAGTGCTCTTCCGGATGATAGCGATCGCCGGCAAGCCGGCGCCGTAGGCTGCGGGTCCAATGGGCAAACAGGGATTTTAACCGCCCGATCACATTCTACCCTTTGCGGCCTGGCCGCGATATTTTTCCAATTTCGTTCAGAAACTTAGAACAAAGCAATCGATCCGTCTAACAAGTTGCTCTTGTAACTTCAATCGAATTTGTTTCTTAATTCTCTCATGACCCTAGACCAATTGCGGATCTTCGTTGCTGTCGCCGAGCGAGGGCATATGACCAAGGCGGCCGAGCTGCTGGGCATTTCCCAGTCGGCGGCGTCGGCCGCAATCCGCTCGCTCGAACAGCAGCACGGCGTCCGGCTGTTCAACCGGGTCGGCCGCAACATCGAGCTCGCGCAGACCGGGCACCGGTTCCTGCCTGAGGCCAAGGCCGTGCTCGAACGGGCGGCTGCCGCTCACAATGTGCTGGAGCACGTTTCCCAGACGATCACCGGCAGCCTTTCGATCGCCGCCAGCCAAACTATCGCCAGCTACTGGCTGCCGCGCCGCCTGGCCTCCTTCCACGAGGCCTATCCCGCCGTCAGGCTGAGCGTGACCATCGGCAACACCAGGCAGGTCGAGACCAATGTCCTGGACGGTACGGCGGATTTTGGCTTGGTCGAGGGGCGCACTGAATCCGACATATTGCGGCGCGCCAAGGTCGATGTGGATCGACTGATGCTGGTCGTGGCGCATTCGCATCCCGAGATCGTTGAAGTCTCCCGCGGGCATCCGGATATCAGGGAGTTCCGCTGGATCATCAGGGAAGGCGGATCAGGCACGCGCGAGGTGCTGGAAGATCTTGCCCGCCGCGAAGGGATCTCGTTCGCGGACCTGCGGATATTCCTGGTACTGCCGAGCAACGAGGCGGTTCGTCAGGCGGTCGAGGCCGGCGCCGGCGCCACCATCATTTCGAGGCTCGTCGTCGAACGAGCCGTTGCCGAAGGCAGCTTGCGGTCCGTGCCAATCGAACTGCCGAAGCGCGATTTCGCGATGATCACGCATCGTGACCGGCAGGCAAGCCTGGCCCAGATGGCACTCAAGGTGCATCTGAGCGCGAGGGCCGACGAAACCGTCCGGGAGTAAGCCGGGTCAGCCGAATTTCCGCTGCGCGTCGAGCGCCAGCCCAAGCCCGACCGAGCCGAACATGTCACCTTGGATGACGGACGCCTGCGGCAACAAGGCTAATATCTGCTGCCTTGCCAGCGGGATGGCGGTCGATCCGCCGGTCAGGAACACCGCGGTGATGTCGGATGGTTTCACCTGCGAGTCCCGGATGGTCTCACCAACCGTCGCGGCCACTCGTTCGATCTCGCTAACGATCGTGGCTTCGAGCCCGGCGCGCGAAATTTCTGCCGCGAACTTCGCACCGGGCAGCGCGACTACGACATCACCAGAAAGTTGCTCCGTCAGCGCGATCTTGGCCTTTTCAACCAAAGCAGCCAGCGCGTGCCCGTAACGATGCTCGACGATATGGATGAAACGGTCGACCAGGTCGGCGCGTTCCGCCTCGTAGCGGATCTGGCGCAGATGCGTCATCGCCCTCGAGGTGTAGACCAGATTGATGCGCTGCCATGTCGCCAGGTCGATGAAGTAGCTGGCCGGCAAGTTGCGCTTGCCGTCCTTGGTCGGCGAGAGGTAGCCGAGCTGCGGCATTACATGGGCGATGCTCAACAGCCGGTCGAAGTCGGTGCCGCCGATGTGGATGCCTCGGCTCGCCAGAATGTCGTCTTTGCGATCGAGGGAGCGGGCGCGCTGCGGCGACACCCGCACGATCGAGAAGTCGGATGTGCCGCCACCCATGTCGACGATCAGCGCCAGTTCTTCCCGCGAGACCTTCTGCTCGTAGTCGAGCGCCGCCGCGATCGGCTCGAACTGAAAGGCGATATGCTTGAAGCCCTGGGCGCGTGCCGCGTTCTCGAGTTCACCTTCAGCCTTGGCATCGGCCTCGGCATCATCGTCGACGAACTGCACGGGACGACCGAGCACCACGCTCTCGACCGTATGGCCGGCATTGTCCTCCAGCTTTTTCCTGAGATGGCCGACGAACAGACCGATGATCTCGGTAAAGGCGATCGATCGGGCCTTGATCCGCGTCTTTTCATGGACAAGCGAACTGCCGAGCACGCTCTTCAGCGAGCGCATCAGGCGACCTTCGATGCTGTCGGTATAGTTGGCGATGGCGCGGCGCCCGAAATAGTTGCGGTTGTCCTCGAAGTTGAAGAATACGGCGCTCGGCAGCGTCACTTCGCCGTCTTCCAGCGCCACCAGCCGCGGCTGCCCGTTCCTGACCACGCCCACGGTGGAATTCGAAGTGCCGAAGTCGATACCGCCGAAAGCTGGTCGCATCGTAAGTCCTGTATTTTGATGTGGGAGCGACAGCTCGTGCCCAGTCGGGCCGGGGTCGCGGTCTAACCCATGAACCCCAAAAGGGGAACCACCTTTCGGAAGAGGCCTAGTCCTTTCGGAAGACCAGTCTTCCGAGCCAGCCTGTCAGCATGGCTAGCGACACGGCGAAGACGCCGTAGAGGAAGGAATAATCGTGGGCGACGCGGAAGATCGACTGTTCGAAACCGGACTTGCGGATTTCGAGCTGGGCGGAGCTTTCCTTGATGAACAGGCCGCTCTTGAACAGAAACGCACGGGCCTTGTGGGTGCCGACTGGAACGTTGGGGGCGAGCCTGACGGTGGCGCGAAACAGGTTCTGCGACAGGAACTGCACGCCGCCAACGTTCTCGCTGTAGAGGCCGGTCGCCGTTTTGCGCTCGCGCAGCGCCGCGGTGAATTCCTGGATTGTCGCTGGACTGTCGCCATCGTCGGCCGGCTGCATGTAGATGTTGGCGGCGCCGAGTGACAGTTGCTTGTAGCTGTTGGGGTCGGTGACGTCCTGTAGCGGGCGCGTCGTCGCCACCGAATAGGACACCGGCACATTCTCGAAGGTCTCGGACTCCAGATTGATCCAGATGCCGAGCACCCGGTCCTTACGGCGCACGACGACCGGCCGGGCCGGACCCTCAAGCACGACGATGATGTCGTAGCGCCCCTGGCGCGCGACAAGCGGGTCGGCATTTTCCAATGAGCCGAAGATGGTGAGATCGGCGCCGGAAAAGCCGGCGGTGATCGAGACATGGTCGGTGGACAGGCCGATCTGGATATTTTCGGTAGCTGGCGTCTGCGCTTTTCCGGGTGACGCGACTGCCAACAGCGACAGCGAGGCAACGACCAAGAACGCCCTCAAGCCCGCCATCAGGTCGGATCCACGCCGGACAGGGAATAGAGGTTGGGCGGCGTCACGAACAGATCGATCGCGAGCCGGATTGCGACCGCCAGCACCAGCAATGCCAGCAGCGCCCTGAGCTGCTCGCCACGCAGCCTTTGGCCGGCCTTGGCGCCGTATTGCGCGCCGGCGACGCCGCCCGCCATCAACAGGAAGGCGAGCATAACGTCTACTGTCTGGTTGGTGGTGGCGTGGACCAGCGTCGTGTAGGCCGAGGTGAAGATGATCTGGAATAGCGACGTGCCGATGACGACGTTGGTCGGCACTTTCAAGAGATAGATCAGCGCCGGTACCATGATGAAACCGCCGCCGACGCCCATGATCGACGACAGGAAGCCGATGCCAGCGCCGAGGCCGAGCACCGGGATGACGCTGACGAAAAGCTTCGAGGCCCTGAACCGCATTTTCAGCGGCAAGCGGTGGATCCAGTTGTGCTGGCCGGATTTCTTTAGCACCGGTGCCGCGCCGCTGCGGGTGGCGCGCAGCGCATTGACGCTCTCGACCAGCATCAGCCCGCCGACGGTGCCAAGCAGCACGACATAGAGCAGGGAGATGAACAGGTCGAGCTGGCCGAGCCGGCGCAAGAAACCAAAGACAAAGATGCCGCCGGTTGAGCCGACGATGCCGCCTGCCAAAAGCACACCGCCGAGCTTGAAGTCGAGCGTGCCGCGCTTCACATGCGACAATGCGCCGGAAAAGGAGGAGGCGATGACTTGGTTGGCGCCGGTGGCGACCGCGATCGCCGGCGGTATGTTGTAGAAGATCAGCAGCGGCGTGATGAGGAAGCCGCCGCCCACTCCGAACATGCCCGACAGGAAGCCCACTGCCGCGCCCATGGCCAGCAGCACGAAAATGTTGACGGAAAGTTCCGCGATCGGGAGATAGATGCCCACCCGTCAGTCTCGATCAGTTTGCCTCTCGGCGAATGCAACCGTTGCGGGCATTTCGCGCCAAAAAGCCTATCTCGTTCTTGCGCCGGCCGGGCGGCGAAGTCAAACCTCGCCACGCCGCCGAAACAAAAAACAACTCAATCAGTTAACAGGCAAATGTGTGGCAACGGCGTCGCGGAAACGACGCATCTGACGTTATTTGCGCGCAAGCAGCGCCTTGACCAGTTTTTCGTCGACCGCGCCCGTCGCCTGCAGGTCGTTGTCGGTCTGGAAAGCCATGATGGCATCCTTGGTTTTCTGGCCCATTACGCCGTCGGCATTGCCGGCCTCATAGCCGTTCTTGTTGAGAATGCGCTGGATATTCTGAACGACCTTCTTCATGTCGACGCTGGCGGTCGTCTGCGGCGTGCCGTCCTGCCATGATTCGGGAATGTCGGCCGAATTGGCCGCAGGATCGATTGGCTCTGCCTTCCACAGTTCGGCGGCGGCGCGTGCGCGTTCGAGCTGCTCGGGCCTGAGCGCCTTGGCGATCTCGTCGCGCTTTGCCGCCGCATCCTTGTCGCCGGTCTTGGCGACGAGTGCGAACCATTTGTAGGATTCTTCGAGATTCTGCTTCATGCCGACGCCCTTCGCCGCCAGGATGCCGAGATTGAACTGGCTGTCCTTGACGCCGAGCTCGGCGGCGGCCTGGAACCAGT
The DNA here is from genome assembly GCF_053848065.1 of Mesorhizobium sp. BHscii. NCBI lineage: Bacteria > Pseudomonadati > Pseudomonadota > Alphaproteobacteria > Hyphomicrobiales > Phyllobacteriaceae > Mesorhizobium > Mesorhizobium sp. BHscii. Next base: position 236,677 of record NZ_JBSPKW010000004.1, on the reverse strand, counting down.
GCGCGGCGGATTCATTGTCGGTCACTCCGTCCGCAGCCATGGCAAAGAGCACGGCGAGATTGTGCATGGCGCTGGCGTTGCCCTGAGCCGCGGCGAGCTGGTACCAGGTCTTCGCCTTCTTGACGTCGCGCGCGACCCCGGTGCCCTTCTCATAGAAGTTGCCGATCCGGTATTCCGCCGGTGCGAAGCCGAGTTCGGCTGATTTCTCGTACCATTTGGCGGCCGCTGCCATGTCTTGCTTGACGCCGCGCGATTCGGCGTAGCGCGAGCCGATCTCGAACAACGCCTTGGCGTCGCCGCCGGCCGCTGCGTCACGCAAGGCAGCTGGGCCGGCATCGGCTGGGATGTCGATGTTGGCAGAGGCCGCCGCTGTCGAAGCATCCGCAGGTGTGACCGTGCCGGTCATCTCTTGGGTCGCGGGCGTGGCGGCCCGCGCTGTGGCCATTGGCTCGGTGTCCGCAGCCGTCGGGCCCGCAGGTGCCAAGGCTGTCACGTTCGCCGCCGCCGGATCGGGCGGCGCCGTTGGAGTCATGGGCGCAGGAACGGGTTCAGCCTCGGGTGCGGTGCCCATCGTCGTTCCGGCGTCCGACAGCGCGGCGCGAGCGGCCGGTGCCGGCATGTCGTCCTCGGCTATCGATTCGGACGGTTCTGCCTGCCGGACGGCGCGAGCCGGCGCGCTGTCCTGTGCTGCAGTTTGCGCATCCGTCTTCGGCTCGCTGGCGGTACCGGCCGACACGGTTTCCGCCGGCTGCGCGGCCACGACCGGCGCCGCATCATTGCTGGCTATTTCAACGGGATCCGAGAAGAAGGCCTTGCCCAATTGTAAGCCGGCGAGCGCTAGCATGACTGCGGCGGCCGCCATCAGGATCGGCTTGCGCCGCGCCTTGAGCAGGTCGCCGATCCTGAGCGCCTTCACCGGGCCGCTCATCGTCGATTGCCGCTTGAGAGCGTCGGCCTCGGCAGCGGCCGCTTGCGCCGCGCGTCTGGCTGCGGCGATGAAGTCGGATTTCGATGCATCGGCATTGCCGGCCCTGACCGGCGGTCCGCGTTCGTCGCGCACGCGTTTCATGATGGCGTTGAGGTCGGGGGGGCCGGAGCCGGGCTCCAGCGGCCGGTTGGCAACCTTCGGATCCAGCGGCTCGTCGAGATCGGCGCTCGGTATCTCGACATCAGGCGCCAAGCCGGCAAGCGGTGGAACGTCTGCCTCCTTCTTACCCTTGAAGGCGCGCGCCAGTCCGCCGAGGATCGACTTCCGGCCACCGGGCTGCTCACTTTTCTCCGTCACCGTATCCGAACCAAGCGCCGCCATGGCCGCGGCCGCAGCGGCTTCGGCCGGCGTGCGCGGGTCTGGCTCATTGCGCATGATAGCATTGGCACGGCTGTCAAGGTCGGCCATGTCTCCAGTCAGCGGTGATGGCTGGTCGATATCCATCGACGGCGCGTCCTGGACCGTGATCTTGGAGGCTCGTGCCGCCCGCGCGCGCACCGGCGCAGCAGGCTGCGTGAACTCGCTCGCGGCTTCGGTCGCCTCGCCGGTTTCCAGCGAGCCCAGTCGGTCGACGATCTTGAGCAGCGTGTCGTGAATAGCCTCGAAGGTCCTCGAATTACGCTCGTCGGAACGGCGCGTCAGTGCTTCGAGCGTCTTCAAATCCTGGGCGAGGCCAGAGACGGCCGCCGTGTTGGCACTGGAGCCGGCCAGCGAACGGACGGCGCTCTCGGCGGCCTCGCGCGCCGCGCTGAGGATGGAATCGCGGGTGCCAGCCAGCGACTTCTCGATTTCGTTGAGACGAGGGCTGATGTCCTCGAATTCCGGCAGTGGCGTGCCGGGCTTCGAAAGATGCGCCGACAGACCCGCGACTTGCGCCTCCAAGCTGCGGATCAGGGCCGGGTCGATGCCGGCGACTTGTGCCGCGGATGAATCCAGCCGGCTTGAAATATCTTCGAGGCGGCCTTCCAGGCCACGGATCGCCGCTTCGCTTGCGGAATCGCGAACGCGCGTTTCCATGCGCTGGGCCAGCGCGCTGAAGCGGGCGTCGATGGCGTCCATGATGCCGGCCCCGTCGATCTGCGGCACACGTTGGTCCAGCCTGTCGACGACTTCGTCCAGCCGGCGCTCGAGATCACGAAACAGCATGTTGCCTTGTTCGATCGCGTCGCCTTGGCGGCGCTCTATCATGCCGGACAGCACGTCGAAACGTTGCTCCAGCCCCTGGAAGATGTAGTCGGCATCCGGCATGGCAGGCGCCCTGTCGATCTTGTCGGCAATGAGCGCGATCTGCTTGTCGAGACGCTCCATCGCCTGCTCCGGCAAATTGGCCCGGCCGGCAAGATCGTCGACCCGGCTCGACAGCATGTTGAGGCGGTCGATAACCTCGCCGCTGGGGTGAACTTGCGTGACTTCCTCGATCTGCTGGGCAAGCGAGGCGATTCGCTTCTCGATTCGTTCGAAGGGTTCGGGGTCGAATGAATTGGCCTGCGCGGCGACGGTGGATGCGACGATAGCGCGGGAAATCTCGTCCAGCCGCTCGTCGATCATACCGAATGTGCTGCTGCCGCGATTGTCCTGCTGCCTGGCGAAATGATCTACGGCACCGGCAAGCGTGCGGACTTTTTCTTCGAGCGACCGCAGCGACATTGATTCCGGCAAATTGTTGACGGCATTGCTGATCTGTTCGAGCCGGTCGGTCAGCATCGAAAGACCGGGTGCGTCCGACCGCTTGCGCTGATCGGCATCGACACGATCCTCGAACGCGGTCCAGCGGCGGTCGAAATCGTCCCAGCGGCGGCCGACCGCCTGCACGCTCTCCTCGCGCGCCAACGTGTCGAGCGCGGCCTTGACCTGCTCCAACTCGAGCCGGAGCATGTTGACGCTTCTGTCGTCGCTCTTTTCGGCAAGGGTCTGGATGGCGCTGGAAAGCCGCTCGAACTCGACGCCGAGTTCGGCGCTGCCTTTACCGCCCCCCGATTGGCCACCCGGCTGGGCGCTTGCCTGGAAAGCCCGCTCGATGTCCTTGCGCAGCGCTTCGAATTCGCGCTGCAGGCCGGCGGTCATCTGGTGGCGCAGTTCCTCGCGCAGACCGCGCAATTCGCCGGCGATCTTGCCGACCACGGCGACGCCGTCTTCTTGGCCGCGCACGCGGTCGATATCGCGGGCGATGGCCTGGTAACTCTGGTCGAAGGTAGCCGGCGCCGGGCTTTTCGGCGGCTGTGCGAGGCGCGGATCCTCATAGGGTCGGGCGCTGGCATAGCGCGGCTCCGCGCTCGGCCGGCGCGGATCGAGACGCTCGCTCATGTCCTCGCGCGTCCGGTCCAGCCGCTGCTCCAGCGTTTCCAGGGAACGGTTGAGCTGTTCAAGCGTGGTGTGCGGCCTGCGCTGCCTGCCGGCGTTGAGTGTATCGAGATAGGACCGCTTGCTGTTCATCGATGCGCCCGTTCAGAATTACTGCTGGCTTATGACCAGTTTCCCAAAGTCCTGCCGGAAACGAAGGCGGCCGCGCGGCTTTGCTGCGGCGGAAGACCAACTTCCCGGGTTTCACCCGCGCTCCGAAAAACCGTGAAAAATTCGCTACAGGATAAACACGGGTAACCGACATGCGCACATTTCGCCCAACGTGGTAAACAACGCGTTAACTAAGCTTAAGAAGTTACAACGTGTTGGCGGGCCGCCCAAAGCGCCGCCGGGCCATGCGCTGGCGGATGCGGCAAAAAGTTCCTCCCCACAACGCCCTTGCTTCGTGATGCGGCTATCGGTATAGAATTGACGTAAACGTAAGGGTGCACAGACTGTGCCGTTTGCGATTTGTTTGTTGAAACCACGAGTGGAAGCACGCCCCCGCTTCCACTCAGGCGACGCAAGGTCCCGGACCGCGACGCCACCAGATGGGGAAAGCCAGTGACCATGAAACTTGTTTCGCCCGGCGCAGCCGCGGCCAATACCAATGACATGTCTGATAAAGCCGGCGAGGATCTTGTCCGCATCGGCGAAATGGCCAAGAAATACGGAGTAACGCTGCGCACGCTGCGTTTCTACGAGGACAAGGGCCTTCTCAATCCGCAACGCGACGGCTCGACCCGTCTCTACACGCGCCGCGACAAGGCGCGGCTGAAGCTGATCCTGCTCGGCCGCAAGGTCGGATTCTCGCTGCGCGACGTCAAGCAGATGATGGATCTGTATGACCCGACAGGCTCCAACACCAAGCAGTTGCGACTGGCGCTCGACAAGTCGGAGAAGCAGCTTGCCCGTCTGCAGAAGCAGCGGGCGCTGATCGACGATGCCATCAACGAATTGAGCAACTCGATGGCGGCGGTGCGTCAGATGCTGAGCGAACGTGCGGCGCCGCAGGCCAGCGTCGCCGGATAATTCGATCTCGCCGGCTTCCGGCGACCGGGCTTCTGACGAATGAGAGCCGTGTGGCCTTGGCCGCGCGGCTCTTTCTGTCTTCCGGCTGCGTCGGGAGGACTACATTTCAATCTGTTCCGCACTGGCTTCAACGGTGTAGCGCCGCTACGCTCACGGGTGAGACTTCGGGAAAATTTGTCGCATCAAAAAATTGACGTTTACGCAAACGTCAACTTTTGCTATCCCCGACCTGAACATTGGTCCGCATGCTGTCCCTGACTTCATCTTGGGGCTTGATTTCGGGGCCAAGGCCGCATGGTGGAGGAAACGCATGCCGATCTACAGGGCGCCGGTCCAGGACACACTGTTTGTGCTGAACGAGGTACTGAGCTACCAACGCTATTCCAACCTTCCCGGATTTTCCGACGCGACGCCCGATGTGGTCGAGGCCATCCTCGCCGAGGGCGCCAAGCTCGCCGAAAACGTCATGCAGCCGCTGAACCGCGTCGGTGACATGGAAGGTTGCGCGCGCCATGACAATGGCTCGGTGAGTACCCCGAAAGGCTTCAAGGAGGCCTTCGACCAGTATCGCGATGGCGGCTGGATGGGACTGGCCGCACCCGTCGAATTTGGCGGCCAGGGTCTGCCTTACGCGGTGCATACTGCTGTTTCCGAATATATGGTTTCGGCCAACATGTCGCTGATGATGTATCCCGGCCTGACGCAGGGCGCGATCGCGGCGATCATTACTCACGGCACCGACGAGCAGAAGGCGATCTGGCTGCCGAAGCTGGTCGAGGGCGCCTGGACAGGCACCATGAACCTGACCGAGCCGCATTGCGGCACCGATCTCGGCCTGCTGCGCACTAAGGCGGTTCCCAATGGCGACGGCACCTACAGGATCTCAGGCCAGAAGATATTCATATCGGCCGGCGAGCACGACATGTCGGACAACATCGTCCACCTCGTTCTGGCCCGCATCGAGGGCGCACCGGAAGGCGTGAAGGGCATTTCGCTGTTCATCGTGCCGAAGCTCAAGCTCGATGCATCAGGCAATCCTGGCGAGAAGAACACCGTGTCCTGCGGCTCGATCGAGGAGAAGATGGGCATCCATGGCAATTCGACCTGCGTCATGAACTATGACGAGGCGCAAGGCACGCTGCTCGGCGAGGCCAATGGCGGGCTGAAGGCCATGTTCACGATGATGAACGAGGCCCGGCTCGGCGTCGGCCTGCAAGGGCTTTCTCTGTCGGAGGTCGCCTACCAGAACGCTGTGTCCTATGCCAAGGATCGCCTGCAGGGTCGCTCGTTGTCCGGGCCGAAGGCGCCGGACAAGAAAGCCGATCCGATCATCGTCCATCCCGACATCCGCCGCAGCCTGATGACCATGAAGGCCTTCAACGAGGCCGGCCGCGCGCTGGCGCTGTGGACGGCGATCAAGTCGGACATCGCTCACCGTGCCAGTGACGACAAGGACCGCCAGGCTGCCGACGACTACACCGGCCTGATGACGCCGGTGGTCAAAGGCGTGCTCACCGACAAGGGTTTCGACCACGCGGTGATGGCGCAGCAAGTGTTCGGCGGCCACGGCTACATCGAAGAGCACGGCATGAGCCAGTTCGTGCGCGATGCCCGCATCGCCATGATTTACGAAGGCGCCAACGGCATCCAGGCACTCGACCTCGTCGGCCGCAAGCTGGCCTTGAATGGCGGCCGCGCCGTGCAGGCCTTCTTCAAGGAGGTCGGCGAATTCTGCGAGGAGAACCGCACCGACGAGAAGATGGCGCCTTTCGCCAAGGCGCTGAACAAGGGCCTCAACGATCTGCAGGCGGCGACGATGTGGCTGATGCAGAACGGCATGGCCAAGCCCGACAACGCCGGCGCCGCCTCGACCGACTACATGCATCTCTTCGGCCTGGTGGCGCTGGGCTACATGTGGGCGCAGATGGCCAAGGCAGCCGGGGCGAAATTGGCGAATGGCGCCAATGGGCCTTCGACCTTCTACGACAGCAAGCTGGTGACGGCGCGCTTCTTCATGGAGCGGATTATGCCGGAGACGTCGGCGCATCTCGCCCGCATCTCCAGCGGCGCCGAGACATTGATGGCACTGCCGGCGGAAGCGTTCTAAGCTCGACAGCGTCGGTACAAACGGCCTTAACCTGTCGATACGCGGAGGAAATCGTGGCGACAAATCCTGCCGAAGTGCTTGCTTTGCCCAAACCCGCCTGGGCGGCAGACGAGGTCGGCATGCTCTACGACATGGCGCACCGCTTCATGTCGGAAGAGATCGCGCCGCGCTATGACGAGTTCGAGAAGAACGAGATGGTCGACCGCGAGTGCTGGCTGAAGGCGGGCGCGGCCGGTCTGCTCTGCGCCTCGATGCCGGAGGAATATGGCGGTTCGGGCGGGACATTCGCGCATGAGAGCGCCATCATCGAGGCGATCGGCCACGTCGGCGTCGACGGTTTCGGCATCGGCCTGCACAATTCGATCGTCGCCCCTTATATCCTCCATTATGGCTCGGAGGAGCAGAAGAAGAGATGGCTGCCGAAACTGGCGACCGGCGAGCTGATCGGCGCCATCGCCATGACCGAGCCCGGCGCCGGCTCCGACCTGCAGGGGGTCAAGACGCGAGCCGAGAAGGATGGCAACCAGTACAAGGTCAACGGCTCAAAGACCTTCATCACCAACGGCCAGCTCGCCAATTTCATCATTGTCGTCACCAAGACCGATCCGGAGAAGGGCGCCAAGGGCACTTCGCTGATCGTCGTCGAGACCGACGAGGTGGAAGGGTTCGAGCGTGGCCGCAACCTCGACAAGATCGGGCTCAAGGCCAACGACACGTCGGAACTGTTCTTCAACGATATGCGCGTGCCGACCTCCAATCTGCTCGGCCCCGAGGAAGGCCAGGGCTTCGTCCAGCTGATGCAGCAATTGCCGCAGGAGCGGCTGCAGATCGGCACTGGCGCCATCGCCATGATCGAGCGGGCGCTGGCGTTGACCATCGACTACGTCAAGGAGCGCAAAGCCTTCGGCAAGGCGATTATCGAATTCCAGAATACCCAGTTCAGGCTCGCCGAACTGAAGACCGAAGCAACCATCGGCCGGGTCTTCTACAACGACTGCGTCACCCGCCATATCAATGGTGGCCTCGACCCGGTGACGGCCTCGATGGCCAAATACTGGCTGTCCGACCTCCAGGGAAAAGTCGTCGACGAGTGCCTTCAATTGCATGGCGGCTATGGCTACATGAATGAGTATCCGATCGCCCGCATGTTCCGCGACGCTCGCGTCCAGCGTATCTACGGCGGCACCAACGAGATCATGAAATTGCTGATTGGACGCTCTCTCTGAGCGACTTTTCGGCAAACCAAGGAGCAGGAAAATGGCCGAAGCTTATGTCTATGACGCAGTGCGAACGCCGCGCGGCAGGGGCAAGAAGGATGGCTCGCTGCACGAGGTGCCGGCGGTGCGGCTCGGCGCCAAGGTGCTTGAGGCGATCCGGGACCGCAATGGGCTGGATACCGGCATCGTCGACGACATCATCTTCGGTTGCGTCGACCCGGTCGGCGAGGCGGGTTCTGTCATTCCGCGTGCCGCCGCCTTCGAGGCGGGTTACGACACGAAAGCGCCCGGCATGCAGATCTCGCGTTTCTGCGCCTCTGGCCTGGACGCCATCAATTTCGGCGCGGCCAAAATCGCGCAAGGCGCCGACGAGATCGTCATCGCCGGCGGCGTCGAATCGATGTCGCGCGTCGGTATGGGCGCATCCGGCGGCGCCTGGTTCATGGATCCTTCGGTCGGCCTGCCGGGCTGGTTTGTGCCGCAAGGCATCTCGGCCGATCTGATCGCCACGAAATACGGCTTTTCGCGCGACGACGTCGACGTCTATGCGGTCGAGAGCCAGAAGCGCGCCGCCAAAGCCTGGGGCGAAGGCCGCTTCAAGAATTCGGTGATCTCGATCAAGGATCAGAACGGCCTGACCATCCTCGACCACGACGAGCACATGCGGCCTTCGACCGATATGCAGTCGCTGGCCGCACTCAACCCGTCCTTCGTCATGCCCGGCGAAATGGGCGGCTTCGATGCCGTCGCGTTGCAGAAGCATCCCGAGGTGGAGGAGGTCAATCACGTCCACCACGCCGGCAATTCGTCCGGCATCGTCGATGGCGCGGCGGCCGTTCTGCTCGGCTCCAAGAAGGCTGGAAAGTCGCTCGGCCTGAAGCCGCGCGCGCGCATCCGTGCATTCGCCAATATCGGCTCGGAACCGGTGCTGATGCTGACCGGTCCGGTTGACGTGACCGAGAAGCTGCTGAAGCGCGCCAGGATGAAGCTGTCGGACATCGACCTGTTCGAGATCAACGAGGCGTTCGCCTCGGTGGTGCTGCGCTACATGCAGGCTTTCGACATTTCGCACGATAGGATCAACGTCAATGGCGGCGCCATCGCCATGGGCCATCCGCTCGGCGCGACAGGTGCGATGATCTTCGGAACGGTGCTGGACGAACTGGAGCGCCGCGACCTGAACACCGCGCTGGTGACGCTCTGCATCGGCGCCGGCATGGGCACCGCAACGATCATCGAACGCGTCTGACCGGGAGAAAGACGATGAGCTACACCAATTTCACCCTCGACATCGACGCTGACGGCATCGCGCTGGTCACCTGGGATATGCCTGGCCGCTCGATGAACGTCTTCACCGAAGAAGCGATGCTGGAACTGAACGCCATCGTCGACAAGGTGGCGAGCGACGCGGCGATAAAGGGGGCGGTGATCACCTCCGGCAAGGATAGTTTCTCTGGCGGCGCCGACATCACCATGCTGCAGAAGATGTTGGCGACCTTCGCCGCCGACAAAGCCAAGGACCTGGACAAGGCGACCAAGGCGCTGTTCGAAAATGCCGGCTATATGACCGGCCTGTTCCGCAAACTGGAAACCTCAGGCAAGCCGTGGGTGTCGGCGATCAACGGAACCTGCATGGGCGGCGCATTCGAGCTGTCGCTCGCTTGCCATGGCCGTGTCGCGGCCGATTCCGACAAGGTCAAGATGGCGCTCCCCGAAGTGAAGATCGGCATCTTCCCGGGCGCCGGCGGCACCCAGCGCGTGCCGCGGCTGACCGACCAGCAGCAGGCGCTGCAGATGCTGACCTCCGGCCAGACGTTGTCCCCGCAGAGGGCCAAGTCGATGGGCCTGATCCACGAGATCGCCGAGCCGAAAAAGCTAGTCGAAACCGCCAAAGCCATGATCAGAAATGGCTTGAAGCCGGTGGCGCCGTGGGACGAGAAGGGCTTCAAGTTGCCCGGCGGCCCGGTCTATTCGGTGGCCGGCGCCAATCTGTGGCCTCCGGCAATCGCCATCCTGCGTCGCGAGACCTATGGCAACTACCCTGCCGCCGCCGCCATCCTGAAATGCGTCTATGAAGGCCTGCTGGTGCCGTTCGACACCGCCTTGCGCATCGAGCAGCGCTATTTCACCGAGATCATGCAGACCAGGGAAGCGGCGGCGATGATCCGCTCGCTGTTCGTGTCGCTGCAGGAACTGAACAAGGGCGCGCGTCGTCCGAGCGGCGTGCCGGAAACCAAGTTCAAGAAGATCGGCGTGCTCGGCGCCGGTTTCATGGGCGCCGGCATCGCCTATGTCACGGCCAAGGCCGGCATTCCGGTGGTGCTGCTCGACCGCGACATGGAAGCTGCCGTCAAGGGCAAGGCGCATTCGGACAGCCTGATCTCGGATCAGGTCAGGAAGGGCCGCGCCAAGCCAGAGGACAAGGACAGGCTGCTGTCGCTGATCACGCCGACGGCAGACTATGCCGACCTCGCAGGCTGCGACCTGCTGGTCGAGGCGGTGTTCGAGGATTCGGGCGTCAAGAAGGACGCCACCGAAAAGGCGGAGGCCATGCTGAAGCCGTCGGCGGTCTTCGCGTCGAACACGTCCACCATCCCGATCACGTCGCTGGCGAAGAATTCGGCGCGGCCGAAGAATTTTATCGGCATCCATTTCTTCTCGCCGGTCGACAAGATGATGCTGGTCGAGATCATTTTGGGCAAGAAGACGGGCGAAAAGGCGCTGGCCGCCGCGATCGACTTCGTCCGCGCCATCAAGAAGACGCCGATCGTCGTCAACGACACGCGCGGCTTCTACGTCAACCGCTGCGTGCTGCGCTACATGTCGGAAGCCTACAAGATGCTGATCGAGGGCGTTCCGGCGCCGATGATCGAGAACGCGGCGAAGGCCGCCGGCATGCCGGTCGGTCCTTTGGCGCTCACGGACGAAACGGCGATCGACCTCGCGCAGAAGATCATGAAGCAGACCATGCGCGATCTCGGCGAAAACGCGGTCGACCCGAAGCAGATGGCGCTGATCAACACGCTGGTCGACACGCATGGTCGCTTTGGCCGCAAGAACGGCAAGGGTTTTTACGACTATCCGCAAAAGCCTGCCAAGAAGAAGTTGTGGCCGGGCCTGAAGGATCTCTATCCGCAGTTGGCGCCTGAAAAGGTCGACTATGAGGAACTGAAGCAGCGGCTCCTGGTCACCATCGCGCTAGAGGCGGCGCGGGTGATGGAGGAGGGCATCGTCACCGATCCGCGCGAAGCCGATGTCGGCTCGATCCTCGCCTTCGGCTTCGCGCCCTTTACCGGCGGCGTGCTGTCCTACATCGACGGCATCGGCGCAAAGAAATTCGTCAAGATCGCCAAGGGCCTGCAAAAGAAGTACGGCGCCGAGTTCAAGGCGCCCAAGCTCCTGCTCGACATGGCGGAGAAGGGCGAGACTTTCTACGAACGCTTCGATCCCTATGCCAGGAGCGAAGCCAAGAAGGCGGCGTGACGCCGCCTTCGGTGGTGGACAAAATCACGGCCACCGGTTAGAACGGAGAAGGTATTTTTTCCTGTTCTGAAGGAGAGCAAAAGTGCTCTCGCATGACCGCGTATGGGCCGCCATCGATGCTCTCGCCGAGCGCTATTCGCTCTCGGCCTCCGGGCTGGCGAAACGCGCGGGCCTCGACTCGACTGCCTTCAACAAGTCGAAGCGGCTGTCCTCGGACGGGCGGCCGCGCTGGCCGTCGACCGAATCGCTGGCCAAGATCATCGAGGCGACGGGCGCCTCGCTCGACGAATTCACGGGGCTGGTCGAAGGCCGGGGCAAGCCCGTTCCCGGATCTCTGCCCGCACAGAGGTCTTCGGTGCCGCTGCTCGGCTTCGCCCAGGCCGGCGCCGGCGGCTTCTTCGATGATGCCGGTTTTCCGGCGGGGCAGGGCTGGGACCTGATCGAGCTTCCGGCACAGGCGACCGAAACCTCCTATGCGCTGCAGGTTCAGGGCGATTCCATGCTGCCGCTCTACCGCAATGGCGACGTGCTGATCGTCGAGCCGGGCGCTGCCACCCGCAAGGGCGACCGGGTCGTCGTCAAGACCAATGCCGGCGAGGTCATGGCGAAGGTGCTGGACCGTCAGTCGTCGAAGTCGATCATGCTGGTTTCGCTCAATCCCGATCACCCGGACCGCGAAATCCCTATGCGCGATGTCGAATGGGTGGCGCGGATTGTCTGGGCAAGCCAGTAGGGGCCGCCAGTGCGTCCGCTACATACAGCCGCTGCCGTGTTGACGATCTTGGTTATGGGGGCCGCGATCGTCGCCGGCGGCCGCGCCGTGCTTCAAGGCGAAAACGGCCGTGTCGCGGCTCGAGCGCAGGCTGGCATGGCGGCGCAATCCGACGCGCCTGCCACATCAGCGATCCCGCGACCCAAGGCGGCAAGGCCGGAGGCGCATTCCAGGGCCATCGATCCCGAGGTCGTCGCGCCGCCGCAGCTTCAGCCCGAAGAGCTTGAACGGGTCGAGCCGCGCGCCCCGCTGAGTGACCTGGCGCTGGCCGGACCCCCCAAACCGCCCAAATTGAAAATGCCCGACGACTGGAACGGGACAAAACTGTTCCAGCCGGTTGCGCCGGCCGCCGGTGTGATCGAGGCCAAGGGCTACTCGGTCGCGATTTCGGGTATCGACATCGTCAGGCAGGACGAGACTTGCGCCGACGGCGGTAAGTCCTGGACGTGCGGCAGCCGGGCGCGAACGGCGTTCCGTGCCTTCCTGCGCGGCCGGGCGGTGGTTTGCGCGGTGCCGCCCGAAGGCGGCCGCGACCTGATCGCCGCCGAATGCCGCGTTGGCAACCAGGATGTCGGTCAGTGGTTGATCGAAAACGGCTGGGCGCGCGCAGCAGAGGGTGGCCCTTACGTCGAGGCCGGCGAGAAGGCGCGTACGGCGAGGAAGGGCATTTTCGGGCCGGCGCCCAGTCTCGCCGGCCTGCCTCCGGCACCAGCCCCTGTCGCGGCAGCGCAGCCGACGCAGCTGATTCTCGACCCGTCGGCGACGGCTTCGCCGCCAACCGAGACGACGGCTACGCCGCCAGCTGACCAGCCAGCGCCTTCTGAATGAGCGCGCGGGTTTCTGCGATGCCGTAGAGCGCGGCGAAGGAACCGAAGCGTGGGCCGCGCTCCTGTCCGATCAGCACCTGGTAGATCATCTGGAAAAAGGCGACGGACACGCCCGGCCCGCCCTCCGGGCTCTGCTTCGAATGGTCCTGATAGCGTTCGATCTTGCGCGCGACGTTGAGGGCGGCATTCTGGATCACCTCGCCATCGGCATCTGGCGGCAACGTGGCGAGCGCTTCGGAGAGTTTCGTCAGCGCCTCGCGCTCGACCGCGTCGGCGGCCCGGTACACCTTGGCCGGCTTCACGAAATCGTCGAAATAGCGGATCGCATATTCGGCCAGCCGGTCGAGCTCGGGATGGGTCTTCGGCGTCACGCCCGATGTGTGGCGCGAAATGAACCCCCACAGCACGTCCTTGTTCTGGGCGTTCGAGGCGCTGACCAGATTGAGCAGCAGCGCGAACGACACCGGCAGGTCGACGACAGGCGGGTTACCGTCATGCATGTGCCAGACGGGGTTTCCCAGCCGCTCCTTCCACTCCTGCCGGCGATAGGCGGACAAAAAGGCGTAATACTCGTCCACCGCCTTCGGAATGACGTCGAAATAGAGCTTCTTTGCCTGCCGCGGCCGCTGGTACATGTAGAGTTCGAGGCTTTCGGTCGGCGCGTAGGTCAGCCACTCGTCTATGGTCAGTCCGTTGCCCTTCGACTTCGAAATCTTCTGGCCGTTCTCGTCCAGGAACAGCTCATAGACGAAATGCTCCGGCGCCCGCCCGCCCAGGATATTGCAGATACGGTCGTAGATCACCGCATTCGTCTGGTGGTCTTTGCCGAACATTTCGAAATCGACGCCGAGCGCCGCCCAGCGCATGCCGAAATCCGGCTTCCATTGCAGCTTCACCCTGCCGCCGGTTATGGGCAGCGTGGTTTCGGTGCCGTCATCATCGAAGGTGATAGTGCCGGCCTTGGCGTCGACACGCTTCATGGGGACGTAAAGCACGCGGCCACTTTTGGGGGAAATCGGCAAGAACGGACTGTAGGTCGCCTGACGCTCCTCTCCGAGCGTCGGCAGCATCACGTCCATAATCTTATCGAAACGTTCGGCAGCGCGCAGCAGAACGTCGTCGAAACGGCCAGCCTTGTAGTATTCCGTCGCGCTGGCGAACTCGTAGTCGAAGCCGAACGTGTCCAGAAAACGGCAAAGCATTGCGTTGTTGTGGTCTGCGAAGCTCGCATAGTCGCCGCCGAAAGGGTTGGGGACGGACGAGAGCGGCTTGTGCAGGTGCGGCTCGAGTGCGGCGCGATCGGGGACGTTGTCCGGAATCTTCCGCATGCCGTCCATGTCGTCGGAAAAGCACAATATTTTGGTCTTGACCGCGTCCCGGGTGAGGACGCGGAAGGCATGGCGCACCATCGAGGTGCGTGCGACCTCGCCGAAAGTACCGATGTGCGGCAGCCCCGACGGGCCGTAGCCGGTCTCAAACAGAACGGTCTCGGGAAAATCAGTGTCTTTGTAGCGCTCGACGATCTTCCTGGCTTCTTCGAACGGCCACGCCTTGCTTTCAGCCGCTGCCGCAAGCACCTCGGGATTGAGATCGACGATGTTTGATCCCGCCATGTCACTGTTTCCAAATCGTTCGCCGGCATCGCCGCAAATGGGGGCCGGAAGAGGTTTTCAACCGGTCTCTAGGCGTGCCTGCCGTGGGCGTCAACGATCGCGGCTCTTTTTCCTTGCGGCGTCGGTGCCGCGTTCCTAACTTCGGAGCCCGTTTGAGGAGTTTTAAATGTCGTTGCCGCCGCATGAAGCCCTGATCTATCTGATGGTCATCACCTCCGCGTCCGATCGCGACATGACCAATGTCGAACTGGCGCGGATCGGCGACGTTGTCCGCTCATGGCCGGTGTTCGAGGATTTCGACCACGACCGGCTGGTCGGCGTCGCCCAGGACTGCCAAAAGATGCTGCACGAAAAGGACGGGCTGGAAGGCGTTTTGGCGCGGGTCGCTGAAGCACTGCCCGAACGCCTGCTTGATACCGCCTATGCCGCAGCCTTCGAGGTTGCGGCCGTCGACCTCGAAATGCGTTTGGAGGAGGTGAGGGTGCTGCAGCTTATCCGTCGCCAACTCGATCTCGACACGCTCACCGTCGCCGCCATCGCCCGTGCCGCCAAGGCCCGCCTGCGCACGTTGACTTGATCCAGGCCCTGAAGACTCAGAAAAACTGACCGGACCGGACTAGAAAACTGACCGGACCGGATCAGAAAAAACTGACGGGGAAATAGCGCAGATAAAATTCGGCGAAGGTGCCCTTCACCGAAATCTCCTGCAGTGCGTAGTCGAACGCTGCGGCCAGCGCCGGATCGTTGGCCCTGGTGGCGATGGCCATGCCCGAGCCCAGATATTCTGGCGCCAGATACGGGCCGCCGGCAAAGCGGCAGCAGGCTGCGGCATCCGACCCGCCCAGCCAGAAGGCGAAGCGCATGCCGTCACCGAAGGCGGCGTCGATCTTGCCGGCCTTGAGATCATCATAGAGCTCTTCCGGCCGGTCGAAGGGGACGACCTGAACGGTGCCGAAATAATCGCGCAGCATCCGCTCATGCGCGGAGCCGGCGACCACGCCGACGCGCTTGCCGCGCAGTGTGTCGAAGATCGGTTCCGTGAACGCCTTTGTCTTCGGCATGATGAAGCGCGCCGGAAACTGCAGGTAGGAACGCGAGAAGGCGTATTTCGACCGCGACTCCGGCGTGGCGGCGATGCCGGCAATGATCGCTTCGCCTTCGCCCTTCTGCAGCGCCCCTTCGAGCTCGGCCCAAGGCAGCGCCTGGATCTGGCATTTTTCCGCGATGCCGAGTTCGGCGCAGATGGCGCGTGCCAGATCGACGTGGAAGCCGGACAAGCGACCCGCTCCGTCGAGGAAGTTGAACGGCGGGAAATCGGTGGTGGTCAGAAATCTAAGACGCGGCAGCGCGGAAAGGTCAGGCTTCGGCAGCCGCTCCTTGGCATCCCACAGCACCGGCACTTGCGGCTCCGCGGCACGCGCTGCCGTGAGCCACTGTGCCCCGGTGATTGCCAGCATCAAGACGATGGTTGTCCACCGAATTGCCACGATCGAGCTCCGCCCTGTCCTGTCCAATGTGGCTTTTGGTACGAAAATACCACAGGCACAACGGTTTTTGATTTCATCACGTCGATTTAGGGTTATGCTTCAGCGACCTTGCAAACATGTGCGGCGTCGGCTGGAGGGTAGCCGCAAGGCGCTGCAAACAGAGAGGAGCAGGTTTGTAATCCGGGGTCGATGGCAGAGTGCAAGTCAAGCGCTGGACCGTTGATCTCAACGCAGAAGGCAACATGGGGTAGATGTTGCAATGGGCCACTTCGATCGCACACTGGAATTCATAGATCAGCTGCAGCACGCCAATACGGCGGCCGCGGTCTGCGAAAAGCTGCTTGGCATAACCTCGGAGTTCGGCCTGACAGCGCTGATGGCCGGGACGGTTCCGCAACCGGGAACGCCAAGAGGGCAGCAAAAGGACCATGTGCTGCTTTGCGAGTGGCCGGGGGAATGGCTGGAGCGCTACGTCGCGCGCAACTATGTCGACCATGACCCCGTCGTCAGCCACATGAAGCAGCTGCAGGCGCCATTCCAGTGGCGGGAAGCGTCTCAGGGCATTCGCATCGACAAGAGCAGCGGCGAAGTGATGGGCGACGCCGGCGAATTCAAGCTGCGCGACGGATTGGCCTTCCCGCTGATCACGCTCGATGGCCAGATCGTCATGGTGTCGCTCGGCGGCGAAGCCGTCGAATTGTCTGGCGCCGATTTTGGGCTGGTATCGCTGGTGGCGACTTATGCGATTGGCCGCGCCATGCAGATCCACACGATGGCGGCGAAGACCATCGACCACATCGAACTGACGCCTCGTGAGCGCGAATGCATGCAATGGGCCGCCGTCGGCAAGTCCGAATGGGAGATTTCACAGATTCTCGGCATTTCGGAACACACGTCAGAGAAACACCTTCTTAACGCCAAAAGCAAACTCGGTGCCGTCAACCGGGTGCAGGCAGTCGCGGAAGCGATAAGGCGCGGCTATATTAGCTAGCTCGGCCGTGCCGGCCTAGAAATTCTTGCCTACGTGATCGCGTAATTTTCTCGGGACAGCCCGGCCGTATCTTCCTATTGAACCTAGGAGACGGCAGATGCTTTTTTCCCTTACCACACAGGAACTTATGGAACGTCCCGACCTTTGGGAGGCCGTTCATCGTTTGCGCTACAAGATTTTCGTCGAGGAGATGGGGTGGACCGATCTGCAGCGCCCCGATGGCCTTGAGATCGATCAGTTCGACCATGACGAGGCGGTGCATCAGCTCGTCATCCGCAATGGCGAGCTCGCCGGTTATCAGCGGATGTTGCCGACAACGCGGGCGCATCTCCTGACCGAGGTGCTGGCGGACCTCTATGAAGGGACGCCGCCGTCCGGGCCGAACGTCTGGGAACTGACCCGCTATGCGGTGGCGCCGGGCTTTCGTGACGGCAAGCGCGGCGTGTCGACGGTCGGCACCGAGCTCATTGCCGGCTTCGTCGAGTGGGGGCTGAGGCGCAACGTCAACCAGGTGATCATCGAGTTCGAGCCGATGTGGGTCCTGCGGGCGCTGCAATTGCACTTCCTGGCGAAGCCGCTTGGCTACCAGCGCACCTATGGCAACCAGCAGGTCGTCGCGACGCTGCTCACCTTCAACGAGCATACGCTTGAGGTGGTGCGCTCGCGTCGCAGTCATTTCGCGCCAGTGCTGGCCAGGGGTTATCCCGACAGGCTCGGAATGAGGCAGGCCTCGTGAGAATTGGAGACAGCCATGAACATCCACCCGCAAACAGAGTTCCGCAATCATACGCTAATTGTCACGGTGTCGTCGGATGACGGCCGGCCGGTGCTGGACGGGCGAGCCTATGAAAGCCTGGCCAAGATCTTCCACGAAGCCGCAATCGACGATGATGTGCGCGTCGTGGTGCTGCGCGGCCTCGCCGGCTGCTTCTGCCTCGGCGGCGATTTTTCCGAATTCCTCGACGCCACCAAGCATCAACGATTGATCGCCGCCGTCACCGACATGTTCCGCACCTTGGCGACGTTCCCCAAACCAGTCCTTGCCTGTGTCGATGGCGACGCCGTCGGCGTCGGCTGCACCATCCTGTTCCATTGCGACATGGTGATCGCATCTGATGAAAGCACGTTCCGGGTGCCGTTCGTCGATTTCGGCCTCGTGCCGGACGCGGCGACCAGCATCCTGGCGCCGCAGAAACTCGGTTATGCCGGCGCTTTCCGCTTCTTCTGCCTGGGCGACACGCTTAGTGCCGAGGACGCCAGGATGCTTGGCCTGGTCACGGAGATCGTGGTGGGCGATGTTGAGGAAGCCGCACTAGGCAGAGCCAGGCAACTCGCCAAGAAGCCGTTCGCCGCACTGCTGCAGACGCGCGACCTGCTCAAGGGCGACACAGGCGCGCTCTGCGATCGCATTGACCAGGAGATTTCGCTGTTTCAGCAGGCTTTGCAGGACGATACCACGCTGAAGCGGCTGCAGCGGATTGCCCGGCTGGCGGCATAAGAAGTCATTCGGCAGAATGACAGGAATATTCGGAATCGTGCCGCGCGTCCTTGGGGGCGCGCGGCAGTGCTTCAGGCCTGCTTTCCCAGGAACGAAGGCCCTTCCCCGATGATCTTCTTGTCTTCCTTGCCGATGGCGTCAAGATCGCGGCCGTCATAGGGAAGCGACAACAGGATGCGCCGGATGATGGCAAGTCGCGCGCGCCGCTTGTCATTGGCCCGCACGATGATCCAGGGCGCGAATTCCTCGTGCGTGCGTTCGAACATGAGGTCGCGCGCCTTGGTGTAGTCGTCCCATTTGGTCATGCCGGCAATGTCGATCGGCGAGAATTTCCAGCTCTTCAAAGGACTCCAGCGGCGATCGTGAAACCGCTCAAGCTGTGTTTCCCGACCGATGTTCAACCAGAATTTGAAGAAATGGATGCCCTCGTTGCAGATCATCCGTTCAAAGTACGGCGTCTCGCCAAGGAATTTCTCATGCTGCTCCGGCGTGCAGAAGCCCATTACCGGCTCGACGCCGGCGCGATTATACCAGGAGCGGTCGAAGGTGACGAACTCGCCGGATGTCGGAAAGTGCGCGACATAGCGCTGGAAATACCATTGCCCGAGTTCGGTTGGGCTAGGCTTGGTGAGCGCTACGTTGCGCGCTGTCCTGGGATTCATGTACTGCCGCAGCGCGAAGATCGTACCGCCCTTGCCGGCGGCATCGCGTCCTTCGAACAGCGACATCACCCGCTTGCCCGTCGATTGCAGCCATGCCTGCGCCTTGACCAGCTCGATCTGCAGTCGCTCGAGCGCCTCGTCATACTCGTCGCTGTTCATTTTCTTGTCGTAGGGATAGCCGCCGGCGGTCAGCTTGTTGTCCTCGACCCAGGCCGGAAGCTTGGGATCGTCGATGTCGAATTCGCGCTCCTTGCCGTCGATGCGGATCTTCAGCGGACCTGGAACGGGCGCGGTGGCATCTTCCTTGGGGTTTTTCATCGAGACGAACCTTTCCAGTTTCCGGACTCATGCTATTGGAGCCTTACTGCATCGGCCCGAAAATCGGAATCGATTTCGGAAAGAACGATGCAGCAGATTGAGAGTGGTAGAGCGTCCTTTGTGCGTCCAATTGTAACGCACAGCGCTCTAGCGCCGGTCCAGTGGGGAGTTCCACCTGACCGGCCGGGGTCGGGACGGAGGCACAGTGCGCGCGAATGGCTGACAATGGCTGACAATGGTTGACATCGGCGGCGCAGAACAGCGAAGCACGGCGCAAGCCGTCGTCATCCGGTTGTGGAACAGCCGCTGGCTGCTGGCGGCCGGCATCGTCGCGGTCCTGACCGTCTATGGTTTCGCAGACATGTCCGGCTATGTCGTGCTGCTGGCATGTGCCGTACTGCTGCTTGCCGCCGCGATGCTGCCGGCCAGCGTTGCGCGCCAGTCAGCGGAGGACGCCGCGGCGATCGAGGCGGGCGGGCTACAACAGCTGTCGGGAGAATATCTGGCGGCCGCCGTTGCCGATCCGCTGATCATCTTCGATCGCACCGCCACGATCGTCCATGCCAACGCCGCCGCCTTCGCCGCCTTCGGCGGCATCGCACCCGGCATCTCGCTGTCGCTGAAATTCCGGGCGCCCGAGATGCAGGCCTTGCTGGACAGTATTTTATCGGGCGCCGCCGCTTCGGATGTCGTTGACTATACCGAAAAGCTGCCGGTCGAACGGGCCTATCGGGTGAGTGCGTCTTCGGTCGGTCACGGCACCGACCTCTATGTGCTGGTCTTCAAAGACCAGAGCGAGGCGCGCCGGATCGACCGGATGCGCGCCGACTTCATCGCCAATGCCAGCCACGAACTGCGCACCCCACTCGCCTCGATCTCCGGCTTCATCGAGACGCTGCGCGGCCCGGCCCGCAACGACCCGGCGGCGCGCGAGCAGTTCCTGCAGATCATGCAGAACCAGACCGGCCGCATGGCGCGCCTGATCGACGACCTGCTGTCGCTGTCGCGGCTGGAGATGAAACCCTATCTGAAGCCGGGAACCGAGGTCGATCTCCGCCAGACCCTCGACAGCGTCATCGATTCGCTGGGCCCGCTTGCCAGGGAAAACGGCGTTGCCATAGAGCGGGATTTCGCAGAAGGGCCGCTTGATGTGCCCGGGGATCGCGATGAACTTTTCCAGGTTTTCGAAAATCTGCTGGAAAACGCCTGCAAATACGGACAGTCGGGTGGACGTGTCGTGGTGACGATTGCTCACCGCGATGACGGTCCCGAACCGGGCATCGACGTCTCCATCCGGGACTTCGGCCCCGGCATTCCCGAGGAACATATCCCGCGCATTACCGAACGCTTCTACCGCGTCGATGTCGAAAACAGCCGGACCCAGAAAGGCACCGGTCTTGGCCTGTCCATCGTCAAGCATATCTTGACGCGCCACAATGCCAGGCTCTCGATCAAGTCGGAGGTCGGCAAGGGCGCAGCTTTCACGGTGCATTTGCCGGCGCACTGACGCCTCACTATCTAAGAAGGCGTCGGCCCGAAAACCGGAAGATTTCAGGATAGCCGGATGCGTGGATAAGGGATTTAGAGCGTACTCTGTATTCAAGTGAACGCACGTCGCTCTAACGGTTTCTTTTTTCTGTCATCCGGCTAGCATATCAGCGGGGATTCGAGGAAACGACTGGGACCAGAAGACCCCGGGAAGGCATCTCTATGCAGTCCGTGCACATCGTCAGCGCCTATGACGAGGAGCTGAAATATTTGTCGAAGCGCATCGCCGCGATGGGCGGTCATGCCGAACGCATGGTCGAACAGGCGATCGCGGCCCTGGTCAACGCCGACCCCGGCCTTGCCCAGAAAGTCATCCGTGACGATTCCGTTCTGGACGAAGGGCAGCGCGAGATCGACGACAAGGCGATCATCATCATCGCCAAGCGCCAGCCGATGGCGACGGATTTGCGCGAGATCGTCGGCGCGATCCGCATCTCGGCGGACCTCGAACGGGTCGGCGACCTCGGCAAGAATGTCGCCAAGCGCGTGGTTGCCGTCATAGAAGGGCGCCAGCCGACCAGCCTGTTCCGCGGCATTGAGGCCTTGGCCGACCTGGCGTTGACGCAGCTCAAGGAAGTGCTCGACGTCTACGCGTCGCGCTCGGTGGAAAAAATCGGCTTCGTGCGTGATCGCGATGATCAGATCGATGCCGTGTACACCTCGCTGTTTCGCGAGTTGCTGACGTACATGATGGAAGATCCGCGCAACATTACGCCTTGCACGCACCTGCTGTTTTGCGCCAAGAATATCGAGCGGATCGGCGATCATGCCACCAATATCGCCGAGACGATCTACTACATCGTCACCGGCGACCAGATGCCGGCCGAGCGGCCGAAGGGCGACAAGACAGACAAGATTGTTGTCCCGGGATCGCTACCCGCGAAGTGAACGGCTGCCTCTCGAACCCATTGCTGATTTAGGCTAAGCTTTATCGAACGTTCCTGATCCTGACCCGAGGCCATGCCTCCAGGAGGTAGCGATGGAAACCGTTCGGAACCTGACGCCGGCCCCGCCGACATCGGCCATCATCGCTTCCAGCGTCTATACCGCCGGCCGGCGTGTCGCCGACATTCCGATCGAGGAAGCTGGCGAATGGGCCAAGAAGCCAGGTCATGTCGTCTGGATCGGCCTGCTGGAGCCGGACCGCAACCTGTTGCTTCGCGTCCAGGCGCAATTCCATCTGCACGATCTGGCGATTGAGGACGCCGAGCATCCGCATCAGCGGCCGAAGATCGAGCAATATGGCGATGCGTTGTTCATCGTTGCCCGCACGGCTCAACTAATCGACAGGCGCGTCACCTTCGGCGAGACGCATCTGTTCGTCGGCGCCGGCTATATCGTCAGCGTCAGGCACGGTCCGTCGACTTCTTATGCCGCCGTTCGCCAGCATTGGGAAAGCTGCCCGCTTTCGCTGGCCAAGGGCGAGGATTTCGTCCTCTATGCCATTCTCGATTTCATCGTCGACAACTACATGCCGGTGCTCGAGCAGATCGAGGACGAGGTCGAGGCGATCGAGGACAAGGTCCTGCTAAGGCCTATGACTGGACCTGATATCGAGCGGCTCTATATGCTGCGCCGCGATCTGTTGCGCTTGCGCAATGCGGCGCTGCCGCTGGTGGAGGTCTGCCGCCGGCTGACCAGCGCCGACCTGCCGCAGATCCACGCAGCCATGCACCCGTTGTTTCGCGACGTGACCGATCATATCCGCACCGTGCAGGAAAAGATCGACAGTTTGCGGGAGGTTCTCGCCTTTGCCTTCGAGGCCAGCCTCCTGGTGGGCCAGAGCCAGGAAACGGCGAACACCAAGAAGCTAGCCTCGTGGGCTGCCATCTTGGCGGTGCCGACGGCGCTCGCCGGCATCTACGGCATGAATTTCGACGACATGCCGGAACTGAAGATGGAATATGGCTACCCGCTCGTGCTGGCTGCGATCGCTGCGATCTGCTCTTTCCTGTACTGGCGTTTTCGCAAGAATGGGTGGCTGTGAAATAGAAGGAGTAGGGGAGTAGGGCAGTAAGGGAGTAGGGCAGTAAGGGAGTATGTAGTGCGTTGCCAAGGGTCGCACTCACAAAGCCTAATCTTTACCTACTCCCATACTGCCCTACTCCCCTATTGCCTTATCTACTCCGCCGCCGCTCTGATGCGGGCTGGAACGCAATGCGGGCGTGGTACTTGCAATAGGGTCCGGTTTCGGCCGCGTCGTTGCCGCAGAAATGGAACTCTTCCGAAAGCGGATCGCCATTCGGCCATTTGCATGTCCGCTCGGTTAACTCGACGAGTTGCAGATGCCGCGAGATCGGCACGACGACGTTCTCGACGGGACGGACGTAATGACGCGCCACCGGTGCGGTGTCGAATTGCGCCTGCAGCGCGGTCGCGCCGATCGACGTGGTGATATGCCGCGCAGTGCTCGCCGCCCGCGACACCGATTTCTGGACGCTCGATCCTTGCACGCTCTTTTTCTGGCGTGCCGGCGTGGCGGTCGAGCGTCCGCGGCCCGACAGTTTCAGCCGATGCACCTTGCCGATGACGGCATTGCGGCTGACGCCCCCGAGCTGTGCGGCGATCTGGCTGGCGCTCAGTCCCTCCGACCACAATTTTCTAAGAAGTTCGACCCGCTCGTCAGTCCAATTCATGAGACCGCGCTCCTGCTGAATGTGCGGCGATCGGAATCCTTCCACGATCCGGCTTCCGCCGGGCAGACACCACATATATCGGGTGATTAGGTCCGCCGCACGAAATCTAGTTATTTCTCGACTACAATTACCTTATGCGCTGACTCGGTGACAAGAGTCCGAGGGCCAACACGAATCGGTTTTTTCGGTTTTCCCCAACTTGCCCGGTCGCTGATGAGCCGGCGTCTCGCTGGAGAGCTTGCCGCGCGTCCTCGCGCGACGTTTTCGTTGACTTCATGGCCGAAAAACACGATAAGCCGCAAAGGCCGCCGCTTTGGCGGCTTTTTGATTTTCCGGTTCCGGAGACGCATATAATGAGCGGTTCGGCGCTTTTCGAGACCTTTGCCCGCGCACCCCTGGCCTTCGACCATGGGGAAGGCACTTGGCTGGTCACCGACAAGGGCGAGCGATATCTCGATTTTGGCGGCGGTGTCGCCGTGAATTCGCTGGGCCACAGCCATCCGCATTTGGTCTCGGCACTCACCGAGCAGGCGGCCAAGGTCTGGCACGTCTCCAACCTCTACGAGATTCCGGGGCAGAGCCGTCTGGGCGAGCGGCTGGCCGACGCCACCTTCGCCGACAAGGTGTTCTTCACCAATTCCGGCGCCGAGGCGCTGGAATGCGCCATCAAGACGGCGCGGCGCTACCACTTCGTCAAGGGCCATCCCGAGCGCTTTCGCATCATCACCTTCGAAGGCGCCTTTCATGGCCGCACGCTGGCGACCATCGCCGCCGGCGGCCAGTATAAATACCTGGAAGGCTTCGGACCCAAGGTCGAAGGTTTCGACCAGGTCGGCTTCGGCGACATCGACGCCGCCGAAAAGGCGATCACCCCCGAGACCGCCGCGATACTGATCGAGCCGGTGCAGGGCGAGGGTGGCATCCGCCCGGTGCCGACGCAGTCGCTGAAGCGGCTGAGGCAGCTCTGCGAACAGCATGGCCTGCTCCTGATCTTCGACGAGGTCCAGTGCGGCATCGGCCGCACCGGAAAATTGTTCGCGCATGAATGGGCTGGCGTCACGCCCGACATCATGGCGGTTGCCAAGGGCATCGGCGGCGGCTTCCCGGTGGGCGCCTGCCTCGCAACCGACGAGGCGGCCGTCGGCATGACCGCCGGCGTGCACGGCACCACTTTCGGCGGCAATCCGCTGGCGATGGCGGTCGGCAACGCCGTGCTCGACGTGGTGCTGGAGGACGGCTTCCTGGAGGATGTCCAGCGCAAGGCGCTGCTGCTAAAGCAGGGGCTGGCGGGTGTCGCCGACGAATTTCCTGATATCATCGAAGACATCAGGGGCACCGGCTTGATGCTCGGCCTGAAATGCGCCGCACCCAACACCAAGGTGAATATGGCGTTGCGCGACCAGCATCTGCTGGCGGTTCCGGCCGGTGACAACGTCCTTCGCCTGCTGCCGCCGCTCACCGTCACCGACGCCGAGATCCATGAAGCGCTCGACCGCATCCGCGCCGGCGCCAGGGGCCTGGCCGATGCCATAGCCGCGGCTGCCGCGAAGTAACAGTCGAAAGACCCCAAATGAGCCTTCGCCATTTCACCGATCTTTCCGCCGTTTCCGAGGGCGATCTGCGCTTCATGCTGGACGATGCCGTCGTGCGAAAGGCAAGGCTCAAGGCTGGCGAGCGGACAAAACCGCTCGAAGGCAAGGTGCTGGCGATGATCTTCGACAAGCCGTCGACGCGCACGCGCGTATCCTTCGACGTCGGCATGCGCCAACTCGGCGGCGAGACCATCATGCTGACCGGCACCGAGATGCAGCTCGGCCGCTCCGAAACCATCGCCGACACGGCCAAGGTGCTGTCGCGCTATGTCGATGCGATCATGATCCGAACCACATCGCATGACCGGCTGCTGGAGCTGACCGAGAACGCCACCGTTCCCGTCATCAACGGGCTGACCGACGATACCCATCCGTGCCAGCTGATGGCCGATATCATGACTTTCGAGGAGCATCGCGGTCCGGTCGCCGGCAAGACCATCGCCTGGACCGGCGACGGCAACAACGTGTTGCATTCGCTGCTGGAGGCCTCGGCGCGGTTCCGCTTCAATCTCAACGTAGCCGTGCCGGAAGGCAGCGAGCCGGCGCAGAAGCATGTCGACTGGTCGATGGCGCATGGCGGCAAGTTGAACTTCACCCGCTCGCCCGAGGAGGCGGTCCACGAGGCCGACTGCGTCGTCACCGACTGCTGGGTGTCGATGGGCCAGGAGCACCGTGCTCGCGGCCACAACGTCTTCTCACCCTATCAGGTCAATGCGGCGCTGATGGCGAAGGCAAAGCCCGACGCATTGTTCATGCACTGCCTGCCGGCGCATCGCGGTGAGGAGGTCACCGACGAGGTCATCGACGGGCCACATTCGGTGGTGTTCGACGAGGCCGAGAACCGGCTCCACGCCCAGAAGGCGGTTTTGGCCTGGTGTCTGGGCGCTTGATCCGGACCGCCTTGATCCGGGAGTACGTGATGCCTATCTCAGCCGCATCACGCAAATCGAGCGCGTTTCGACGCATGCGCCCCGGAGGGCGGCATGGCCGCGCCCCGGAGCTTTGTCATGTTGGAAACTCATCAATTGGCTGAACATCAACCCAAACTCGGCGAATTCGGCTACGCCGGCGACGATCATGTCGTGCCCTTCGAGGTCGGCCCGCTCGACGTGCGCGGCCGCACCGTCCAGCTCGGGCCGATGCTCGACGCGATCCTCAGCCGTCATGACTACCCCGAGCCGGTCGCGCGCTTGCTGGCGGAAGCTTGCGTGCTGACAGTGCTGCTCGGTACCTCGCTCAAGTTCGAAGGCAAGTTCATCCTGCAGACCCGCACGGACGGGCCGGTCGATATGCTGGTGGCTGATTTTTCCACGCCGCAGGCGCTGCGCGCCTATGCGCGCTTCGACGCCGACCGGCTGGAGGCACTGACATCTGCCGGCGAGACCTCGCAGCAGACGCTGCTCGGCAGCGGTGTCCTGGCGCTGACCATCGACCAGGGTGCCCACACGCAGCGCTATCAGGGCATCGTCCAGCTCGACGGCGAGACACTGGAGGAGGCCGCGCGCACCTATTTTCGCCAGTCGGAACAGATCCCGACCGACCTCAGACTCTCGGTGGCCAAGCTGTTGACGCCCGGTGTCGGCGGTGCCCGCGAGCAATGGCGTGCCGGTGGCATCCTTGCGCAATTCCTGCCGCAATCGGCGGAACGCATGCGCGTGCCCGACCTTCCAGGCGGCGACGGCGATCCGCGCGATGAGATCCATGATCCGGCCGACAATTCCTGGCAGGAACTGCTGGCATTGCTTGGCACCATCGAGCCGACGGAACTGATCGACCCGACGATCGGCGCCGAGCGGTTGCTTTACCGGCTGTTCCACGAGCACGGCGTCCGCGTCTTCGGCGGCGTACCGGTAGCCGACGAGTGCTCATGCTCCAGGGAGAAGATCCGCGGCATACTCGAAGGTTTCTCAGCCGACGAGATCAGGGACAGCACCGAGGATGGCGGCATTCATGTCGCCTGCGAATTCTGCTCGAAGCAATATGACTTCGATCCGGCGGAGTTTGCTGCGGCGCAGTAGACCATGATCCCGACCGAAGGTCCGCGCATCGAAAAGTGGAAAGCGTTTTTTGCTTCGCTGACCTTCGGTTCGGAAAAGGTCCTGGTCTAAGAGTTAGAGCCCATCCCGATTCTATCGGGATGGATCAGGTCTAGCTGGTCAGTTGACGGTGCGCCGCGTGCCCGGCAGGTCGAGCGAAAAGGCGGGGATGGCGACGTCGAATGTCTCGCCTCGCTTGTTGCGCATCGTATAGTGGCCGACCATGATGCCGGACGGCGTCGAGAGCGGGCAGCCAGACGTATATTGATAACTGTCGCCGGGGTTAAGTTCGGGCTGGTCGCCGACAACGCCGGCGCCGCGCACTTCCTCGAC
Organism: Mesorhizobium sp. BHscii; assembly: GCF_053848065.1. Taxonomy (NCBI): domain Bacteria; kingdom Pseudomonadati; phylum Pseudomonadota; class Alphaproteobacteria; order Hyphomicrobiales; family Phyllobacteriaceae; genus Mesorhizobium; species Mesorhizobium sp. BHscii. The sequence goes on along the minus strand of NZ_JBSPKW010000004.1, from coordinate 209,197 downwards.
CCGGCCGGTGCCGTCGGTGATGTGCCAATAGCGTGACAGAAGTTGTACGAATTCATCCGACTGGTTGTCGATGGTCACCTGGTAGCCCCAGACATAGCGGTTCTCCGACGGGTCGGAGCGATCTTCCAGATAGAACGGCCTGACCTGTACTTCGATGTTGCGCGTAACGGCGCTGTACATAGACTACTCCACAATATGCAGACGGAACTTTCGACGCTCTCCGCAGTTTGGTCAACAGGGCGCTTCCCGTCGTTGCCCGACTCATTTGCGCGCAGGTGCCGAAGAACAATGTCATTTAAGTGACACATGACAATGATGGTGTGCAGGGCCGGGCGACTCAGCATTCTGTCGAACTGTTGAAAACGGCTATCATGCGGCCGGCTTTTCTGGAGTGACCAGATATCGATGGAACTGACAGTCACAGCCGCCTTGCTTTCCACAGCTCTGCTTCTCGTCAATCTCGCCAGCATCCTGCTCGCTTCGTTGAAGCTGAAGCGGCCTGGCAGGATCGCGCCGCCAGCCGGCAAGGCGCCTCCGGTGTCGATCGTCGTGCCGTCGCGCGGCGTCGAGCCGTTTGCCGAGGAAACGCTCGAGCGCGCCTTCTCGCTCGACTGGCCGCGCTATGAGCTCATCTTCTGCGTCGCCCATGCCGACGACCCGGTGGTCGGGCCGATCACCGATGCGATTGCCCGCTTTCCGGCCGTGCCGGCCCAGCTGCTCGTCGGCGACGACCGAATCAGCGGCAATCCGAAACTCAACAATTGCGTGAAGGGCTGGGAGGCCGCGCGCCACCGCTGGGTCATCCTTGCCGATTCCAACGTCCTGATGCCGAGGGACTATGTCCAGCATCTGATGGCGGCATGGCGGCCGGACACCGGTCTTGTCTGCTCGACGCCGATCGGTTCGCGGCCGGACGGGTTCTGGGCTGAGGTCGAATGCGCCTTCCTCAACACGCTGCAGGCGCGCTGGCAATATACCGGCGAGGCGATAGGCCTTGGCTTTGCCCAAGGCAAGAGCATGTTGTGGGACAAGCCCATGCTCGACGCCAATGGCGGCATCCGTGCGCTTGCCGCCGAGATCGCCGAGGATGCGGCCGCGACCAAGCTGGTCAACGGGCTTGGACTGCGCGTCAATCTCGTGGCCTCGCCCTTTGAGCAGCCGCTCGGTTTTCGCACGCTCGGCGAAATCTGGTCGCGCCAGGCCCGCTGGGCACGCCTGCGTCGCGTCACCTTCCCACTGTTCTTCGCGCCCGAGATCCTGATCGGAGCGGCGCCGCCGCTGGTGCTTGCGTTGGTTGCGGCAGCAGGCGCCGGCTTCAGCCTGTCGGCAACCGCCATCGCTGTGCTGGTAGTCGCCTACCTCCCGGAATGCGCTCTCGCCTCGGCCAAGGGCTGGCACCTGTCGCTGCGCATGATCCCGGCGATGATGGCGCGCGATTGCATCCTGCCGATTGTCTGGGCGCGTGGCTGGCTCAGCGGCGCCGTCGACTGGCGTGGCAACACGATGACGATCCACACCAGCGCCGTTGCGGAATTGGAAGAGACCCCGTCGGGCGCCTGACCGCGCCTGATTTTGACGATTCGAGCGACACCGCCCAGTGCACTATCTGGCGGCTTTCAGGGCCTGCTCGATGTCTTCGAGCAGGTCGTCGGTGTCCTCCAGGCCGACGGACAGCCTGAGCGTGCCTGGCCCGATGCCGAGTTCGGCGCGCGCCTCGTCGCTCAGATTCTTGTGCGTCGTCGTCGCCGGATGGGTGATCAGGCTCTTGGCGTCACCGAGATTGTTAGAGATCAGCACGATATCGAGCGCGTTCTGGAAGGCGAAGGCCGCCTGCTTGCCGCCCTTGACGTCGAGGCAGATCAGCGTCGAGCCGCCCGACATCTGCTTCTTGACGACCGCCGCTTGCGGGTGATCGGCGCGGCCGGGATAGATGACGCGGGCGATTTCCGGCCGCTCGGCGAGGAAGTCCGCGATCCGGCCGGCACTTTCCGTCTGCTGGCGCACACGCAGCGGCAGCGTTTCCAGGCCCTTCAGCAGCGTCCAGGCGTTGAACGGCGACAGACTGGGACCGGTGTGGCGGAAATAATCGTGCAGGTTCTCGTCGATCCATTTCTTGTCCGACAGGATGACGCCGCCGAGGCAGCGCCCCTGGCCGTCGATGTGCTTGGTCGCCGAATAGACGACGATATGGGCGCCGAGCTGCAACGGCTTCTGCTGCAAGGGCGTGGCAAAGACATTGTCGACGATCAGCCGCGCGCCGATCGAATCGGCAAGCGAGGCGACGGCTGCGATGTCGACGACTTCCAGCGTCGGATTGGTCGGGCTTTCAAGGAAGAACAGCTTCGTGTTGGGCCTGACCGCCTTTTCCCAATTGGCGATTTCGGTGCCATCGACCAGCGTCGCCTCGATGCCGTATTTCGGCGCCAGCGTCTCGACCACCCAGCGGCAGGAGCCGAACAGCGCGCGCGCCGCCACGATGTGGTCGCCGGCCTTGGCGCTGCACAGCAACGCCGCTGTGACCGCCGCCATGCCGGATGCGGTGGCGCGGGCATCTTCGGCACCTTCCAGCGCACACATGCGCTTCTCGAACATGTCGACCGTCGGATTGGCATAGCGCGAATAGATAAAGCCCGGTTCCTCGCCCTTGAAGCGGGCTTCCGCCGCCTGCGCCGTATCGTAGACATAGCCTTGCGTGAGATACATCGCCTCGGAGGTTTCGCCGAAGCCGGAACGCAGCGTTCCCGCATGCACGAGTGCGGTCTGAGGCTTCCAGTTGCGCTTGTTGCTCGTCATCACCTTGTTCCAAACACCAAAAATGGCCCAAATACAAAAAAACCGGCCGCGAAAGTCGCAACCGGTCCATACGGCCTTTCGGCCCGACGGTCCTTTAGCGACTTGTTTAACGTGGCTGCAAGCCGACCGGCCAAATCACCACGGGATAACGACCCTTTAAACCCGCACCACGCTTGCGTCAATTGCCGGCATGATTAAGAGGTTTGTACCAGCGGGTTCCGCGGCAGGAACCTGCGACAAAACGAGACCACGCCCGGCCTTCGAGCGGAGCCAGACTTTGCGGCAGACAGGCATTCTTCCCGATCAGGATATTTCCGCGCTGTTCCAGTCGGGCGCGCTGAAATCGCCGCGCGCGCTCGATGCCGACCAGGTCCAGCCGGCCAGCCTCGACCTTAGGCTTGCCGACAAGGCCTGGCGGGTGCGCGCCTCCTTCCTGCCCGGCCCGAACCACAGGGTTGCTGAAAAACTCGACCGCCTGAAGCTGCACGAAATCAATCTCGCTGATGGCGCGGTGCTGGAGACGGGCTGCGTCTATATCGTGCCGCTGCTCGAGAGCCTGGCGCTTCCGGCAAGCGTTTCGGCCTCGGCCAACCCGAAGAGCTCGACCGGACGGCTCGACATCTTCACCCGCGTGATGACCGATCGCGGCCACGAGTTCGACAAGATCGCTGCCGGCTACAACGGCCCGCTCTATCTGGAAGTCAGCCCGCGCACCTTTCCGATCGTCGTCCGTGCCGGCTCGCGGCTGTCGCAGATCAGGTTCCGCACCGGCAATGCGCTTTTGTCGGAAAGCGAGCTGCACGAATTGCATCGTGCCGAGACGCTGGTCGCGACCGAGCCGCCGAACATTTCCGGCGGCGGCATCGCACTGTCGATCGACCTCGATGGCGACAAGGACGGGCTGGTCGGCTACCGCGGCAAGCACCACACCGGCCTGGTCGATGTTGACAAGCGCGCCGCACAGGATGTCGTCGATTTCTGGGAGCCGCTCTACAAGAGCGGCGGCGGCGAATTGGTGCTCGATCCGGATGAATTCTATATCCTCGTCAGCCAGGAGGCGGTGCATGTGCCGCCGCTCTATGCCGCCGAGATGACGCCCTTCGATCCGCTGGTTGGCGAGTTCCGTGTCCACTATGCCGGTTTCTTTGATCCGGGCTTCGGCCATTCGGCGGCCGGCGGCACCGGCAGCAGGGCTGTGCTCGAAGTGCGCAGCCACGAAGTGCCGTTCATCCTCGACCACGGCCAGATCGTCGGACGGCTGGTCTACGAGCACATGCTGAAGCGGCCGCAGGCGCTCTACGGCACAGACCTCGGCTCGAACTATCAGGCACAGGGCCTGAAACTGTCCAAACATTTCCGCGCCGCGCGCTGATCCCCGATCAACCAGACTGTGCTTGCCTGACCTTGCGGGCCGTGCTTGGCTGTGCCCAACCGTCAAGGTGGTTGAACCAAGGGAACAAAGAAATGCAGATTTCAAGATGGATCGCATCGGCAGCAACAGCTGCCATGCTGGTGATGGCTGCCGGGTCCTTGTCGGCGCAAGCACAGGAAAAGTTGAAGATCGCCACCGAAGGCGCCTATCCGCCGTTCAACACCATCACCGCGGATGGCAAGCTCACCGGCTTCGACATCGACATCGCCAATGCGCTTTGCGCTCAGATGAAGGTCGAATGCGAACTTGTCACGCAGGACTGGGACGGCATGATCCCGGCGCTCCAGGCCAGAAAGTTCGACGCCATCATCGCGTCCATGAGCATTACCGAGGAGCGCAAGAAGCAGGTCTCCTTCACCAACAAATATTATACCACGCCGCTTTCGCTGGTGGCGTTGAAGGACAGCGATATTGCCTCGACCGAACCCGCCGCACTTGCCGGCAAGACAGTCGGCGCTCAGGCTTCGACCACCCAGGCCGACTATGCCCAGGATGTCTATAGCAAGGCCGGCGCCGAGGCGAAGCTCTATCCGACCCAGGAGGAGGCGGTCGCCGACCTGATGAACGGTCGTCTCGATGCCGTCCTTTCAGACAAATTCGTGCTGATGGACTGGATGAAGAAGTCGAGCGACGGCTGCTGCAAGATGGTCGGCGACGTCAAGGGCACCGAAACCGAAGCCGGTATCGCCGTGCGCAAGGAAGACAATGCGCTGCGCGAGAAGCTCAACGCCGCGATCGATGCGATCGTCGCAGATGGCACCTACAAGAAGATCCAGGCCAAATATTTCGATTTCGATATTTATTGAGGCTGCCAATCTCCCCCTCAAGGGGGGAGATCACACAATCAAAGCGCCTTCACCGCCACCGTCACCGGTTGCTCGATTTCAAGCGGGTTGCGCAGCGGCAGGCCAAAATCCTTGGCCTCGATCTCGAACACGTCGCCGGCTTCGGTCCTGATGCCGTCGGCGAAGGACAGTGTCGCCGTGCCGAACATGTGCACATGAACGTCGCCCGGCTGGCGGAAGGCCGAATATTTGAAGTGGTGATGTTCGAGATTGGCGATGGTGTGCGACATGTTCGCCTCGCCCGACAGGAACGGCTTTTCCCACAGCAGCTTGCCGTCGCGGAGGATGCGCGAGGTACCCCTAACGTCGGAGGGCAGGTCGCCGATCAGGATCTCCGGCCCGAACGAAGCGTTGCGCAGCTTGGAATGCGCGAGGAAAAGATAGTTCACGCGCTCGGTGATATGGTCGGAAAACTCGTTTGACAGTGTGAAGCCGACGCGGAACGGGGCGCCGTCGTCGCCGATGACATAGATGCCGGCGACTTCCGGCTCCTCGCCGGCATCCTGGGCGAAGGCGGGCGACAGAAGTGCCGCACCGGGCGCCACCGCCATGGTGCCGTTGCCCTTGTAGAACCATTCTGGCTGCACGCCCGTCTGGCCCTTGGCGGGCTTGCCGCCCTCCAGCCCCATGCGGAACATCTTCATGGAATCGGTGAGCTGCTCTTCGCGATCGGCATCGAGTTTCTTGTGCATGGCATCGCGGGTCGCGGCGGAGCCGAGATGCGTCAGCCCGGTGCCGGTGAGATGAAGATGCGCCGGGTCGGGATGGTTGATCGGCGACAACAGCCGCCCCTTCTTGTATGCGGCATCGAGGTCGACCGCTTCACCGAAGCCTTTGCGCTCGATGAGGGCGACAAGTCCGGTGCCGGTGCGCGCGGCCTCCATCGCCAGCGAATAGACGCTGCGGGCGCCATTGATGATCCGGGTCTTGCCGCCGTTGCGGGCAATGACGCGGATGGTCTCTGCCTCGTCGAGGATCTGGGAGATCAGCATGATGTACCCTCTCTCAATTGCCTTTGGCCTGGCTGCCGGGTTGGCAACCTTGACCAGCGCGGCTCGGATGGTATCCGCGCCACTGGTGAACTCTTCGTCCGGATGGCGCTCGCGGGCCCGGTCCCCTTGGGGGACTTCTTTGCGCCGCCCGGCAGCGCCGCGATGTGACCCGTGCCTCCTAAAAGCGCGGCGCGTTTGAAAAGCGGCCCGCTTTAATCCTTGTTTTCATGCATGCCGTTGTCCCAACACGCTGCACACGTTTGGCGACATGCATGAGTCCCCTCGCCCTCAAGCCTTGTTCTTGTTGTAGACGTCGAAGACCACGGCGCCGAGCAGCACCAGGCCTTTGACCACCTGTTGCCAATCGACATTGACGCCCATGATCGACATGCCGTTGTTCATGACGCCCATGATGAAACCGCCCACCACCGCGCCTATAACTTGACCGACGCCGCCCATCGCCGAAGCGCCGCCGATGAACACAGCGGCGATGACGTCGAGCTCGCTGCCGAGGCCGGCCGCCGGCACCGCCTGGCCAAGGCGCGCCGCAATGATCAGCCCGCCGAGCGCCGAGAGCACGCCCATATTGATGAACACCATCAGGGTCAGCCGCTCGGTCTTGATACCCGATAGCTGAGCCGCCTTGGCATTGCCGCCCATTGCGTAGATACGGCGGCCGACCGTCATGCGTTTGGTGACGAAGACGAACAGCGCGATCAGCACGCCCATCACTACGAGAACGATTGGCAGACCTCTGTAGGTGGCGAATTGGTAGACCAGAAAAAGCGCCAGAGCGCTGGTCACCAGGGTCTTGACGACGAACAGCGTGAAGGGTTCGGCTTCGTAGCCATGCCGCTCGCGGCTGCGCCGTGCCCTGAGCCCGAAATAGGCATAGGCGAGCACGGCAACGAGGCCGATCACGATCGTCGTCATGTGCAGCGTCAGCCCGCTGCCGACGATGGTCTTGCCGGCGGCGTTCACGACCGGCGGGATCAGCGTCAACGAGCCGATCACGTCCGGGATGAAGCCGGAACTGAGCGCCTTGAAGCCGGCTGGAAGCGGCCCCACGGAGGACCCGCCACCCAGCAGCGCTTGGCAGATGCCGCGGAAGATCAGCATCCCCGCCAGCGTGACGATGAAGCTCGGTATTCGGTGATAGGCGATCCAGTAGCCTTGTCCCGCGCCGATCGCGCCGCCGATGATCAGGCAGATGATCGACACCACCAGCGGATTGCTGAAAGGGCCGAGAGGCCAGATGACCATCATCATCGCCGCCAGCGCGCCGATGAAACCGGCGACGGACCCGACGCTGAGATCGATATGGCCGGAGACGATCACCAGCAGCATACCCAGCGCCATCACGATGATGAAGCTGTTCTGCTGCACCAGGTTACTCAAGTTCACCGGCTTGAACAGCGTTCCGGACGTCGTGTACTGGAAGAATACCATGATGGCGATAAGCGCCAGGATCAGGCCGTATTCGCGCAGGTTGGTGACCAGCGCCGAGACGGCAACGCGCGGCCCCTGCTGCACATCTTCCGCGACGCCGCTTTTCGGGACGGGAGCGCTTTCGGTGCTCATGATGCTTTTCCTTCTCCGCGAACGATGGCGCGCATAATCTTTTCCTGGCTGGCGTCGCTCGCCGCCATTTCGCCGACGATACGTCCTTCGTTCATGACATAGATGCGGTCGGTGATGCCGAGCAGTTCGGGCATCTCCGACGAGATGACGATGATCGCCTTACCCTCCGAGGCGAGACGCGCGATGATCGTGTAGATTTCATACTTGGCGCCGACGTCGATGCCGCGCGTCGGCTCGTCGAGGATCAGCACCTCCGGATTGGCGAATAGCCACTTCGACAGCACCACCTTCTGTTGATTGCCGCCCGATAGATTGCCGGTCATCTGATAAACGCTGGACGAGCGGATGTTGGTCTTGGCCTTGTAGTCGTTGGCGACGGCGAGCTCGCGCATGTCGTCGATCACGCTATGGCGCGACACACCGGGAAGATTGGCCAGCGTGATGTTGTGCTTGATATGATCGATCAGGTTGAGACCGTAGGTCTTGCGGTCCTCGGTGACGTAAGCGATGCCGTGTTCCACTGCCTTGCTGACAGAGGAGACATCGATGGGCTTGCCCTTGAGCAGCACCTCGCCCGTGATGCGGCGGCCATAGGAGCGGCCGAACAGGCTCATCGCGAATTCGGTGCGTCCGGCGCCCATCAGCCCGGCGATACCCACCACCTCGCCCTTGCGGACGTCGATGTCGATGCCTTTGATCACTTGCCGCTCGGCATGGATCGGGTGATAGACCGACCAGTTCCTCACCTGGAGCACGATCTCACCGATCTCGGGCTCGCGCGACGGATAACGGTCGTCTAGCGAGCGGCCGACCATCGAGGTGATGATGCGGTCTTCCGAAATGTCTTTCTTGGCCAGCGTCTCGATGGTCCGCCCGTCGCGGATGATCGTCACCTTGTCGGCGACCCGGTTGACCTCGTTGAGCTTGTGCGAGATCAGGATCGAGGTGATGCCATGCCGCTTGAATTCCAGCAGCAGGTCGAGCAGCGCCTGGCTGTCCTTTTCGGACAGGCTCGCCGTCGGTTCGTCGAGGATCAGCAGCTGCACTTCCTTGCTGAGCGCCTTGGCGATCTCGACCAGTTGCTGCTTGCCGACACCGATATTGGTGATCAGCGTCTTGGGGTCTTCCTTAAGGCCCACCTTCTTGAGCAGAGCGCTGGTGCGCGTCTCGTTGGCGTTCCAGTCGATGACACCGTATCTGGCGTGCTCGTTGCCGAGAAAGATGTTTTCGGCGATCGACAGCATCGGAACCAGCGCGAGTTCCTGGTGGATGATGACGATGCCCCGGCGCTCGCTGTCGTGAATGCCCTTGAAATGGCACTCATCGCCGCGATAGATGATTTCGCCGTCATAAGTGCCGGATGGATACACGCCCGACAGCACCTTCATCAACGTCGACTTGCCGGCGCCGTTCTCGCCGACAACGGCGTGAATCTCGCCTTCCTCGACGCTTAGGTTGACATTCGACAGCGCCTTGACGCCGGGAAACGTCTTGGTGATGTCACGCATCTCCAAAATCGTCGAGGCCATCAGGAATACCACTCCTCCGAGGTCCCGAAACAATACCGGGGTCGCTCGCTAACGAAAAGGGGCCCTGCGTTAGCAGGACCCCGGGTTTACAACTGCCGTTACTTCAGCTCTTCGGCCTTGATGTAGCCGGAATCGACCACCAGGGCCTGGTAGTTCGACTTGTCTACCTCATGCGGCGTCAGCAGGATCGAGGGGACGACCTTGACGTCGTTGTTGTAGGTCGTGGTGTCGAGGCCTTCCGGCTTCCCGCCCGAGAGCACCTTGTCGACGAGCTCGACCGTCGCCTTGGCGAGTTCGCGGGTGTCCTTGAACACTGTCGAGTACTGCTCGCCGGCGATGATCGCCTTGACCGAAGCGGTTTCGGCGTCCTGGCCGGTGACAATTGGCCAGGGCTGATCGGCCGTGCCGTAACCGACTGCGCGCAACGAGGCGATGATGCCGCGCGACAGACCGTCATACGGCGAGAGCACGCCATCGACGCGGCTGCCATCCGAGTAGTTGGCGGACAGCAGATTGTCCATGCGGGCCTGGGCGGTCGCCGCCAGCCAGCGAAGCGTGCCGACCTTGTCCATGCCCATCTGGCCGGACTTCACCACGAGGGTCTTGTCGTCGATCAGTGGCTGCAGAACGGACATCGCGCCGTCGTAGAAGAAGAAGGCGTTGTTGTCGTCCGGCGAACCGCCGAACAGCTCGATGTTGAATGGACCCTTGTTTTCCGGGTAGCCAAGGCCCTTGAGCAGCGATTTGGCCTGGATGACGCCGACGCCGAAATTGTCGAACGTGGTGTAGTAGTCGACATTCGGGGTCTTCTTGATCAGCCGGTCATAGGCGACGACGACGACGCCGGCGTCAGCCGCCTTCTGCAGCGCGTCCGACATCGTGGTGCCGTCGATCGAGGCGATGATCAGTGCCTTCGGGCCCTTGGTGATTTCGTTTTCCAGCTGGCTGAGCTGATTGGGGATATCGTCCTGCGCATACTGCAGATCGACAGTGTAGCCCAGAGCCTCGAGCTGGGACTTGACGGCGTCGCCGTCGTTGATCCAGCGCTGCGAGGTCTTGGTGGGCATCAGCACGCCGATGAGGCCTTCGCCTGCCTGCGCCGGGACCGTCATGGCCGCGATGCTAAGGGCCGCGACGGCGGCCAGGGTCTTGATGATCTTCACATTAACTCTCCCTTGTTGATGGACGCGCACCCTGGGTTTCGTGGGCCGCGCGATCGTGCAGGGGCGCCAAAACGCGCCGCTGCCGCCATATCGATCTCCGGTATCCTCCCAATCGGCCCTGAGACTCTGGTTCCAGTCGATGCGATTTTTCTCGCTGGCGACGGTCAAGCCTCAGGACGCGCAAAGGGTGTGGCTCTTTGCCATAACTGTCAAATGCGATCTTTGATGGTTGCTATACCGAAACTGATATATTGAAAGCCGACGAAGACCTGGCCGGATTGCCGGCCGGCGATGAGTGGGGAGCAAACAAAGGCCATGGCAGCGCTGCGGAATCCTGGTGGACTTTCAGCCAGTTACGAAGAACCCCCCGGCGACGGAGAAACCCTGCTGCGCAGCGGCCTCAGCCTGCGCCACATGCGTATGATCGCAGCCCTCGATGACCATGGCCGGGTCAGCGCGGCAGCCCAGGTCATGAACATTTCGCAGCCCGCCGCCTCGCGCATGATCGCCGAAATGGAGGCGGTGCTCGATGTCAAGCTGTGCGAAAGGCTGCCGCGCGGCATCACGCTGACGCCCTATGGCAAGGCATTGGCGAGGCGCGCACGTTCGATCCTGCTTGAGATGCGTGAAGTCGACCGCGAGATATCCGAGCTCAAGGCGGGCAAGGGCGGCTCGGTATTCCTCGGCGCGGTGACGGCCCCTGCGATCGAGCTCGCCGTGCCGGCGATCCGCGAAATCCGGCGCATCTATCCGCGCATCGAGATCACCATGCAGGTCGAGACCTCCAATGTGCTGGCGCGCGAGCTGATCGCCACGCGTCACGATTTCATCATCGCGCGCATCCCCGACGATCTCAATCCACGGCTGTTCGAGGCCCGCGTCATCGGTGTCGAAAAAGCCTGCCTGATCGTGCGCCGCGGCCACCCGCTTGCTAAGGGCAAAGCCGTGCGGCTGGAGGAGACCGCCGCCTACGACTGGGTTTTCCAGTCGGGCGGCTCGCCGTTGCGCCAGGCGATGGAAAGCAATTTCCTGAACCGCAACATCGCGCTGCCGGACCGCATCCTCAACACCAGTTCGCTGCTGCTGACCCTGGTCATGGTCGCGCAGTCGGACGCCATCGCGCCGGTGTCGATCCAGGTGGCGAAATTCATCCAGAACCCCGAGGGGCTGGCCGGCGCCATCGACGTCGTCCAGACCGAATTCGACATCGAGGTCAGGCCTTACAGTCTGATCACCGTAAAAAATCGCGTGCTGTCGCCGGCGGCCAAGATGCTGCACGACTTTATTTTGAGAGAGGTAGGCTGACGGCGTTAAATCAAGCAATCCATCGCCAATGCTTGGACAGCTATCGCAGCTACACGGCCGCTGCGTCATGTCGCTTCAATTCAGAATATCGCTGGAGCGAAGGAACCACACAGGGCCGTGCCGCGTCATAGAGGAGGGCTCTTGTTGCAGTCCCAGCGAGGCTATCGATGATCAGGTTTCTCCTCGTCTTAGCCGCGACCCTTGCCTTGGCATGCGGCGGGACGGGGGCAGCCAAGCTTGACGTAACCACCGTCAATCAGGCCCAGTTCGCCGCCGGAGAACCGAAGGGTGTCGATCCGACCGTGCTGAAGGCGCAGATTCTCTTGGATCGCGCCCGCTTCTCGCCTGGGCTGATTGACGGTAGCCTTTCAGCGAACTTCGCCAAGGCAGTCGGCGCCTTTCAGGCGGCGAACGGACTCCCTCCCGATGGCAAGCTCACGCCGGAGACCTGGAGCAAGCTCATGGCAACCTCCACCGACCCGGTGCTGGTCACCTATGAGGTAACGCGCAAGGATGTGCGCGGACCCTTCACCAGGCGTATTCCGGCTCGCATGGAGAGGATGGCCCGTCTGCGGCGGCTCGGCTATCGCACTGCGGCGGAGAGGCTGGCGGAGCGCTTCCATATCAGCGAACAGTTGCTCAGGATGCTCAATCCGGGCATCGGCTTCAGGAAGGCCGGCACGACCTTGGTGGTGCCTGATATTGGCCGGGGCGATCCTCCCGCTGGCGTTGCCGGCATTGAGGTCGACAAGGGCGCTCGCCTGGTGCGCGTGCTCGACCCTTCCGGCAAATGGCTCGCAGTCTACCCGGCCTCGATTGGAAGCGATGAAAACCCGGCGCCAAGCGGCATGGCGGAGGTCAAGCGCGTGGTGCGCAACCCGACCTATCACTATGATCCGGACTTCGCTTTCAAGGGAGTCAAGACCAAGCGGCCCTTCACCATCGCTGCCGGGCCGAACAATCCGGTGGGATCGGTCTGGATCGATCTCTCCATCGAAAGCTACGGCATCCACGGCACGCCCGAACCGGGCAAGATCGGCACGACCTTCTCACATGGCTGCATCCGACTGACCAATTGGGATGCCGAAGATCTCGGCTCGATGGTGCAGCCGGGCACGAAAGTCGAATTCAAGAACGAGACCGCCCACACCGTCGACGAGCTTGCTCCGTAGCAAAGCGGACTGGCCAGCAGACCGGTTCCGCAAGCCATTCCTGAGGAAAGTCGCAGAGAATTTGTGGACCTCCGACATCCCAAGTCGAAAGGATCGGGTCGGGAGTTCCAGATCCATTGAACATCAGAGTCCTATGGACCAGGCCCGTCATTCAGGCCCGTGGCGATGCCATCAGGCGGTAGAAGACCCGTCCGACGAGCCCGGCAAACGATCGCGAACGGCTTCCTCGGTTCGCTTTGCGGTCGATTCCACAACTTTGCCGACCTTGCCTGCTAACGTGTCGGTATCTCCACCCGAGCCTTGCCGGTCGGCCTCTTCCTTGACCGTTTCGTAGGCCTCGGCGGCAACTTGCTTTGCTTGCTCCAGGCCCGTTTCGAAAACCTCCGCCGCGCTGTCGCGAATTTTGTCGCGATAGGCGCCAAGTTGCTCGTCCTCTGTGGCTGTGTGGGGCAGCATCACCCCGATGGCAGTGCCCAGAGCAAGGCCGACTACGGCGATAGCCAACGGCTCGCGCTCGAAGAGGGCTTGTGCCGATTGGCGCGTCCGAGCCGCTATCTCGCTGGCGCTTGAGCCGAGCTGGCCGGCGGTGCTTGTCATCCTCTCCTTGGCGCCCGTTGCTGCGTTTGCTGCAGCTTCGGCAGCGCTACTTGCTGCTGATGTAACCGAACCGGCGGTGTCTGAGAGCATCGCCCCGATTCCGGACCCTTCGCTACGCTCGCTAAAATCATCGCCGCGCAGGTCGGAGAAAGCGTCAGAAGCCGTGCCTCTCCGATAACCAGCGGCAGCTGAGTTGGTTGCCGACGGGCCGTTGCCGAGCATCAGCCAGGCCAGGCCGGCTCCAATCAATGTCAGCGGCAACGGGTTGTCCCTGACCTGCGACTTGAGGTTGCCAAGCATGGCGGATCCCTCGCCGCCGGCGAACATTCCGGTAAATTCGTCGATCAATTGACCCGGTGTCATCTTGCTGCGGATCGAATCGGCGGTGTCTGCCACTTTGGCTCGGGCGATGTCGGCATCGCGTTCGAGCTCGGCTGCGGATTTGTCGCTCATCTTATTTGATCCTTGATCACGCGCGCGTCGCGCTTGAGTTGGTCTTGTGTGCGATCGGGCGTCAGCTCGGAAGGAGCCATGCTTTTCGTGCCAGAGCGCAAGAGAATGATTCCCAGTACCGCGACGACAATCCCGACCAGCAGCGAGGACCATCCCGCTCCCAGGCCGGCGCTCGCCAGGGCGATTACGAGTGCTTGCAAGAGCACCATCAAGGCCGCGAGAAGGCATATGGCGCCGGCCAGAACCTCGGCGGCGCCTGCGCCGGCCTTGCTGATTTTTTCCGACATTTCGGCCCGCAACAGCCTACTTTCGGTTTGAAGCAGGGTTGTGACCTGCTGTGCCAGATCGCTGACGAGGGTTGCGAGGCCGCGACTTTCCTGATTGTTGGTCATGGGTTCCGCTCCAGGCTTGCGCCGGCCCAGTCGTCACCGGCCAAATCTTCACCGGCCAAGCCTTCACCGGCCCTGTCGTCTCTGGGCTGGTTGAAGCGGGACGGCGTCGTGTCAGCTGCCTCAGCCGACCGCGTAGCGGACTCATCCGAGTTCGAAATCGTTTCGGAAGGCCGATCTGTTCCCGATCGACGCTGTGCTTCGGTACGGGCAGATGGTGGCGAGCTCTTGATAAACCGCCCTAGCGCCAAGCCTGCCAATACTGAACCGGCGATCAGCGCCCCTGAATTTTCGCGGCCGAACGACCGCATCTCGCCAAGAACATCTTCGAATGGTTTGTCCTTCAACGAAGATGAAAGGCGCTCAAGTGAGCCGGCGGCATCGAGGGTGAACTTCGAAGCGGTCCGTTGATCATTATTGGCCAGATGCTCGCTTGCTGCTCGCAATGCTCCGCTAAAGGCCTTTAGGTTGGAGCTGATATCGCGCTGTGTTCCCTCGGCCTTGTCGAACAACGCCTGCTTGGCTTCAGCAGCGTAGTCGCCCGCCTTCCTGGTGAGTTCGTCGCGAGCGTCCTGTAGCGCCTCTGTCGCGGTCTGCGTTTCCTGCTGGAACCGCTCGGACAGTTCGCTTTTGGCTGTTTCGAAATCGGCCGGCTTACGGCCCTGATCGTCTTCGCGCTGCATGGTATTCTCCTAATGGAATCCGAGGAAGGAGAGGATCGCAAGCACGACGACGACAAGGCCGATGAGATAAATGACACTGTTCATGGTGGCAATCTCCTCCATTGCCTAACGAACTTGCCGGGGGCAAACAAGTTCCATCACTTCCAGCTAAATTAGCGATAGTGAAGCAACCGGCGAGCCCGGTGAACTCTCTTGGAAGTTCCCACGCGCCGTGTGCCGAGACGCGGACCCAGGCGGCCGTGCGGAGATTGGCCCGCCTCTGCGCGTCGGATTTCAATGGCTCAGGTTAGGCTAGTATAATAAAGCACCACGACTAGCTCTCATTAAGGTCAAAGCTCACAGGAAGGTTGTAGTCTATTGCACGATTGGCAATCATGTTCGCTAGGTCGGAATCAGAGACCGAACATGCCGGAACAATCTGTTTGAGCGCCTTAACAGCAAGGCCCGTCGATATGAAACTATGGCGCCGCCTGCGAATATTTACGTAATGTTCGATGAGATTGTCGAGTTCACGCATGTGCAATCCTTCTTTGACGTCAACCGTGTAAATTGAACCCAGCTGTAATCGATCCGGAGCGAGGGCTCATTCACATTGTTTAGTTGACGAGAAATCTTGATGCCGCATTAGCGCGTTGACGCGTCCTGGCCGAGGCGGTCACCGCGGTTCATGGAAGAGATTTAGGTAGGTCGTATCAAAGTCGGCCAGTAAGGCCAATCGCTGGAAATCCAGGATAACAATCCTCCTGTCTTTCCAGCTAACCAGGTCTTTCGCACGAAGTTCCTGCAGCGTCCGGTTCACGTGAACTACTGATAGACCAAGCACGTCGCCCAATTCCGCCTGGGTTAGTGGAATCGCGAACGTCTGGTCAGAGGCCAATCCAACTATCTCTAACCGGACATACAACTCGCAGATTATATGTGCGAGATGCTGTTTGGCGGAGCGACGCCCGAGGCAGGTTATCCAAGTCCTTTGGATTGAGGCATCGATAGTCGTCGAAAGCCAGAGCATCCGGGTGAGATGTGGACTGCCACCCATTGCTGTGAGCAGGTCTTTGTGTCGAATGAAAACAACATCGCACGAACCCAGCGCGCTCACGCTGTGATCCATCACTTTTAGCAGTAAACTATGCAGATCGACAAAGTCTCCCGGGACGTGAATTGCCGTTATTTGACGCTTTCCTTCCCGAATAGCCTGGTTTCGAACTGCGAAACCATTCGCGACAAGACAGCTTTCGGCGGGGCGGGAACCCTCCCTGACGATCTCCTCATCTGGTCCGAAAGTTACCGGCCGGACTGGAAGAGCCTCAATAAGCGCGATTTCGTCTGGCGGCAGGGCGTCGCGGCGGTCAAGCATGCGAACCAAGAGGTCTTTGCCAAACATCGCGGTCCCTTTTGACTAGCAACGCGGATCAGCATCTTTTGTTGCCGCCTCTTATTAGAATCCCGTTATGTTCTAACCAGTTCATATGTGCCGGCGACCTAGACCCGATCATGTGGGCCCTGTGAGTGCCGGCGCCGGCAGGTTCGACTTCATTCCGCCGATGATGCCTACCTTGGTAGCCAAGCCGCCCCAACGTGACGACTGGTTTTACGAGGCCAAGTTCGACGTCTACCGCTCGCAGATCATCAGCAACCTCAATTCCTTGCAGGGCAGGTGGAGCGGGTAGCGGGAATCGAACCCGCGCGTTCAGCTTGGGAAGCTGACAAGCTACCATTACATCATACCCGCGCAGCAGCCTCGTTACCACGCAAGCCGGCCTTCGGGCAATCGTTAAGCGTGCACTCGTGCCTTCCAGCCATCCGACTGTTACTCCGTGATGGCAAGGGCGCCGGCGTTGCAACATAAGTTGGCGAGCAGACAATCCGGCCAACCCGCCATGCGGAGCAACTGGGAGTCAGCGACCCGCCTTGATGCCAGCGCGGCAAGTGCGTATTTCTGGACCTGTGCCCGAATCGGGGCAACCGAATCTGGAGACACGCCTTGTCCGCACTGACGCGCTTTCTCGGCGATTCGCCGCTCCGGGTGTTCCTGAAGCTGCTGGTGGTATCGTTCCTCGTCGGCCTAGTCATGAACGCATTCGGCTGGTCGCCGATGGATGTGCTCTACGGTATCCGGAATTTCTTCGTCGATCTCTGGAATTTGGGCTTCCGCGCCATTGACCGTTTTCTCGGCTATATCCTGCTGGGCGCGGCGATTGTCATTCCGGCCTTCATCCTGCTCAGGATCGCCAGCTATCGGAAATAGAGCATGACCCCGAGCCGAAGGTCTGTGTAGCAAAAGTGGACCGGCTTTTGCTCCGCTGACCTGTGGTTCGGCAGGGAAATCCTAGAAGGTCGTCAGGTGAACCCTGACGCCACTTCGAACAGGATGGAATGGCGCGCGGCGAGGGCCGCCACATCAGTCGAATAGCCGCCGCCGATAACGCCGCAGACCGGGATGCCGAGCGCGCGGAAATGACGGATCACCATGTCGTCGCGGGCGCGCAGCCCCTCGTTCGACAGTGACAACCTGCCAAGCCGGTCCTCGGCATGAACGTCGACCCCGGCATTGTAGAAAACGATGTCCCAGCGCGCCTTGGCGGTGAGTTCCGGCAGGACGCCGCCCAACCTTTCGAGATAGGCCACATCGCCGGTGCCATCGGGCAGAGCGATGTCGAGGTCGGAAGCGATCTTTCGCGTCGGATAGTTGCGGTCGCCATGCATGGAAAAGGTGAACACGCGCCGCTCCTCGCCAACAATATCCGCCGTGCCGTCGCCCTGATGCACGTCGAGATCGACGATCAGGATGTTGCCGGCGGCAGCTTCGGCAAGCAGCACCAGTGAAGCCACGGCAACATCGTTGAAGGTGCAGAAGCCGGCGCCTTGCGCGCGCCGCGCATGATGGCTGCCGCCGGCGGTATTGCAGGCGATGCCGTTCAGCAACGCCAGCCGCGCTGCCAGCACGGTGCCGCCCGTTGCGAGCTGCGCCCTGAGCGAGACGCGCGGGCCCACCGGAAAGCCGATCTCGCGCTCGATTTTTTCAGGCACTTCGCAGGCCAGCACCTGGTCGACATAACCGGCGGCATGGGCAAGCTTCAGCCATGATGCCGGCGCCAGTTCGGGCACGTTGAGAGCGGCGGGGCCGGTCAGTCCGCGCGCGCCCAAGGCTTCCATCAGCAGCTTGTATTTGCTCATGGGGAAGCGATGGTTGACTGCGAAGCCGGCGTCGTAGTCGGGATGATGAACGATCTGCAGGGGCATTTGGGTGGTTTACGGCGGGTGCGCCAGAGGCGGGTTTCGGTTGGCCGTGGCGGGATGAGCGGTTGCGCGGCGTCCGGAATCTGGGCCACATCGGCTGTTTGATCAAGCCACGATGGGGAAGCGGGTCCTGGATCAGGTGTCAGCAGCGGCCAACGGCCGGTCTTTCGTCGTCACCAACCGCTCGGTGCTCGCCATCGCGGTGCCGATGACGCTTGCCTATCTGACGACGCCGCTGCTCGGCGTCGTCGACACGGCCGTGGTCGGGCAGTTGGGCGACGCTGCCCTTCTCGGTGGTCTGGCGGCGGGCGCCCTGGTCTTCGACGTCGTCTTCACCTCCTTCAATTTCCTGCGTTCCGGCACCACAGGCCTCGTCGCCCAGGCGCTCGGACGCGGCGACGAACTGGAGGAACAGGCGGTGTTCTGGCGCGCCGTGCTGATCGCGGTCGTCGCCGGCATTGTGCTTGCCGCACTTGCGCCACTGGTCGCCATCGCCGGACAATGGTTCATGAGCGCCGAGGCGCGCGTCAGCGAGGCGATGGCCGTCTATATCCGCATCAGATTGCTCGCCGCACCGTTCTCGCTGATCAACTACGCCATCCTCGGCTATGTGCTGGGGCGCGGCGAGGGCGGGCTGGGACTGATGCTGCAATTGGTGCTGAACGGCATCAACATTGCGCTCTGCATCCTGCTGGGGCTGGAGCTCGGCTGGGGCGTCGCCGGTGTCGCCTGGGCCACCGTCACCGGTGAATTCGTCGCCATGCTGCTTGGCCTGGCGATCATCGGCCGGCGTTTCTGGGCAGCGCCCCGGCCGCCGCGCCATCGCATCCTCGATCTGTCGGCATTCCTGCGCATGATGTCGCTCAACCGTGACATCATGATCCGGTCGTTTTCGCTGCTCGCCGCTTTCGCACTGTTCACTCGCCAGGGCGCGCAATTCGGCACGGTGACGTTGGCCGCCAACGCCGTGCTGATGAACTTCTTCCTCATCGCCGGCTATTTCCTCGACGGTTTCGCCACGGCGGCCGAACAGCTCGCCGGGCGTGCCGTGGGCGCGCGTGCCGCGATGCAATTCCGGCAGGCGGTGCGGCTGACCCTGTTCTGGGGCTTCGGGCTGGCGGCCGCGGCGACGCTCGTCCTTTTGCTGGGCGGTACTGATCTGGTCGCCCTGATCACGACGTCACAAGACGTTCGCGCCGTTGCCGACAACTATCTGGCCTGGGCGGCGTTCACCGCGCTCAGCGGCGTGCTGGCGTTTCAGATGGATGGCGTCTTCATCGGCGCGACCTGGTCGCGCGACATGCGTAACATGATGCTTTTGTCGTTCCTTGTCTTCAGCGCGGCCTTGCTCATCCAGGCGCCGGCCTTCGGTAATCACGGCCTGTGGGCGGCGCTGCACGTCTTCCTGCTGGTGCGCGGCTTCAGCCTGCTTGCCATTTTGCGCGTGCGGGTGCGGACAGCGTTTTAGAGCGGCTTCGGGTTAGAGCGGCTTCGACGCCCATTGATCGAGGCTGGTATCGCGCAACTCGCGCAGCGACTTGAGCCGTTGCATGTCCGCGAACCGGACCATCCCGCCAAGAATGCGGCCCGGTAGTGCCGGCCCAGCATAGATCATGCCGGTGTAGAGCTGGACGAGATCGGCGCCGGCGCGGATCTTTTCCAGCGCCGTCTCAATGGAATCGACGCCGCCGACGCCGATGATGGCGCGGTCCGGGCCAAGCAGTTTGCGCATCTTTGCCAGCACGATGGTCGAGCGCTCGAACAACGGTTTTCCCGAAAGCCCGCCGGTCTCGCCGGCAAGATCGGCGCTGCGCAGCCCCGGCCGCGCGATGGTGGTGTTGGAGACGATGAGGCCGTCTATTGCCTTCTCGGTAACCTCGGCGGCGATATCCTCCAGCTCGGCCTCGACCAGGTCCGGCGCGATCTTGAGGAAGACGGGCGGCTGCGCTGCAGCTGCCGTACGTGCGGCCATGACGCGCGACAGGAGCTCGCCAAGCTGTTCACGGGCCTGCATGTTGCGCAGACCCGGCGTGTTCGGCGAGGAGATGTTGACCGCCAGGTAGCTGGCGGATGGCGCAAACCTGACAACGCCGCGTTCATAGTCACTGACGCGGTCGGTGCTGTCTTTGTTGGCACCGATATTGACGCCGACGATGCCGGCGCGGCCCTTGCGGGCAGCAAGCCGTTCTTCGGCAGCCTGGTGACCCTCATTGTTGAAGCCCAGCCGGTTGATCACCGCTTCGTCCGATGTCAGCCGGAAGATGCGCGGCTTCGGGTTGCCGGCCTGCGGCCGCGGCGTGATCGTGCCGACCTCGGCAAAGCCGAAGCCGAGGCCAAGCAGCGCATCGGCAACCTCGGCGTTCTTGTCGTAGCCGGCAGCCATGCCGAGCGGATTGGGGAAGTCGATGCCGCAGACGCTGACTTTCAGCCTGTCGTCGCGCACGGGTCTCCCGGCTATCGGCAACCCGCATTTCAGCGCGGCGATCGACAGGCCGTGGGCTGCTTCCGGATCGAATGCGAACAGGAACCTCTGGCCGAGCCGGTCGAGCACGCTCATTCGGCCTCCAGCGTTGGGAATTGGTGCAGGCCATCGGTGCCCAGCGGCAACGGTTGCACCCAGACAACGGCCTTGAGGTCGAGCGGGCCGTAAAGATGCGGGAACAGCGCGCCGCCGCGCGAGACCTCGTATTTCAGCAAATCACCCAGTTTGGCGCCATCGATGGCGACCAGCAGCAGCCCGGTCTGGCCGGCAAAGTGTTTTGTCGCCGTTTCCCTGGCCTGGCCAGCGGTGGAAAAATGGATGAAACCGTCGGCGACATCGATCGGCGCGCCGGTGAAGCGGCCATTTCTTTCGGCCTCGCGCCACAACGCTTCAGGTACTATCTTGTAGATAATCTGAGACATGGTTGCGCTATAGTCCGAACCAACCATACGGGGAAGAGGCAAGCAGGTTCCGGAAAAGTGTCACACAGTTTTTCCGACAAGAATCTGCGTTAAGGCAAAGGCTAGGATTCTTCCCCATTTCCGGCGCAAACATGCGATAAATTGCGCTTACTGGCCCATGGAGGACAATATGCGTCCGCAGCACGTCTTGATTCCCGCAGCGCTCGTCTCGCTCGTCGCGGCATCGGCCTTTTCTGAGGAAGCCGACCGCTACCGGCTGGAAAAGTCGGCCACCGGCTATGTCCGCATGGACACGCAGACCGGTGCGATGTCGATCTGCGAGGAGCGTTCCGGCCAGCTCATCTGCAAGATGGCGGCCGATGAACGCGCCGCCTTCCAGGACGAGATCGACCGGCTGCAGAATTCGGTGAAGGCGCTCGACCAGCGCGTCGTCAAGCTCGAGAACTCGCTTGCCGCCCGCTTTGAGTCGACATTGCCCAGCGAGGAGGATTTCAACAAGACGATGAGCTACATGGAGCGCTTCCTGCGCAGCTTCATGGGTATCGTCAAGGACATGGAAAAGGACAGCGGCGAGGATGGCGCCAAGCCCAATTCACAAAAAACCTGAGCACCATTCACCCGGGGGAACCCGGCGCATAGGCTTGCCGCTTGAAAACGGCTGGTATCGCCGCATAATCGTTCGACTGATCCCGTAAGAAGCAGACAATCAGTGGGATTCGGGGAGGGCCATGTGCCGTCAGGCTACACTTTCGTCATCGCTGACGATCATCCGCTTTTTCGCGGCGCGCTGAGAGAGGCGCTTGCCGGCATCGGCAATGTCGCCGGGATTCACGAGGCCGGCGATTTCGAAAGCGCCAAGGCGCTGGTCGTGGCCAATGAGGACGTCGATCTGGTGCTGCTCGACCTGTCCATGCCGGGCGCGAGCGGCCTTTCCGGTCTGATCTCGCTGCGCGGCATCCACCCGACGGTGCCGCTGGTGGTGGTGTCGGCGCATGACGATCCGGTGACCATCCGGCGCGCGCTTGATCTCGGCGCTTCGGGTTTCATTTCCAAATCGGCCAGCATGGAGGAAATCCGCAGCGCCGTGCAGTCGGTGCTTGCCGGCGACATCGCCGCGCCCACGGGCATCGATCTCGGCGTCGAGCGCGATCCCGAGATATCCGATCTGATCAAGCGGCTGCAGACGCTGACGCCGCAGCAGACGCGCGTGCTCGGCATGCTGGGCGAAGGGCTGCTCAACAAGCAGATCGCCTACGAACTCGGTGTCTCCGAAGCGACGATCAAGGCGCATGTCTCGGCCATTTTGCAGAAGCTTGGCGTCGACAGCCGCACCCAGGCGGTGATCCTGCTCTCCAGGATCGGCAGCGACCCGTTGCAGGCAGCCAGCTGAGCTAGAGCATTTTGCAGCCAAGTGGAATCACTTGCAGCGGCTAAAACAAATAGATAGAGCGGGGTGCCCGTTCAATTGAACGCATCCCGCTCTAGCATCCTGGTCAACAGAAAGAATATGACCGTTACTCGGCCGCGGACGCCAGCGGCCTGACCCTCGCCATCATCGAGCGCAGCACCGCTGGTTTGAGCGGCTTATTGATCACCGGCACGTCGAGCCTGCCGGCGGTGGCGCGCACCTCGCTCGAGCGGTCGGCGGTGACCAGCACGGCCGGCATGTCCTGGCCGTGGATCGCACGCAGTTTGACGATCGCCTCAAGGCCGGTCTCGCCGTCGAGATGGTAGTCGGCAAGCACGATGTCGGGGCGATGCATGACGGACCCCTCGAGATCCCCCGAGCCGGCAAACGTGTCGACGCTGCAGCCCCAGCCTTCGAGAAGCAGCCGCATGCCGTCGAGGATGCGGGCGTCGTTGTCGATACAGAGCACTCGGAGCCCGGCAAGCGAAGCAGCAGTGCGGACCGGCGCCTTCGCCTCGACCTCGCGCCGCGGCTGCTGTACTGCCGCGACCGGCAGGATGACGGAAAAGCGCGTGCCCTTGCCCGGGCTTGAAAAGATCCGGAGTTCGAGGCGCAAGACGCGAGCGATGCGGTCGACGATGGAAAGGCCGAGCCCGAGGCCGTCAGCTTCGCGAGCACCCTCGTCGAGCCGGGTGAATTCGTGAAAGACTGTGTTCAGCTTGTCGGCGGCAATGCCGATGCCGGTATCGATCACCTGGATCTCGGCCAGTTCGCCGCGACGCCGCACACCGACCAGGATGCGGCCATGGCGGGTGTATTTGATGGCATTGGATACGAGATTTTGGATCAGGCGGCGCAACAGATTGCGGTCAGTCGTCACGCTGAGCAACGATGGCATGATCGTCAGGCTGAGTTTCTTCTCGGCGGCAAGCGGCTGGAAGTCGTTGCCGATCTGGCGCAGCAGTCCGTCCAGGCTGAAGGCCGTATCGTCCGGTTTCATCGCACCAGCGTCGAGACGAGAAATGTCGAGCACCGCACCGAGAATAGTCTCGACCGATTCCAGCGAGGATTCGATGTTGATCGCAGCCTTGCCCGCAGGTCCCTTGCCGGCCTTTTCGATCAGCGACGAGCAATAAAGACGAGCAGCGTTCAGCGGTTGCAGGATGTCATGGCCGGCGGCCGCGAGGAAGCGCGTCTTGCCGAGATTGGCCTCCTCCGCCAGCATCTGCGCCTGGGCCAGCTCCTCGTTGACGCGGGTCAGTTCGACGGTGCGGTTTTTGACGCGCTGTTCGAGCGTTTCATTGGCGCGCTTCAGCGCCAGATCCTGCTCGACGCGTCCGGAGATGTCGGCATAGGTGGCGACGATGCCCCCGTCCGGCATCGGGTTGGAGCGCAATTCCAGGATCCGGCCGCTGGTCTTCAGCTCCATCTGCCACGGGCTGACGAAACTGGTGAGACGGTTGAGCATTGTTATCCGCTGGTCTGCCGGAATGTCGCCACGCTCGGCAAGGTGGCGCAGGATGCGATCGAGCGAGACGCCGACCTGGCCCATTTCGTCGGGCAGGTCGAACAGCGCCCGATATTGGCGGTTCCAGCAGATCAGCCTGAAATCCCTGTCGAAGACGGTGATCCCCTGTTCCATCTGGTCGAGCGCGATCTGCAGCAGGTCGCGGTTGTGCTGCAGCGCCTCGGTGGCGTCGTCGAGCAGGCGGAAGGCGTCCTTGGATTCGCGGTCGTTGCGGCGCAGCAGCAGCGACAGAATCAGCCGCGCCGAGGAGGAACCGACGGCACTTGCCAGAAGCTGCTCGGAGAAGCGGATGACGTCCATGCTGGCCTGCTCGTTGCCGTGCAGCGAAGCGCCGTTGCTCTTTTCGAACGACTGAAAGGACCGTTCGGTGCGTTCGACGCCGAGGTAGCGCGCGATGGTGTCCTTCAGGTCGTTGACGGTAACGGTGGTGCGGAAGCGGCGCAGGCTCGGCATCGGGCTCGCCTCACGCGGCACGAAAATCGATGCCTGGATGCGCTCCAGCGGCACCGACGCGCGCGACAGCGAGCCGAACACGAAGAACAGCGTGTTGACCGACAGGCTCCACAGGACACCGTGGTTCAGCGGCTCGGCGACGGTGCCGAACAGCGCTTGCGGCCGCAGCGCTTCGAAACTGAACAGGCCGTGGACGACGATGCCGGTATCGGACGCGGCGAGCGAAGGAAGCAGCAGCGTATAGCTCCACACGACGATACCGGCGACCATGCCGAGTGCCGCCCCCCTGCCATTGGCGCCCCGCCAGATCAGTCCGCCGATCAACGCCGGCGCGAACTGCGCGATCGCGGCGAAGGACATCAGGCCGATAGAGGAGAGCCGCGCGCTGTCGGTGCTCTCGCGATAGTAGAGGAAGGCGATGAACAGCATGATGAAGATCGCCGCACGTCGCACGTTGAGGATGAGCGCTGACCAGTCCTCATTCTCGGACGTCGTGGTCTTGAGCAGGCGACGCACAAACAGCGGAATGACGAGGTCGTTGGAGATCATGATCGACAGCGCGACGCTTTCGACGATCACCATCGCGGTCGCTGCCGACAGGCCGCCGATGAACGCCGCCATGGCCAACACATCGTGACCGCCGAGCAGCGGCAGCGACAGGACATAGAGGTCGCTGCTGGTCCTGGTGCCGACCAGCGCCAGGCCGGCGAGCGCGATCGGCAGCACGAAAAGGTTGATCGCCACCAGATAGAGCGGAAACACCCACGTCGCGGTGCGCAGTTCGGCCTCGCTGCGGTTCTCGACGATGGTGACGTAGAACTGTCGCGGCAGCATGATGATGGCGAAACCGCTCAAACATGTCAGTACCAGCCAGGTGGCGAGCGACGTGCTGTAGCCCATCGCCTGCCGCACTTGCGTATTCTGCGCGAGCTTGTCGACCATATCGCCTGGGCCGCCGAAGATCAGGAAGGTCACCATCAGGCCGATCGCCAGGAAGGCGGCGAGCTTGACCACGGTTTCGACCGCTACCGCCAACACCAGCCCATCCTGATGTTCGGTGGCGTCGGCATGGCGCGTGCCGAACAGAACCGCAAACAGCGCAAGCAGCATGGCGACGACCAGCGAGATGTCGCTGACGAAGGGATCGAAGGAAGGTGGCGAGCCGGTGTAATGCTCGACCATCAGGCTGACCGAGCCGGAAATCGCCTTCAGCTGCAGCGCCATATAAGGCACCGCGCCGATCGTCGCGATCAGCGTAGCAATCGCTGCTACGGCAAAACTCTTGCCGTAGCGGGCGCCGAGGAAGTCGGCAATCGAAGTGATCTTCTCTGTCTTGGCCAGCCTGACGATGCGCCGAAGCAGCGGAAAGCCGAACACGAACACCAGCACCGGGCCGATATAGATGCCGAGGAATTCAAGGCCGCGCTCGGAGGAAAGGCCGACCGAACCGAAGAACGTCCAGGAGGTGCAGTAGATCGCCAGGCTGAGCGCATAGATGAAGGGCCGGGCCCGGTCAGGCCCGGATGTCGTTGAGCGCCGGTCGCCGAGGCTGGCGATGACGAACAGCAACGTCACATAGGCGATCGCGATGATGACGATGAACCAGCCCTGCACGGCCTGAAAATCCTCCCTTGCCGATTTTGCATCCGGCCTGCTGAGACGCAATCACAGCTTGGCGATCAAGTCCATCGCGGCTTTCGGCGCAGGATGGCGCGGCTTCGGAAATTTGGCCGGCGGAAACGGTCTTTTGTCCATGCTGCAACCGCAGGTTTTTGCTATTGTGCCGGTGGAGCCAACGAGCGGGCGAGGGGCGGCGGCCTGGCCCGTCAGAACAAGGAGGGTCGAATGCTGAAAGAATTCCAGGAATTCATTTCCCGGGGTAATGTGATGGACTTGGCCGTCGCCGTCATCATCGGCGCTGCCTTCAGCAAGATCGTCGATTCACTGGTCAACGACATCATCATGCCGATAATCGGGGCGATTTTCGGCGGACTCGACTTCAACAATTATTTCCTGCCCTTGTCCTCAGCCGTCAACGCCACATCGCTGGCGGACGCCAAGAAACAGGGCGCAGTCTTCGCCTATGGCAGTTTCATCACCGTCGCGCTGAATTTCATCATCCTCGCCTTCATTATCTTCCTGATGGTCAAGGCCGTGAACAATCTGCGCAAGCGGCTGGAGCGTGAGAAGCCAGCTGCGCCTGCCGCTCCGCCGCCGGCCGATGTTGCGCTGCTCACCGAAATTCGCGATCTCCTCGCCAGGAAATAATCCGAAGACAGATTCCCTGGACCAAAACCCCGGTCGTTTGCGGCCGGGTTTTCTATTTTCGCCTGTCGTAAAACACGCTAGCAGTCCAGAAGACGAAAACGGATCTATCCATGACCTTGATCGAGAATTTGCGCGCCGAGGCTCGGGCCGCGCCGGAAAGCGGCATTGTCGCCGTCATGAACCGCGGCCGCGACCGCGACGGCATGATCCCGCTCTGGGCCGGCGAGGGCGACCTGCCGACGCCCGCCTTCATCACCGATGCCGCTGCCCGGGCGCTGGCCGGCGGCGAGACCTTCTATACCTGGCAGAAAGGCATCCCCGAGCTGAGGCAGGCGCTCGCCCGCTATTACGTAAGGCATTTCGGCAAGAGCTTTGCCGAGGAAGAATTCATCGTCACCGGCTCGGGCATGCACGCCATCCAGCTGGCGCTCGACGCCGTCGCCGGGAAGGGGGACGAACTCGTCTATCTGTCGCCGGCCTGGCCGAATTTCGCCGCAGCCGCCGGCGTGGCGGGCGCCGTCCCGGTCGCTGTCACGCTCGACCTGTCCGGCAATGGCTGGTCCTGCGACGTCGGCAAGATTGAGGCGGCGATCACGCCAAGGACAAAGGCGCTGTTCGTCAACACACCGTCCAATCCGACCGGCTGGACCGCCGACAGGGAGACGCTGCAGGCGATCCTCGACCTTGCCCGCGAAAGGAACCTATGGATCATCGCTGACGAGATCTATTCACTGTTCCACTACGGCGACAGTCGCGCGCCGTCCTTCATCGACATCATGGCCGACGAAGATCGCATCCTCTTCGTCAACAGCTTCTCCAAGAACTGGGCGATGACCGGCTGGCGCGTCGGCTGGATCAAGACCCATCCTTCGCTGCAGCAGGTGTTCGAGAACCTGGTCCAGTATTCGACCTCAGGCGTTGCCCAGTTCATGCAGCGCGGCGCGGTCGTCGCGCTCGACGAAGGCGATGCCTTCATCGCTGAGCAGGTGGAGCGGGCAAGGGCTGCGCGCGACCTGGTCTGCGGCATCCTGGCTGCGACCGGCAGGGCACGCTTCACCGTGCCGCAGGGCGCGTTCTATCTGTTCTTCGCGGTCGACGGCATCACCGATTCACGCGCCGCCGCCTTCGACATCGTCGACCGCGCCAATGTCGGTCTGGCACCCGGAACCGCCTTCGGCCCCGGCGGCGAGGCCTTCCTCAGGCTGTGCTTCCACCGCCGCCTCGACCAGCTCGAGGAAGCGGCGCACCGGCTGGCGAAGTGGATGACGAGTATGTGAGTTGCCTTCGATCCCCGAGTTGAAACTCGGGGATCAGCCGCCGGACTTCGGCACAAGCAACGGAATGACGCGGTCGCTTTCCCTCACCGAAGGCCGGCCCGCAGAACCGTAAGAGATACCCAAAGCATCCCAAGTCTCAACCAGCGCATCCTGAAGTTCCGCGATCAGGTGATCCGAATGGAACGGCGTCGGCGTAATGCGCAGCCGTTCGGTGCCGCGCGGCACGGTCGGGTAGTTGATCGGCTGGATGTAGATGCCGTGGACGCCGAGCAGGCGGTCGCTGGCCATCTTGCAGAGCTCGGGATCGCCGACGAGCAGCGGCACGATGTGGGTAGCGGAGTCCATCACCGGCAGGCCGGCGGCGGTAAGAACCTGCTTGGTCCGCGTCGCCTGGCGCTGCTGTGCGTCGCGTTCGGACTGCGAGCGCTTCAGATGGCGGATCGACGTGGTCGCCGCGGCGGCGATGGCCGGCGGCAGCGCCGTGGTGAAAATGAAGCCCGGCGCATAGGAGCGCACGGCATCGATCACAGCATTTGTGCCGGTGATATAGCCGCCGAGCGTGCCGAACGCCTTGGCCAGCGTGCCTTCGATGATGTCGATACGGTCTGCCAGCCCTTCGCGCTCGGTGATGCCGCCGCCGCGCGGTCCGTACATCCCGACGGCATGGACCTCGTCGATATAGGTCATGGCGTTGTACCGCTCGGCAAGATCGACGATCTGCTTGATCGGCGCGATGTCACCATCCATCGAATAGACGCTCTCGAAGACGATCAGCTTGGCGCGTTCGCGGCCCGCCGCCTGCAACAGGCTTTCAAGATGCGCAACGTCGTTGTGACGAAAGATCTTCTTCTCGGCGCCCGACCGCCGCACGCCCTCGATCATCGAGGCGTGGTTCAACTCGTCCGAGACAATCAGGCAGTTGGGCAGAAGCCGCGCAATGGTCGAGATCGAGGCTTCGTTGGAGACAAAGCCCGAGGTGAAGACGAGTGCGGCTTCCTTGTCGTGCAGGTCGGCCAGTTCCAGTTCGAGCTCGACCAGCGGATTGCTGGTGCCGGAGATGTTGCGGGTGCCACCGGCGCCAGATCCCATCTTGCCGGCGGCGTTCTGCAGCGCAGCGATGACGTCTGGATGCTGACCCATGCCGAGATAGTCGTTGGAGCACCAGACGGTGATTTCCTGGGCGCGGCCGTTGGCGCGCCAGATGGCGCGTGGGAATTTCCCCACGATGCGCTCGAGGTCGGCGAAGATGCGGTAGCGACGCTCTGCATGGAGCTGGTCGATCGCGTCTTCGAAGAAACGCTGATAGTTCATTTCGGCTTCCCAGTTTTGCGTGGGATCATAATCATTGCCCTATTCGACGTCCACTTGGCCTTTTTGGTCAAAATGCCACGCCCCAAGCCTGTTCCTAACGACCACGGATCATGGCCTATTCCCTTGATGTGCATGAATTTTGTTTCAGGACTATGCCACGCGCCGATGAGACTGGTTGCCGCAGGCACTAATGCTACTAATGACCTAGCGGCAGGCTTTCCAGTAAGGCAGGTGTTGAGACAGTTTCCGATAAATCTTGAGCAGCGAGGACGCGGATGACGGTTTTGGTGACAGGCGGCGCCGGCTATATCGGCAGCCATATGGTCTGGGAGCTGCTGGATGCGGGCGACAGCGTTGTCGTCCTCGACCGGCTTTCGACCGGTTTCGAGTGGGCGGTGGCGCCGGAGGCAAAGCTCGTTGTCGGCGATGTCGCCGACAGGGAGCTGGTCGGCTCGATCATCCGCGACAACAAGGTCGACGCGATCATCCATTTTGCCGGCTCCATCGTGGTTCCTGAATCGGTTGCCGACCCGCTCGGTTATTACGAGAACAACACCTGCAAGACGCGCACACTGATCGAGACCGCAGTGCGCGAAGGCGTGCCCAATTTCATCTTCTCCTCGACCGCCGCCGTCTATGGCGGCGCCGGGCTGGAGCCGGTGCGTGAAGATGCCCGCCTTGCACCGGAATCGCCCTACGGCCTGTCCAAGCTGATGAGCGAATGGATGCTGCGCGACGCCGCAATTGCCTATGGTTTGCGCTATACGGCGCTGCGCTACTTCAACGTCGCCGGCGCCGACCCGAAGGGCCGCACCGGCCAGTCGACGCCTGGCGCCACGCATCTGATCAAGGTCGCCTGCGAGACGGCGCTCGGCAAGCGACCCCTTATGCAGGTGTTCGGCACCGACTATCCTACGCCAGACGGCACCTGTATGCGCGACTATATCCATGTCAGCGATCTGGCGGTGGCGCATCGGCTGGCGCTGGAACGGCTGCGCGCCGGCGGGACAAGTCTCGTCGCCAATTGCGGCTACAGCCACGGCTATTCGGTGCTCGAGGTGATCGACAGCGTGCGGCGCGTCTTTGGTCATGATTTCGAGGTGCGGATGGGCGAGCGCCGTCCGGGCGACGCCGCAGCGGTAGTCGCTAATTCGGAGCTGGCGCGCCGCGAACTCGGCTGGACGCCGCAGCGCGACGACCTCGACCTGATCGTCGCCGACGCGCTGGCCTGGGAGCGCATTCTGACCGGCAAGAATTCGTCGCGGGGCTGAGACCAAGTTCTTAGCTCGAAAGCTCCACGCAGAAGCGCTATTGAAGGAGCTGCGCGGCGCAGCGTAGGCGCATTTGGCCGCGTGTGACTTTGGGGGGGCGGCATGAGAATATTGGTGCTCGGAGCCGGTGTGGTCGGCACGGCGGCCGCCTATTATCTGGCGAGCGACGGCCACGAGGTGACCGTCATCGAGCGCCATCCGATGGCGGCGCGCGGCACCAGCCAATCGAATGCCGGGCTGGTGTCGCCGGGCGACGCCACCGCCTGGGCCTCGCCCGCTGCGCTGAAGACGTTCCTGCGCGCGCTTTACAACCACGATCTCGGCATCAAGGTGCGGCTGCGCTTCGATCCCTATTTCTTCGCCTGGAGTCTGCGCTTCCTGCGCCAGTGCACGCGAGCGCGCCTGCGTGCCAACACCGAAATCAAGCTGCGCCTGGCGCTCTATTCGCGCGAGTGCATCAACGCCATCTCGGCCGACACCGGCATTCATTATGATGAGCGCAAGAAGGGCATCCTCTACTTCTTCCGCTCACAGCAGAGCCTTGATACCGGCACCGACAATTACCGCTATCTCGCCGAGCACGGTCTGCCGATCGAGATCGTCGGCCGCGACCGGCTGGTCGAGCTAGAGCCCGGGCTTGCCGGGGCCAAGGATAAGATCGCCGGCGGCGTCTATTCTCCGATCGACCAGACCGGCGACTCCAGCCAATTCACCCGGAACCTCGCCGCCTATGCCGCCGGGAAACTCGGCGTGCAATTCCTCTACGGCACGACGGTCGAAGGCCTCGACATTGAAGGCGATCGGGTGCGCGCGGTGATGACCTCGGCCGGTCCGGTCGCCGGCGACGCCGTGGTCATATCAATGGGACCTGAAAGCGGCCTGCTTGGTCGCCGCTACGGCCTCGATCTGCCGGTCTATCCGGTCAAGGGCTACACCGCGACCGTGCAACTGGAGGACGAGAGCAAGGGGCCGACCATGGGCGGCGCCGACGAGGATCAGCTCATCGGCTATTCCAGGCTCGGCAACCGGCTGCGGCTCGCTTCGACAGCCGAGTTCACCGGCTTCGACCGCACCCACAAGCCGAGCGATTTCGCCGCCATGTTCAGGACTGGCAACGATCTGTTCCCGGGTGCCTTCGACGAGAACAAGGCCGAGCTCTGGGCCGGCTTGCGGCCGATGATGCCAAACTCGGTGCCGGTCATCGGCCAAGCGCGCTACAGGAATCTGTACCTCGACACCGGCCACGGCCATGTCGGCTGGACAATGGCCTGCGGTTCCGGAAGATTCCTTGCCGATGTGGTCGCCGGCCGCAAGCCGGAGATCGACCCGCAAGGGCTGGTCTACAAAGGCTAGTCCGGACCGCAAGTCGCCATCAACCTTGGCCGCATCGAGCGCAATGCGCGCACGATCGTCGACCGCTGCGCGCTGTCCGGCATCAAGGTATTCGGCGTCACCAAGGGAACTTGCGGCATGCCGCAGGTGGCGCGAGCCATGCTGCGCGGCGGCGTCGCCGGCATCGCCGAATCGCGCTTCGAAAACATCCGCCGCCTGCGCGACAGCGGCATCAATGCGACGATCATGCTGCTGCGCAGCCCGCCGATGGCGCGCGTCGAGGAGGTGGTCCGAACCGTCGACATCAGCCTGCAATCCGAACTCGCCACCATCCGCGAGCTGTCGCGTATCGCCGCGCGCATGGGCCGCGTCCACGACATCATGCTGATGGTCGATCTTGGCGACCTCAGGGAAGGCATCTGGCCGAACGATCTCGTGCCCACTGTCGAGCAGATACTGGCACTCAAGGGCGTGCGCATCGCCGGCATCGGCACCAATCTCGGCTGCTTCGGCGCCATCATGCCGACGGAGGAAAATCTCGGGCAACTTGTCGCCCATGCCTACAAGGCCGAGCGTCTGTCCGGCGCAAGGCTCGACTGGATATCAGGCGGGGCGTCATCGTCGCTGACGCTGCTGCTCGAAGGCAGGCTGCCCGCCGGCATCAACAATCTGCGGGTCGGCGAAGCAATCCTGCAGGGTGGCGTCGAAACCTTCCGCGAGACGCCGTGGGCCGAACTGGAACCCGATGCCTGCCGCCTGACCAGCGACATCATCGAAGTCAAGCTGAAGCCGTCGCGGCCGATCGGCCAATCCGGCTACGACGCTTTCGGCAACCAGCCGGTGTTTCCCGACGAGGGCGACAGGTTGCGCGCCATCGCCAATATCGGCCGCGAGGACGTTTTGATCGAAGGTTTGACGCCGATTGCCAAGGGCGTGCGGGTGCTCGGCGCCTCCAGCGATCATCTGCTCCTCGATGTAACCGACGCCGACCCGCCACCCGCCGTCGGCGACCGTGTCGCCTTCCGCATGAGCTACGGCGCCATGCTGTTGGCGATGACCTCGGAATATGTCGAAAAGGCCCCGATGCACGATGTCGAGGATTTCTCCGGCCGCAAGATGGTGCAGATCACAGCCGAACCAGCGGCCGCCGGCATCCTCGCCAGGGAAGCGACCGGCGCCCGGCTGGAGGCGATGAATTTCGATGTCGTCGAGCTGGCCGATATCGAGCGGCCGCCATCCGGCCTGGTCCGGCTCACCGCCGGAAGTGACCGGCGCATCGCCCACAAGGCGCTGACGATGACCGCGCGGGCGACACACTCGTTTGGCCTGATCTGGATCGATTCCATCGCCGCGCTGATGCCCGAGGACGAAGACGGCATCGACCTGCCGGAACGTTCGGTGCTGGCGCGGGCGCTCGGACTCGATCACAAGCCCGGCGCGCTGCAGCCGCAACTGTCGCCGGAAAACGTCGTCATCGTCGGGCTGCGCCATGCCGATCCGGCCGAAGCCCGGGTGCTGAAGGATTCGCGCGTCTCCGCCTTCACCATGACCGACATCGACGCCATGGGCATGCGCGACCTGATGCACGAGGCGATCCGCATCGCCACCTCCGGCACGCAAGGCTTCCATGTCAGCTATTCGCCTGAGGTGACCGAATTCGCCGGCTGGGCGGCTGGCTCCGGCGGCATCACGGTGCGCGAAACGCATCAGGCGATGGAGGCCATCGCGCTGTCCGGCGGGCTGTTGCCGATGGATGTTTCCGGCCTGACAGAAGGTTTGGAACCGCGGATTGCGATAGACACCGTCAACTTCATCATGTCGGCTTTCGGCAAGCGGATTTTGTGATCAGCCCCGCGCGTCGACCGCCGCGCGCCATGAGCGCGCATAATCCGCCCAGGCTGGGTCGGCCGGCGGTTCCATCCCTTCGCCTTTGCCTTGGACCGTTCTTTGGTCCGACGCCAGCAAGGCGGCGCCGATGCTGGTGCCGGTCGCAGCCTCGGACGCAATGACGGCACGCGCCGTCGCTGCAGCCAGCATCTGCGTGAAAAGCCGGCTGCGGGCGAACGGGCCCTCGACGATGATCGGACCGTCGGCACCGATCAGATCGAGGCAGGTCGCGGTCATCAGCGCCAGGTAGAAAGAGATGGCGGCAAAGCGCTGGCCGTTGTTGATGCCGTCGGCGTCGAGCCATGCGGCGGTGTGATGCGGGAACGGCCCCGAACCTTGTTGGGTCGAAGGCAGCAGGGATGTCTTCCCAGCGAGCACTGTGGCGACATCCTCTTCGGTCCAGCCTTCCGATTGGCCTTCCGTCAGCCGTGAAAATTCGCGACCCCCCATGAAGCGCGCCGATGGCACCGGATCACCGAGCGCATTGACGTTGACCAGCGTGTCGCGCGCCGGATCGAGCGCGATCTTGTTGCCGCCGACGGCCATCGACACCACCCAGGTGCCGGTCGAGACGACCGAGAAGGGCTGTCTGTCGGACAGGAGATGCGGCAGCAGCGAGGCATTGGAATCATGCAAGCCGCAAAACACCGGCGTCTGCGGATCGAGCCCGGTTACCTTGGCAAGGGCGGACAAGATTGGGCCAAGGCGGTCCTTGGCCGGCCGCACCGGCGCCATCAGGCCGCGCCATTGCATCTGGTCGACGAGTGACGAAAAATCCGCTTTCCATGGGTTCCACAGATCGGTGTGGCAGCCGAGCGAGGTCACCTCGTTGGCGGCGACGCCGGTGAGGCGAAAAGCCCAGTATTGCGGATACATCAGGATCGCGGCGGCCTCGGCGAACTCCGCCGGGAAGTTCCTCTGCTGCCAGAAGAACTGCGCGCCGAGATTGAGGCCGACCGGCAGGCGCGGCGTACCCGTCTCGGCAAAGGCCGGACGGATCGCGTCATAGTCCTGGGCAAGGGCGTCGGGCCCGGTGAATTCATAGTCGAGCACCGGCAGCGCCAGCTCGCCGGCAGCGTCCACCAGCACGCCCGTCGCGCCATGGGCGGTGATCGATATCGCGTCGATGCGCTGTTCGCGATTAATCCCGGCGAGGCTGTCGACAATGAACGACCACAGAAGCTCGACATCGTGGTGCGGGTAGGGACCGTCGGCAACGGGCGCATTCGCCATGCGGCGCAGCGCGACTTCGCGCATGTCGGCGAGATCGACCAGCGCTACCTTGGCATTGGTCTTGCCGATATCGATGACGGCGACGTGGTGTGTCATTCCATATGGAACATGGTTTCCAGCGGCACCGCCACCGGCTCGTTATCAGGCTTGGTCTCCATGATGTCGGCCATTTCAGCCCACCAGCGCTGTATCACTGGGTGCTTCGGCAATTCATCCATGCCGTGGTCGTCACGCCGCCACAGCACGCCGAACAAGGTGTTGGTCTCTTCGTCGAGATGGATCGAATAGTCGAAAACGCCTGCCTGCTTCAACAGCGCCACCAGCGGCGGCCAGATGTCGTCATGGCGCCTTTTGTATTCGGCCTTCATGCCCGGATTGAGCTTCATCTTGAACGCGTATTTTTCGGCCATCAGGTGAAACGCTCCCGACGCACCCGCCGCCAGACGATCGGCAGCGCGATGACGATGATCAGCAGCAGGCCGATGAAGATCGACATGACGATGCCGGGCACGTTGAGCAGCCCCAAGCCAAAAGTCACCAGCCCCATGATGAAGGCGGCGAGCACGACACCCAGAATGCTGCCGGCGCCGCCCAGGATGCTGACGCCACCAAGCACCACCATGGTGATGACTTCCAATTCGTAGCCTTGCGCGATCGACGGTCGGGTCGAGCCGAGCCGCGAGGTGATCAGCACCGAGGCGATGCCGGCCATCAAGCCGGTCAGGCAGAACAGGATGAACTTGATTCGGCCGACGCGCACGCCGGAAAACTGCGCCGCAACCGGGTTGTTGCCGATGGCGAAGACGCGGCGGCCGAAGCTCGTCCGGTGCAGTAGGAACCAGTAGACGACCGCCGCGACGAGGAGCAGCGTCAGTTCGAACGACACCACCCACCAGACATAGCCTTGGCCGAAGAAGGCGAAGCTCGGGGGATAGCCCTTGTAGGCCTGGTCGCCGAGGACGATGAAGGCGATGCCGCGAAACAGGCTCATCGTGCCGATGGTAACGACGATCGACGGCAATCCCAGCCTGGTGACGAGCAGCCCGTTAAAGGCGCCGCAGCCAAGCCCGACCACGATGCCGATCGCCACCAGCACCGGCGTGCCGGCGCCGGCCTGCACCGCCATGCCCATCATCGTCGAGGCCAGCGCAATGATGGCGGCGACCGACAGGTCGATCTCGCCGGAAATGATCAGCAGCGCCATGGCAAGCGCGATCAGCGCCTTCTCGGTGAAGTTGAAGGTCAGGTCAGACAGCGACCACGCGTCGAGGAAATAGGGCGAGGCGAAGCTGTTGACGGCAAAGATGGCGACCGCCACCGCGACCAGCAGCGCCTCCCATGAGAAGATCGCCGCGTTGAGCGGCTTGTCGAGCCGGTCGGGAATGTGGCGTGGGGCTCGGGTGTCGGTCATGCCGCTTCCGCCTTTTTGAGGATGATGCGGCCTTGCCGGCGTTCGCCGCGCGCATTGAGCACCACGGCCAGGATGATGGCGCTGCCCGAAATCGCCATCTGCCAGAAGGGCGAGATGTTGATGACCGGCAGCGCATTGGAGATGATGCCGAGGAACAGCGCACCGAGCACTGCGCCGCCGACCGAGCCGATGCCGCCGGCGATCGAGATGCCGCCGATGACGCAGGCGGCGATGATGTTGAGCTCGTAGCCATTGGCGACCTCGACCGAGGCGATGACGTAGCGCGAAATCCAGAGATAACCGCAGAGACCGGCGGCCATCCCCGAGATGCAGAAGACGATGAACTTGGTGCGGCCGACATCGATGCCGGCATAGACCGACGCCGTCGGATTGACGCCGATGGCGTAGATCGAGCGGCCGAGCGCGGTGCGCGTCATCACGAGGAAGAACAAGGCGATGACCAATATGGCGATCCACGACAGGACCGGGATGCCGAGAAAGGCCGCGCGCTGCAGGCCGATGAACTCAGGGCTCATCTGGTCGGCATTGACCCAGGCGCCGCCGGAGATGACGAAGGTGGCGCCGCGGTAGATGGTCAGCGTGCCGAGCGTCACCACGATTGACGGGATGTTCAGCCGCCATACCAGCAGGCCGTTGATCACGCCGAGCACCAGTCCGACTAGCAGTGCGATGACGATCAGCAGCGGGATCGGGATTGCCGGATGCGCGGCGTTCAGCATCGCCACTACCATGCCGGTGAAGCAGAGATTGGACGCCATCGACAGGTCGATCGAGCGGGTCAGAATGACAACCATCTGACCCAGCGCCAGGATCATCAGGATCGAGGTGTCGTTGAACACCTGGCGCAGATTGGCCGGATTGGCAAAGCCCGGAAAGCGCATTGAGATCAGCCCGATCAGCACGACGATGGCGGCGAGAAGCCAGACTTCGCGATTTTTGAGAAGAGCCTTCATGCTGCGATCCCCGCTGCCGTTCTGACCAGCGTTTCGGCGTCGAGCCCCTTGTTGTCATAGACCGAGGCGATGCGGCCCTCGCGCATGACGATCACCCGGTCGGACATGCCGAGGATCTCGGGCAGTTCGGACGACACCATGATCACCGACAGGCCCTGCGCGACGAGCTCGGCCATGAAGCCGTGGACGGCGGCTTTCGAGCCGATGTCGATGCCCTTGGTCGGCTCATCGAGGATGATCACCTTGGGCGCGGTAGCCAGCCATTTGGCGATGACGATCTTCTGCTGGTTGCCGCCCGACAGCGTGCCGACATCCTGGCTGAGCGAGGAGGCGCGCAGGTCGAGCCGCTCGGTGTAGGAACGGGCCAGCGCGAACTCCTCCGCCAACCGCAACACGCCTGACTTGGACGTGCGCTTGAGTGAGGGCAGCGAGATATTCTGGAAGATCGGCAGGCCGATCACCACGCCTTGCTTGCCGCGCTCTTCAGGCACATAGACGATGCCGGCATCGATCGAATCCGCCGCCGATTTCGGTACGATCTGTCTGCCTTCCAGCATGATCGTGCCGCTGCTGGTGCGGGTGATGCCTGATATCGCCTGCATCACCTCGCTGCGGCCGGCGCCGACAAGGCCGTAGAAGCCGAGGATTTCGCCCTTGTGCAGCTCGAAGCCGATGTCGTCGAACTCGGTCGGATGGGATAGGCCGGAGACAGTGAGCACCGGCGCGCCGATCTCGGCCTTCCGCTGCGGAAAAATGTGATCGACGGCGCGGCCGACCATCATGCGCACGATCTGGCTCTGGCCGGCATCCCTGATCAGGCCTTCGCCGACCATTTCGCCGTCGCGGAACACCGTATAGCGGTCGGCAATGCGGTAGATCTCGTCGAACTTGTGGCTGATGAACAGGATCGCCTTGCCTTCGCTCTTCAGGAATTCGATGAGCAAAAAGAGCTCCTCGATCTCCTTCAGCGACAGCGCTGCGGTCGGCTCGTCCATGATGACGATCTGGGCGTCGATCGACATGGCGCGGGCGACTGCCACGAGGTGCTTGTTGGCGATACCGAGGTCCTTCAGCCGCGCGTCGGCGTCAATGTGGCCGGCACCCATGGTGTTCAATACTTCACGGGCATTCTTGCGCATGGTGCGCCAGTCGATGGTGCCGAAGCGCGACCGCGGCGCGTGGCCGAGAAAGATATTCTCGGCCACCGTCAGGTCGTCGAACAGCACGGTTTCCTGGTGGATGGCGGTGATGCCGTGCCCGAAGGCGGCATGAGCGCTGGGCAAGGTGACGGCCTGGCCATCGATGCTGATGGTGCCCGCATCCGGCTGGTAGATGCCGGTCATGATTTTGACCAGCGTCGACTTGCCGGCGCCGTTCTCGCCGATCAGAGCGGTCACCTGGCCGGGATAGAGCGACAGGCTGACATCATGCAGCGCGCGCACGCCGGGAAAACTCTTCGAGATGCCGGACAGGGTCAGCCGCGGAGCCGGAGCCAAAGGCTGCCCGGTCGTCGGGTTGAGTTGGGCTGTCGTGTCCATAGTCGTATCAAGCCCTGCAGCAGGTCTGTTTGAGGACGCGGCGGAACCTCTGCCCCGCCGCGCCGGCTTGAAGGGCTCCAGGATCAATAGATCTTGGAGAATTCTTCGATGTTCGACTTGTCGAACTTGAAGGGCGGAGCCATCGCAGCCGAATTGGTGTCGTCGAGCGTGACCTTGCCGACGCGGCCGATCGACAGCGTCGCACCCGGCTTGGCTTCTTCCTTCTTCACCGCCAAATCATGGGCGAGGTAGACGGCCGAGTAGCCTAGGTCGATCGGGTTCCACAGCGCGACCGCTTGGCTGGCACCGTTGTCGATGAACTTCTTGAACTCCGACGGCAGCGCCAGGCCGGTGACGTTGACCTTGCCGATCAGGCCTTGGTCGGTCACCACCTGAGCGGCGGCAACGACGCCGACCGTGGTCGGTGCGATGATCGCTTTGAGGTTCGGATAGGACTTCAAAAGGCCCTTGGCTTCGTCCGTGCTCTTGGCCGAGTCGTCGTCGCCGTAAACGGTGGCGACGAGGTTGATCTTGGGAAATTTCTCCGGCAGCACCTTCTTGGCCGCGTCGATCCAGGCGTTCTGGTTGGTCGCGGTGGACGAAGCCGACAGGATGGCGACGTCGCCGCCTTCCGGCAGGTAGTCGGCGGCAAGCTTGATGATGGTCTCGCCGATCAGGTTGGTGTCCGAGGGGTTGAGGTGGAGCTGGCGACCTTCCGGAGCGACGCCTGAATCCCACGAGATGACGGTGATGCCGCGATCCATCGCCTTCTTCAGCGCCGGCACCAGCGCGTCGGCGTCATTGGCCGAAATGGCGATGGCGTTGACCTTCTGGGCGAT
Organism: Mesorhizobium sp. BHscii; assembly: GCF_053848065.1. Lineage (NCBI taxonomy): Bacteria > Pseudomonadati > Pseudomonadota > Alphaproteobacteria > Hyphomicrobiales > Phyllobacteriaceae > Mesorhizobium > Mesorhizobium sp. BHscii. The sequence goes on along the minus strand of NZ_JBSPKW010000004.1, from coordinate 169,392 downwards.
CAGCGAATTGATCACCTCGATCTGCGCTTCGGCGGTCGCCTTGGTCGGGCCGGTGTAGATGATATCGACGTCGCCGAGTTCCTTGGCCGCCTCTTCGGCGCCCTTGTTGGCGGCATCGAAGAAGCCATTGCCGAGCGACTTCACCACCAGTGCGATCTTGACGTTCTCGGCATAGGCGGCATTCACGAACATGGCGGCGGAGAACGCCGCCGTAACCATCAGTTTCTTCAGAAAGCTCATCGAATATCCTCCCTTGAGTGTTGCATTCCATCGCCGCTGCGGGCCTCAGGCCTGCAGCGAAGATTCTTCCTTATTGCCCAGCGTTGTGCGGGCGACGACCAGCGTCACACCGGCGGCCTCCAACATCTTGGCCTCGCGGTCCTCGATGCCGTCGTCGGTAATGACGGTCGCGATGCGCGACAGGCCGCACAGGATCAGGCTCGAGCGTTTTCTGAACTTCGACGAGTCGACCAGCACCACCAGTTCGTCGGCCTGATCGATCAGTTTCTGCTCGGCCTGGATCAGCAGCGGATCGCCTTCCATCAAGCCGAGTGGCCCGAGCCCTTGTGCGCCCATGAACATGCGGCGCGCATAGAAATTGCGCGTCACGTCATTCTCGAAGGGCGACAGGATGATGTTCTGCTCGCGGTAGATGGTGCCGCCCGACAGCATCACCGTGTTCTTGGAGTGCTTGAGCAGGTGCTCGGCGATCGGAAAGGAATTGGTGAAGATCGGCATCCGGCGGCCGGTCAGGAAATGCACCATCTGGAAGGTGGTGGTGCCGCCATTGATGATGATCGGCTCGCCGTCCTTGCAGAGTTCCACGGCGTCCCGCGCGATCGCCCGCTTCTGCGAAGCGTTGATCGTCTCGTTGACGGAAAAAGGCCGGCCGGCAAGGCCGATGAACTGCGGTGGCGTGATCGCCTCGGCGCCGCCGCGCACGCGGCGCAGGCGCTTTTGCACATGCAATGCGGCGATGTCGCGCCGGATCGTCGCCTCGGACGAGTCCGTCAGGTCGACCATCTCCTGCACCGTCACTACAGGCTTTTCCTGGACGGCGGACAAAATGATCCTGTGGCGCTCTTTCTCGTGCATGGTTCCTCCCTGCCGAGCATCTAGGCACCCAAAACGCGCAGTGTCAATCATTTCCGATCATATAATTCCATTGTGCAGTGCAATATGATCAATCTTGATCGTTTGTGATTGACAACGCCGCCGCTTGCGTGGACATTCGAGCAAAGCTGACCCGCAATGCGGTGGCAATTGACCGCATCATTTGCGCGTCTCACGTCACGGGAGGATTACCTATGCTCGACAAGCGCTCCGGCACGCGCCTCGCCAATCTTTGGGATGACGCGAAAGCCCAAGCAATGAGCGAGCCGGAACGTCTCGTCTATCGCTCGAATGTTCTTGGCTCCGACAAGCGCGTCACCAACTATGGCGGCGGCAACACCTCTTCCAAGATCTGGCAAAAGGATCCGCTCACCGGTGAGAGCATGGAAGTGCTGTGGGTCAAGGGCTCGGGCGGCGACAGCGCCTCGATCAAGCTCGACGGCTTCGCCACGCTCTATATGGACAAGCTCAGGGCGTTGAAGGGTCTTTATCGCGGCCTCGAGCATGAAGACGAAATGGTCGGCTATCTGCCCCACTGCACCTTCAACCTCAATCCGCGCGTGGCCTCGATCGACACGCCGCTGCACGCATTCGTGCCGAAGCCCCATGTCGACCACATGCATCCCGACGCCATCATCGCCATTGCCGCCGCCAAGGATTCGAAGGCGCTGACCAAGGAGATCTTCGGCGACGCGATCGGCTGGCTGCCGTGGAAACGTCCGGGCTTCGAACTCGGCCTGTGGCTGGAAAAATTCTGCCTCGAGAACCCTGAGGCCAAGGGCGTCGTCCTGGCAAGCCATGGCCTGTTCACCTGGGGCGACACCCCAAAGGAATGCTACGAGACGACGATCTCGGTGATCAACCAGGCGATCGACTGGTTCGAGCGCAAGTCTGAAGGCAAGCCGATCTTCGGTGGCGAAGTCGTCAAATCGCTCGACGCGCCAGCGCGTCGCGCCGCGGCGGCAAAGCTGATGCCGAGGATCCGCGGCCTGATTTCGGAGAAAAGCCACAAGCTTGGCCATTTCGACGATTCGCCAGCCGTGCTCGAATTCGTCAATTCGAAGGATTTGCGCCCACTGGCAGCGCTCGGCACATCCTGCCCGGACCATTTCCTGCGCACCAAGATCCGGCCGCTGGTCATCGAATTCGATCCCAAGAATCCCGACGTCGATGCCGTCATCGCCCGTCTCGCCGACGATGTGGCGGAGTATCGTGTTGGCTATCAGGCTTATTACGACCGCTGCAAGCACGTGGATTCGCCACCGGTGCGTGATCCGAACGCCGTGGTCTATCTGATGCCCGGCGTCGGCATGTTCACCTTCGCCGGCGACAAGGCGACGGCGCGCATATCGGGCGAATTCTACGTCAACGCCATCAATGTCATGCGCGGCGCCTCGACGGTGTCGACCTATGTCGGGCTGCCCGAGCAGGAAGCCTTCGACATCGAGTACTGGCTGCTCGAAGAGGCAAAGCTGCAGCGCCTGCCGAAGCCGAAGGCTCTAGCCGGCCAGATCGCGCTGGTCACCGGCGGCGCCGGCGGCATCGGCCGGGCGACGGCCAACCGGCTGCTGCGCGAAGGCGCCTGCGTCGTGCTGGCCGACATCGACGAGACCGCCCTTGCCAGCGCCAATGACGAGCTGGCGAAAGCCTATGGCAAAGATTTCGTGCGGCCGCTGGTCATCAATGTCACGTCAGAGGACCAGGTGATCTCCGGCTTCGCCGAGACCGCGGTCGAGTTCGGCGGCATCGATATACTGGTGTCGAATGCCGGCCTGGCAACCTCGGCGCCGATCGAGGAGACGACGCTGGCGCTGTGGAACAAGAACATGGACATCTTGTCGACAGGCTATTTCCTGGTTTCGCGGGAAGCATTCCGTCTTTTCCGCGCGCAAAAGATCGGCGGCAACGTCGTCTTCGTCGCCTCCAAGAACGGGCTAGCAGCATCGCCCAACGCCGCCGCCTATTGCACGGCCAAGGCCGCCGAGATCCATCTGGCGCGCTGCCTGGCGCTGGAGGGCGCGGAAGCGCAGATCAGGGTCAATGTCGTTAATCCCGACGCCGTGCTGCGCGGCTCCAAGATCTGGACCGGCGAGTGGAAGGAACAGCGCGCCGCCGCCTACAAGATGTCGACCGACGACCTCGAGGAGCACTACCGCTCGCGCTCGATGCTGAAGCGTTCGGTGTTCCCCGAAGACATCGCCGAGGCGATCTATTTCTTCGCGTCCGACATGTCGGCCAAGTCGACCGGCAATATCGTCAATGTCGACGCGGGCAATGCCCAGTCGTTCACGCGCTGAGCGGAGACGGGCGATGGAACAAATCATCTCCGCCGACATCGTCGAAAAAGACAACGCCGCGCGCGAGGCCGACCTCAAGCGCGATTACGACTCGCTCGGTGAGCGTCTTGACCGTCGCGGCATCGCCATCGACGCTATCAGCGACAAGGTCGAAAAATTCGCCGTGGCGATCCCGTCCTGGGGCGTCGGCACCGGCGGCACCCGCTTTGCCCGCTTTCCCGGCGCCGGCGAGCCGCGCGACATTTTCGACAAGATCGAGGACTGCGCCGTCATCCGGCAGTTGACGCAGGCGACGCCGACCGTCTCGCTGCACATTCCATGGGACAAGGCCGACCCGAACCGGCTGAAGCAGGCCGCCTCCCGCTTCGGCCTCGGCTTCGACGCCATGAATTCGAACACGTTCTCTGACGCTAAGGGCCAGGCGCTTTCCTACAAGTTCGGCTCGCTCTCGCATGCCGATGCCGCAACGCGCCGGCAGGCGGTCGAGCACAATGTCGAATGCATCGAGATCGGCAAGACGCTGGGATCGAAGGCACTGACCGTATGGATCGGCGACGGCTCGAACTTTCCCGGCCAGGTCAATTTCGCCAAGGCGTTCGAACGCTATCTCGACGCGATGAAGGAGATCTACGCCGGACTGCCGGACGACTGGAAGCTGTTCACCGAGCACAAGATGTACGAGCCGGCCTTCTATTCGACGGTCGTGCAGGATTGGGGCACCAACTACATCATCGCCACCGAACTCGGCGACAAGGCGTTCTGCCTGGTCGACCTCGGCCACCACGCGCCCAACGTCAACATCGAGATGATCGTCTCGCGGCTGATCCAGTTCAAGAAACTCGGCGGCTTCCATTTCAACGATTCGAAATATGGCGACGACGATCTCGACGCCGGCTCGATCGATCCTTACCGGCTGTTCCTCGTCTTCAACGAGCTGGTCGATGCCGAGCTTTCCGGTGCCCAAGGTTTTGATCCGGCTCACATGCTCGACCAGAGCCACAACGTCACCGATCCGATCGAAAGCCTGATGCTGTCCGCGGTCGAGGTGCAGCGCGCCTATGTGCAGGCGCTGCTGGTCGATCGCAAGGCACTGGAAGCCCATCAGGACGCCAATGACGCGCTGATGGCGACGCAAACGCTGAAAGCCGCCTATCGCACCGATGTCGAGCCGATCCTCGCCATGGCGCGGCTGAACACGGGCGGCGCCATCGATCCGGTCGCCGCTTACCGGGCGGCCGGTTACCGGGCGAAGGTCGCGGCGGAACGGCCGGCGGTTGCGAGCGGCGGCGGCGGGATTGTTTGATGTCAGCGTTTAGGGAAGGGCTTCACGACCATACGCTTCAAGGACGGTCGCTCGGGCCCCTTTACGTGTAAAAGGCGGTGTCCAGTTCTCCGGCTCCAGCCTTCGAGGCGAGGAAAAGTGCCGCCGGAATGAGGACCAGGAGGCCGTTCCTGGTAATGAAGGATCCGCCTGTAAACCGTGCCAGCTTCCTTTGTCGGAGAACGCCGCAAACCACCTGGTCAGGTCACATCAGGGGTCACAGATGGCTCTCATTGCGCCGAAGCTCCTCTGGACAGTTGCGAAACGTTGGAGCAAGTTTGTCAGGCCGAAGGGTGATCAGCCTAGGAGCGCGACGATGTTCATGAAGCATGTCATTCGACTCGCATTGTTTGCCACGTTATTGGCCTCGATTGAGGCCAGAGCCGAGACGTTGCCACTGCCGGCAAATCTCATCGGGGCGGCTTCCGATGCCGGTGAAACGCTCCTGATCGAGGCCGATGCCCGGGAAGCCTATTTTCCGCTGGCCATAAATTTCGTTACCCAGAAGAACCAAGCTTTTTGTGGGGTGGCCAGCAGTGTCATGGTTCTGAATGCCATTGGCGTTCCAGCCCCACCAGTGCCCGAGTATGACCCCTACAACACCTTCACTCAGGACAATCTTCTGGATGCCCGCAGCGAGCAGGTCATTCCGGTTGAGACAATCAAAAAGCAGGGCATGACCTTAGATGAATTGGGTGGCCTTCTTGCGTTGCAGCCCGTGCAGGTCGAAGTGCGACATGCTGCTGACAGCAGCCTGGACACCTTCCGCAAGGAAGCCCGAGGCTATCTCGCGACCAAAAGGCAGTTTGTCATCGTCAATTACTTGCGCAAAGCCATGGGCCAGGAAAAAGGTGGCCACATCTCACCCTTGGCCGCCTATGATGCCGAGACCGACCGTTTCCTCATCCTGGACGTTGCTCGGTACAAATATCCCCCCGTCTGGGTGACGACAGCCGACCTGTTTAACGCGATGAACACGCAAGACTCGGACAATGCCAACCGTACGCGGGGTTATGTTCTGATTGCTGCTAAGCCCTGATGTTGGCAGGTATTCGGGCCCGTCTTTGCGCCGGCAGTGCCAGGCTGGTCTCAACAAAGGGAGAAGCGGCCCACAAGCTCAAGCGCGCCGTCTTCTTCGAAAAGGGCGGCGGCGCCCGCTACAATGGCGCTATCGATAGCCGCGCCGCATCCGGCAAGGCGATCGGATATTAATTTTGTTTGGTCAGATGACCAGCGTTATGGTGGACGCAATCAGCATCACCGCCGCGATGCCGACGAACAAGGCATAGATACGCGGCCGATCGAGCAGAAGCGCATTTCCGGATATCCACGCCGCAGTGGCGCCGCCAAGCGCGTACAGGAAGCCGTTGCGATGGCCCAAGGCCAGGGTTGCGGCCATCAAGCCGCCAATGATGAGGGCGCCGAACACGATGATCACGGCGACCGCGTATTTCTCGAAATCGTTGCTGGCCACACCCGGACCCATCACGTTCAACGTCGTCAGGTCGTCCGGGTCGAAGGGGCTGGCCGACCCATATTCGTCTTGACCGACAGGCTCGCGCATCATTCATTCTCCTTGAAGCGGCAACAAATCATCAAGCCTTGCCGAGCGCAACTGGATCGCGCCGCGTTCAATGCGATCGGCACCGTCTTCAACACTTTCTGGCCGCAGCTTGCTACCGGTTTTTTGGATTTATGTCGGATCGTCCTGTCATTCCAGGCGATCTGTCGGATTGGAATCGCAGCCGGGCGTTCCGACTTGAAAGTCCGCCGCTCTGGAGGGGGCTTCGAACCGCTGCCCCTGACTATCGGGCCTGACGATCGCGCGCAGGCCTCGCCTCGCAGCGGCGTGCTCGACGTTGTCGGTGGCGAAGATTGGTCAGCGGCGAAGTTGGCCGGCGCCACTTTGGGGGGGCGTTGGGGTAGGTTGCCTGATGGGCGCCGGCCAGGCGGAAATCAGGTCCGCCGCAAGGAAATATAACAGGAATTGCGCGGTATTGGCAGTGGTGTGATCGCGGAAGGATGGTTCGCGCTTCCGGTGCGGTGACCCATTATGGGTCAGTCGTCTGGCACCTGAATTGCACGGTAGCCAATGCTGGGCAACAGCCCGGAAGTTGTCCCCAAATATGGGGCCTCGCCGCTTCGCAAATGGAGCGGCGGGCCTTTTTGGCACACCGTGAGCGCGGCACCGCCGGAACTCAAAGGCAGCGTTTTGCAACACGCCCGGATTTCTTATGCGGCCGGAGCCGGCGGCAGTTCGAACAAGTTGGCGCCATTCTCCTGGCCTCGCTCGACATAGCCGATTATCCGAAACCATTTTGCGACGTCCGGTCTCTGGAGCCAGCTGCGCGAATGAATGGGAAGGTTGCCGGCGAGCGCCTGGATATGGCGGATGTGCCGCTTGCAGAAGCGAACGGTCGCGGCACTGAAGAAATCCTCCTGTGCGGCGAACAGCGTATCAGCAGCGTCGCTATGCTCGTGCCACGCGATGATCGCCACGGTCTTTTCGCCCTGGACAAGCGCGTGAGCACGGCCTTCTTTCAAGTTCATCATCAGATTGTCGTAGGCGATCTTGCTGTCCTTGCCGGCCGCGGCGTATTCGTCCGATATCCGCTTGGACAGATCACGGAAAAGAGCTTCCAGATCTCCAACCGTTGCTGCGCGTGCTCTCATTTCGCCTCCTAGAGCCCCAGCAGGCAGTTTGCCCTAAGGATAGAGGATCACCAAGCAAATCAAATCCGTCATCCGCCCAACGCGAGCAAAGACGTTTCGCGGGGCGAAGCCGCAATGATGTGCTCAGGTCACGTGATTTTGTCGATAGGCGCGGGAAATGCGTCTGGTGCGTGAGTCGCGCAGGTAATCGCCGTCCGCCCGGTCTAGTGGCGATGATAAGCCAGAACCGTACTGCCGCGTGGCGACTTGTGGCGATCAGATAAGGTGAACCCGGCAGCCTCGATTAGAGACTGAAGACGGATGTCGTCTTCGTCGGGAACTCGCGCCACAATCGTCTGGGTGCGGTTAATGATGTCGATGAAGATGCGATCGGCCTCCTCCTGACCCAACCCCCTGCGGACATGCTGGTACACAGCGAGAAGAAGAACGATATCGTAACGGTCATTTAGAACAGATTGAAGCTTTCGACTCCCAAGACTCATGGTGTCAAATCGACTTTCTACGTTCGATCCTAGAAAGATAGAACGCGCCACGCGGGTGTGTGGCTTCAGAACGTCAATGCCGTGGATGTAGGCCGGTCTGCGTTTGGCGATTTCATAAGCGACGATGCCCATATTGCAGCCAACATCAAGGATCGTCTTACCGGAGTAGTTTACCCCGCATGAAAATAATCCATCGAGCCGATCGTCCCACGTTCCTGCGCTATATTTCTTGTGCGATTTCCAAAAAGGCACGACTATCCTTCCGTGTCCTGGACCAAGTCGAATTTTATCTGCGCCCTCGTGCATCTTCCGGCAAAGTCCAACGAAACGTCTGTCGGACCGTTCAGCAATTGCCATGGAAAATGGTGCCCAGAGGCGGATTCGAACCACCGACACGCGGATTTTCAGTCCGCTGCTCTACCAACTGAGCTATCTGGGCCTGTTCCGGCACGCGGGCTGTTCTGCACGCCGGATTTCTCGAAAGCGCCGCAGGCGCCCCTTGAAAGCGCGTGGGTTATAGCACGGGAATCCGGCCTGTCCAGCGCTTAAGCGTTGATTTCAAGCGGGAAACGAGCAGTTGCCCGATAGGCGGATTCATGGGACGCGGTCGAGGCCCGCAGGCTGCTCTGAACAGCCTCATTTGGCAGGGTCGTTGTCCGGTTCGTCCTCGTCGTCGCGGGCCGGAATGACGTAGGCGCCCTTGAGCCAGCGGTTGAGGTCGATCTCTTTGCAGCGCACCGAGCAGAACGGGTAGGTCTCACGCGCCGACGGCTTGCCGCATTCGGGGCAGGGCCGCTTGGGGCGCAGCGGCGTGACCTTGTCGTCCGAGCTCATGACCGCCCCGAACTCATGGCCGAGCTGACTGCCATTTGGCATGCACCTTGAAACCCTCGCCGGTCAGCAGCGCCACCGTCTCATAGAGCGGCAGGCCGACGACGTTGGTGTAGGAGCCGACAAGCTTGACCACGAAAGCGCCGGCCAGCCCCTGGACGGCATAGCCGCCGGCCTTGCCGCGCCATTCTCCCGAGGCGACATAGGCGTCGATCTCGGCGCGCGGCAGCCGCTTGAAACGCACCCTGGTCTCGACCAGCCGCTGGCGCAGCTTGCCGCCCGGCGTGATCAGGCAGATGCCGGAATAGACCCGGTGCGAACGGCCGGACAGCAGGCCGAGGCAATTGGCGACGTCGTCGAACGTTTCGGCCTTGGGCAGGATGCGCCGGCCGACTGCGACCACCGTGTCGGCGGCCAGCACGAAGCTGGGCACATAGTCCTCTTCCGCCTGCAGCGAGGCCAGTACCTTCTCGGCCTTTTCCTTCGACAGGCGCTTGGCCAGCGAACGCGGATGCTCGGCGCGCAGCGGCGTCTCGTCGACACCGGCCGGCAGCACGCGGTCCGGCTCAATGCCGGCCTGCTGCAACAGTTCGATCCGGCGCGGCGAACCCGAGGCAAGCACGAGCTTCTGCAAAATGCTCATCGCGATCCCGGCCGAACTCTGACGATTTTACTTGAAACGGTAGGTGATGCGGCCCTTGGTCAGGTCGTAGGGTGTCATCTCGACCAGGACCTTGTCGCCGGTGAGCACGCGGATGCGGTTCTTGCGCATGCGGCCGGCCGTGTGGGCGATGATTTCATGTTCGTTTTCGAGCTTCACCCTGAACATCGCGTTGGGCAACAATTCCGTGACGACACCCGGAAACTCGAGGACTTCTTCCTTCGGCATTCGATACCTTTGCTTGGATGGGATTCCCAGCGCCCCGGCCGGAATTTGCGCGGAACCTATATGATAATCGTGCGCTTGTGAACACGCTTAATCAGCGCCGTTTTTTGCTTCCGGCTCTAGGAAACGGTGGCCGATTCGCGCCCTTAGCCGTTCGCGCACCTCGCGATAGGCGGCCATGATCTGCTCACGCGTGCCGCTGACGCCAGTCGGGTCCGGCATCGGCCAATATTCGACATCGACGGCAAGCGAGCGGGTAAGCTCGAGCGCGGTGTGATGCGCTTCCGGCGACAGTGTAACGATCAGATCAAAATAGTCGTCCTCGAGATCGTCCAATGTCCTCGGGTGCCGTTCACCCAGCGAAAGCCCGTCCTCGGCCAGCACGGCGTCGACGAACGGGTCGCGTTCGCCGCCGCGCACCCCGGCCGACGCCACGAAGGTGGTGGCCGGAAGCACCTGGCGCGCCAGCAGTTCGGCCATCGGCGAGCGCACCGCGTTCATGCCGCAGACAAACAGGATCGAGCGGGGCAGGATCGAGCGGGGCAGAGGGGCTGGCAGTTCAGCCTCGCCAGTGCAGCACGCAAACCAGCGTGAACAGCCGGCGCGCCGTGTCGAAATCGATTTCGATCTTGCCGGCCAGTCGGTCCATCAAGGTCTGTGAGCCCTCATTGTGCAGCCCGCGCCGGCCCATGTCGATCGCCTCGATCTGGCTGGGGGTCGAGGTGCGGATGGCGTCGTAATAGCTTTCGCAGATCATGTAATAGTCCTTGACGATGCGCCTGAGCGGCGTCAGCGACAGGATGTGGGTGACCACGGCAGCGCCGTCCTCGCGCGTCACTGCGAAGACCAGGCGGGATTCGGCCAGCGACAGTTTTAGCCGATAAGGCCCGGCGCCGTCGTCATTGACCGGCTGGAAGCTGTTTTCCTCGATCAGGTCGAAGATCGCCACCGCCCGCTCATGCTCGACATCGGGCGTCGAACGGCCGATCGATTCATCGAGTTCGACATCGATCAGCTTGGCATAGGTTCGATCGTAGTCCGACATGTCAGTCTACATGTTCAGCCGGATGGCGACGGAGCGTCCATGCGCGTCGAGGCCTTCCGCCTTGGCCAGCGCGATGGCCGCCGGCGCCAGCGCCCGCAACTGCTCCGGCCCGAGCTTCAGGATCGAGGTGCGCTTGATGAAATCGAGCACCGAAAGACCGGACGAGAAGCGCGCCGAGCGCGCCGTCGGCAGCACGTGGTTGGAGCCGCCGACATAGTCGCCGATGGCTTCCGGCGTGTGACGGCCGAGAAAGACGGCACCGGCATTGCGCATCCGCGCCAGGAAGGCTTCCGGCTCGTCGATGGCAAGCTCGACATGTTCGGCCGCGATGCGGTCGACCAGCGGCAGTGCTGCCTCGATTTGGGGAACAAGGATGACGGCGCCGAAGTCGCGCCAGCTCGCCGCCGCCGTCTCCGCGCGCGGCAGGCTCTGCAACTGGCGTTCGACCGCCTGTCCGACCGCCGCGCCGAAGACGGGATCGTCGGTGATCAGGATCGACTGCGCCGACACGTCATGCTCGGCCTGGGCAAGCAGGTCGGCGGCGATCCAGTCCGGATCGTTGCTGCCGTCTGCCACGACAAGCACTTCCGAAGGCCCGGCGATCATGTCGATGCCGACCGTGCCGAACACCTGGCGCTTGGCCGCGGCGACATAGGCATTGCCGGGGCCGACGATCTTGGCGACCGGCTTTATCGTCTCGGTACCATAGGCCAGCGCCGCGACCGCCTGCGCGCCGCCGACGCGGTAGATTTCGGATATGCCGGTCAGATCCGCCGCCACCAGCACCAGCGGATTGATGATGCCGTAGGGCGCCGGCACCGCCATGACGATACGCTCGACGCCCGCGACCTTGGCCGGCACGGCGCTCATCAGCACCGAGCTTGGATAGCTCGCCGTGCCGCCCGGCACATAGAGCCCGACCGCCTCGATCGCCGTCCAGCGCGAGCCGAGCTCGACGCCGGCAGCGTCCGTGTAGCGGTCGTCCTTCGGCCGCTGCCGCTCGTGATGGGAACGGATCCGGTCACGGGCGAATTTAAGCGCCTCGATCGTCTGCGGGTCGGCCGCATCATAGGCCTTGGCGATGTCCTCTTGCGACACGGCCATGCCGAGGCCTTTCAGATCGGCCTGTTCGAATTTCTGCGTATACTCGATGAGCGCCGCGTCGCCCTCGGCGCGCACCCGCGCGATGATCGCGCGCACCACGGCGTCGACGTCCGCCGAGACCTCCCGCTTGGTCAAAAGGAACGCGGCAAAACGCTGCTCGAAATCGGCATCGGACAGACGAAGGGTGATGGCCATCTTGTGTACTCAGGCTCTGTGGAAGGGGCGCGACGTCGCTTCCCAGGCGCCGCCGATGTCAGCGAGCCGCGCCTCGATGCACTCGACATCGAGCATGATCGCGCCGCCGCCTGAAAAGATCAGCTCGACAATGCCGGCCGGCTTGTCGAGGGCGACGAAGCTGATCGCCAGCAGCGACAGCACCTCGTCCGGCTTGTCGCGGGCAATGCCGCTGGTTTTGGCGCCCAGCACACGGTCGAAATGCAGCACGCTTTGCCGCCGCTCATTGTGCTGGCGGAACAGGCCCGTTTTCGCCTCCCAGACGAAGCGGTTCATCGTCATCACGAAGCGCTTGGCCGCCGGCATGTATTCGAGGTCGCCGACCTTCAGCACGGCGTCCTGGACATGGGCCGAAACGATGCTCAGATCCTGATCGTCGAGCGCGACAAGCTTGAGAGCCATGCGGATTTCACACCTGAAGGTTGATTTTCAGCCCTCTGTTAGAGCATGAACCCAAAAAGTGGAAACCGGTTTTTGGAAAACATCGTGCTCCAGGCAGGAATCGAGCCGGTCTTGGCGATCCGTGCAACCGCGCCAAGATCATATATTGAAGCCGTGGAATCCCGCCGATTGCCTACCCCGAAATCCGCTCGATCACCGCGCCGCAGCCGGACAGCTTTTCTTCCAGCCGCTCGAAGCCGCGGTCGAGATGGTAGACCCGGTTGACCGTGGTCTCGCCTTCGGCCGCCAGGCCGGCGATGACCAGCGACACCGAAGCGCGAAGATCGGTCGCCATGACCGGCGCGCCCTTGAGCTTCGAAACGCCGTCGACGATCGCCGTCTGGCCGGACAGTGTTATGTGGGCGCCGAGCCGGGCAAGCTCCTGCACGTGCATGAAGCGGTTTTCGAAGATCGTCTCAGTGATGCGCGACTTACCCTTGGCCATCGTCATCAGGCCCATGAACTGCGCCTGCAGGTCGGTCGGGAACGCCGGGAAGGGCGCTGTCGTCACGTCGACCGGCGCAATGCCGGCGCCGTTGCGCCTGACGCGGATGCCGGAATTGGTCTGCGTGATCTCGGCGCCGGTCTGGGAAATCACGTCGAGCGCCGTCTGCAACAGGTCAGCCCGCGCGCCTTCGAGCATGACGTCGCCGCCGGTCATGGCGACGGCCATCGCATAGGTGCCGGTCTCGATGCGGTCGGGTATCACCCGGACGCGCGCGCCCGACAGCGCTTCGACGCCGTCGATGGTGATGGTCTCGGTGCCGGCGCCATAAATCTTGGCGCCCATGGCGTTGAGGCATTCGGCGAGGTTGACGATCTCGGGCTCGCGGGCGGCGTTTTCGAGCACCGTCTCCCCATTGGCCAGCGACGCCGCCATGACAAGCACATGGGTGGCGCCGACCGACACTTTCGGGAAGACGTAGCGGTTGCCGACAAGACGGCCGTTCCTGGTCTTGGCGATGACATAACCGGTATCGACGTCGATATCGGCGCCGAGCACCTGAAGGCCTTCCAGGAACAGATCGACCGGGCGCGTGCCGATGGCGCAGCCGCCGGGCAGCGACACCTTGGCCTCGCCCATGCGGGCAAGCAGCGGGCCGATCACCCAGAAGGAGGCGCGCATCTTCGACACCAGCTCGTAAGGTGCGGTGGTGTCGACGATGTTGCGGGCAGAGAGATTGATGGTGCGCGAATAGCCCTCCTGCTGTTTTTCGCGGCGGCCATTGACCGAATAGTCGACGCCATGATTGCCGAGGATGCGGATAAGCTGCTCGACATCGGCCAGATGCGGCACGTTTTCCAGGGTCAGCGTGTCGTCGGTCAAAAGCGAGGCGATCATCAGCGGCAGCGCGGCGTTCTTCGCGCCCGAGATCGGGATGCTTCCGGCAAGCTTGTTGCCGCCGACAATTCTGATGCGATCCATGGAAGAGCGTCCCCTCGGCCGAAAGGCCGGTTTTCAATCGGTTGAGTCTGTTGTGGCCGGTCTAGACCATTGGCCGGCTTGGTTCAAGAAACAGGATTCCCGCACCCTGGACCCGGCCTGTTGATATAGGTCAATCCGTTTGCGTTTTCCTTAAGGTGCCGAGCCCTTCCGGCCGCGGGTCCGCCTCGCCGGTGCGCCGCTTGTCGGCGTCGCCGGTGCGCCGCTTGTCGGCGTCGCCGGTGCGCCGCGAGCGCGACTGCGCCTTGCGCTTCTGCAGATTGGCGCGCAGTTGCTCGGCGAGCCGGCTTTTGCGATCGGCCTTTTTCGGTTGGCTGTCCTTTTTCGACGGACCGCCCTTGTCAGGTGGGATTGTCTTGTCGTTCATGGTTCCGTCCCGGCGAGCCTGTTATGAAGGGATACCCAACATTGTGGCGCTGCCATGTCCGGAAAAGCCGTCGGAGCGGGCTTTCACAGATGGCTTGCGCTTGGCCTTGCGCTTGCCGGTTCGATATGGCAGAAGCCCCGCCATCAGCGGCTGCGGTAGCTCAGTGGTAGAGCACTCCCTTGGTAAGGGAGAGGTCGAGAGTTCAATCCTCTCTCGCAGCACCAGTTTATCCCGAAGATTTTCAATAGTGCGCTTCGCCTGGTCACTTTGCGTTTACGTGTCGGGAGCAATCAGCCTTCCGAAACGATGACATGCGCGTAGCGAGCTACTGACTTTTCCTCCTTCCACCGGCCGGTGCCGGCGAGCCCGCGCAAATCCATGCCAGCGTACCGACGCATTCACGTCGCCCAGGTGTGGCAAGGAAGGTCACGAGATGCGTTCAGATCTTGCGAACCTCGCCGCAAACTTGTCGAGCGCAAGCTGATACTGGGGTCAATCCTAAGCGGGATCCTGCTATAATCCCGTATGGCCGCTCGCATAGTGGTTATCCTGGCGCTGCTTTCCGCCTTCGCCTACGGATTCGCAAAACTCGTGGAACGTTATGGCGACGCTGGCGACAAGCCCTCTCCGTGTGAAAAATGGCCACATCCTGATTGTCCAGTCCCAAACGCGCCTCCTCCGGAAGAACCTAAGCCCTGAGCGGGAGCGCGTTCGCAGGCGGCCGCGAACGTCAGCGTTGATATGCCGTGGCAGCGGGTTCGCACCCTACAAAATGGAACAAGAATTGCGCCGCATCGTTCAGATAACTATGCAACCCGTCGCGGCAGCAATCAAGCACCGCAGCTGAAGGTTGCTTGGAGGCTATTATGGGTAAGCAACTTACATCGGCTGCGGCAGGCATCCTTCTGTTCGTTGGCGTCAGCGCCGCCGCCGCTCAGGACGTCATCATTCAACCCGAGCAGGACACTGTGATCCGCGAATACGTGAAAAAGAAGCCAGTGGCATCACTCAGCCTTCCCGGCGTGGAGCTCAACATCGGCACAGCTCTGCCCGAAACAGTCGAGCTTTACGAGGTGCCGGACGTTCAGTACCGCTACGTAGTCGTCGATGGCCGAACCGTCCTGGTCGATCCAGGTACCCGCAAGATTGTAAAGGTCTACGACTGACTTGACCCCTCACGCTGAAGCCCGTCATGCCGAAAGGTGCGGCGGGCTGACGCCTTCTCAGGCTCGGCGTGGATTTCTTCTGTGATGACTTCGAAGCGGGTGAGCCGGGAAAGACCGAAGCTCGTTGAGATAGCGACGTCATTGGCATCGCATCCCGTCGCCATCAGGATTCTGCCTATGCGAGGCTGGTTGTGCCGTGCATCGAAGGTGAACCAATGGCCGCTGAGATAGGCTTGGAACCATGCGTTGAAATCCATGGGGTACGGCATCGGCGGTATGCCGATGTCGCCGAGATAGCCGGTGCAATATCGCGCCGGAATATTCATGCAACGGCACAGCGTGATTGCCAGATGCGCAAAGTCGCGACACACGCCGGCCCGGTCGGTTAGCGCGCCATAGGCGGTCCGCAGCGTGTCCGCAGCCTGGTAGTTGAAGGTGATGTGTTCGTGAACGAAATCGCAGATCGCCTGGACGCGCGCCCACCCGGGTGCGGTATTGCCAAAACTGCTCCAAGCGAAGTCGCCAAGCCGATCGGTATCGCAGTAGCGGCTGCCGAGAAGAAACCTGAGCACGTTGTCGGGCAGCTCTTTGATATCGTGCTGGACGGCGCCCGCGGCCACAATTTCTGGCTTGCCGGTGTCATGAATTTCGAAGTTCGTTGATATCGTCGTAAGCCCCGCGGGCGCCTCTATTCTCGTGCACAAATTGCCGAAAACGTCGATGTAGCCGCGGGCGACGACCGGGCGATCGAAGCCGATGATCTGTTCCGTCAAAAGATCGACGCGACGTGAAGGATGGATATCAAGGACGAGCAGCATCGGTGTCGGCTGCGGACATTCGTAGGCGAGGTTGAAACCTGCGCGGATACGCATCGAAGCTCCAATGCGCTGATTAAAGCAAACTCCGGATTGCCGCGAACAGTTCCGAACACATTTAGAGGATGCTAATTTTTATTGATGCTGGTTATTTGATGCCAGCTTCCTTCACCACCTTGACCTCCACCGTCATGCCGAGAAAGTTCGACGCGCTGCCGCAGTAGCTTCCGGAAAGAGGGATGGCTTGCCCAGGATGCCTGGCCACAGCCACCCTGATAAGGTCCCGGTTGCCGACAATGCCATTGGTGGGGTCGAACTCGACCCAACCCGCGCCAGGCAGATAGACCTGGCACCAGGCATGCGTCGAACCGCCGCCGAGGACAGAAGCGCTGTCGCGGGCCGGCACATAGACATAACCAGTCACAAAACGGGCAGCAAAACCGAGCGAACGAACCGCTTCCATCATGAACAGCGCAAAGTCTCGGCATGTGCCTCGACGCAGGTGCAAGGTCATGAGAGGCGGTTGCGTCCCTGATTCAGTTCGACGGGAATACACAAAGCTCTCGTGGATGGCGTAGCAAAGTGTCATCAGCAATTTGCCCGTCTCGGTGTGGCCTCTGGCGCTCACAAACTGTCGTGCCCATTTGCCGATCTCGTCGCCGTCATCGAGATGATGGCGCTCGATGGTTTGGGTGAGGTCGGTTGCCTCGTCGGGATCATAGGAAAACGGATAGCTGAGTGCTGCTTCATCGATACGGAAATCAGGCGCATGCTGCGGCGTGTGATCGAGCCGAATGTCTGTCACGAAACGCAGTTCGTCGCCGGAACCCTGGAAGTCGATTACCGCAACGCAGTTTCCAAAAACGTCATGAATCCAGCCAACCTCTTTCGGCTCGGGGTCCACTAACAGGGCATGATCCAGAAGTCGCTGATCGAAACTATCGCGCGGCCTGAACATCAGCCGATGCTCGCCAAACGTCACCGGTTGCGTGTAGCGATAGACGGTCGTGTGCTTGACTGAAAAGATCGGCATTGGCTTGCGTCGACCACCTGCGATATCAGCCCAATCATATATCTTTTTCGAGGTGCAGCGGACAAAATGGAGTCTTTCGCCTCGACGCGCCGTATCAGGCGGTCGTCCACCGTAGGCTTTTTGCAATCTCCAATTGGTAGACTCTCTCAACGCCCCGTAAGTTAATCCTTGCGCCCCGGAGGGGCCAAGGCGAGGAACGTCGCAAACGGGAGGAAGCAATGAACGAAGACTACGGTCCGGCCATAGACCACGACAAGCCTTACGAAATAGCTGCTTTCGCTAAAAAGCATGGCCTTACGATAAGGGCTGCCGAACTGATCCTTTTCGCCTATAGCCCGTCCCGAGCGGCGTGCGACACTGCCGCAACGGCTTTCCTCACGGCCGTCGCCGCACAGGCCAAGAGACAATCGGCGCGCTAGCTCTCGTTCCGAAGATCCTGGAGCGACGGCTGGTGCAGAGCAACCCGCCACCGTCGCATTTAGTCGCCCGCCGCTCATTTCGGAGCGGCGGGCTTGGAGCATTTGCAGCCAAGTGGAATCAATGGCGTCGCAGAGATGCGGCTAAACAAATAGATAGAGCGAAATGCCCAGTTCAATTCGAACCCAACCCGCTCTAGGACTGTCGAAGCTGCGCCGATCGACGGTGCAGCCTCGATGCTGGACGCTCAGGTGAGATTTCTGGACCAGTCGTCTATCTGGCGCTCTGCCTCTTCCTTGGCGATCCCATACCGCTCCTGAATGCGTCCTGCGAGTTGGTCACGATTGCCCTCGATGCGATCAAGGTCATCGTCGGTAAGGTCACCCCATTGCTCCTTGGCCTGGCCTTTGAACTGCATCCATTTTCCCTTGATTTGATCCCAGTTCATGAATTCCTCCTTTGTTGTCTAGAGGAAATGCAACTGGACACCACATGTTCCCAAACAGCGGATCGTCCGTGACGATTATTGCCCATGACGATTATCCTTGGCGACGCAGCAAAAAGCCGCCGGCCGGAGCCAGTGGCGCGAATTGGAGCAGGATAAGAACGATCCGCGTCTTGAAATCACACTCGACGGAAAGGTCCCTCAGCCGGATCAGCTGGCGCGCGCCAAGGCGATCGATATGACGTTGTCTGCATCCGCCCCCGGTAGATCGAACAGCATCGGAAGTTGGCGGGTCATGGCCATTTCCACGATCAACTCTTCGATGGAAGCTGTCGGCAGATCGGTCTCAACACTGTTCGAGATCATCGAGGCAAGCTTGTGGACTGGCACTGGTGCCGACTTCGCACGGTCGTCGAGCAACCTGCTGATTTCGATTACAACGTCTGCGTCAATGCTCTTTGGCAATTCGCGCATGGCTTTTCCTCCCTGCCCATATCATGCGCGTGCCAGAGGGCTGAGTCTCGAAAAATCTGCATATGGCTTAAAGGCGCGCCGGTCGGGTTGCTTTGGCCGGGCGTTCGGGCCTGCGGTGAAAAAGCGAAGCGCGCTGGTGTCGCATGCGGCAACGAATTCGCCCGTTTTGCGTTGGCCAATCATACATTGCGCGCAAACGTGACCAAAGGAGAGTAAGCATGACAGCCGACGCGGCGAAGCTCTATCCCCGCCACCGGGATCGGATCTCCGGCAGCGAGGATTACGTAGTAAGGTATTTTGCCCGGCAAAACGGCATCACCCCCGCGCAAGTCCATCAGTTGATCAAGAGATATGGAAGCAACCGCGCCAAGCTGGTGGCTGCGGCGAAGGAACTTCGCACGTCGCTTCGACCGGATGTCTCCCCGGATGTCCCCAAGACCACGCTCGCCTCGGGGCGCCGCGCCGGACGTCTCAGCGCCGGTGTTAATGCCAGAAATGGCTTAAAACCGTGGTAAGGAGACTGCCGAAAACAATCCCGCCGATGACTTCGTTCTCAGACTTTTCGATCCTGGCCGGCGTCGCCGGCATCTGTTCGCGATTTACTCGCTTCAATAGTCGCCTCCAGATCGGATCGGCTGCCGTATCGAACCGAGTAGGCACGTGTAAATTCGGCGCCCAACAGAAAGATCTCCGACGAATAAAAGACCCACAGCAGCACGACGAGCAGCGCACCGGCTGCCCCGTATGACGATGCGACGGCGCTGGTTCCGATATACCAACCGATCAGCGACTTGCCGATCGTGAAGAGAAACGCCGTTGCTACCGCGCCGACGCCAACGTCGCGCCATTGCAGCGCGCGGTCGGGCAGGACCTTGTAGATTGCCGCAAACAACAGAGCGATCAGGGCAAACGAAACGATCCAGTTGATTGCGCTCAGGATGAGGGTGCCAAAGGGCAGATATGCGTTGATGATATCTCCAAGCGCCGCAATTGCAGCGCTTACGACCAGGGACACCAGCAGCAGAAAGCCAAGCGCCGCGACGAGACCCAGGCTGGCAGCGCGTGCCCGCACGAGCCGTGAAATCGATGTGCCACCCGGTTTGACTTTCCAGATCTCGTTCAGGGCAACCTGCATTTCGCCGAACACGCCGGATGCGGTCACCAAAAGTGTGACGAGCCCCAAAATGCTGGCAAGAGTTCCCGCCTCCTTGTGCGACGCGTTCTCGATTGTCGCTTGCAGAAGCTCGGCGCTCTGCGGACCCATCAGGCCCGCCATCTGGGCCGAAAGCGCCAGCTGTGCCGCATCGTTTCCGAAGGCCATGCCAGCGATGGCGACAACGATGAGCAGGATCGGTGCAAGCGAGGTCGTGGCATAAAACGCCATCGCTGCCCCGTGGCTCAAGGCATTGTCATTGATGAAGCCGAGGATGCTCTCCTTAAGAAGTGTCCAGCCGTCTTTCGCCACATTCCACATGTTTTGCCTCACCTGCTTCCCAAGCAAAATAGAGGCAACACCGCGGCGGACCAGAGCATCACATTCGAGAAGTTCTGGTCCGTTTGGATCCGGCGTTTAGGTGACGGATCTTGGGTTGTTTGGCGTGATCTGTCCCGAGGCCCTCTTTGTGAGACCAACCTGCGTCGGGAAGGCCGAGAACGCCGCGATGGCTAGGAAGATCGGAATCCCCAATTCGAGGATTTCCTCGAACACTGTGGAGGTATAGATCCGGGTGAGGTGGATGCCGAGAAATGTGAGATTTGATGGCGCCCCGTCGATGACCTTGGAAAGGACGGCGCAGCCGACAGCTGCGGCAATGGCCACGGCAGTCGCCTCGCCGTGGCGAAGCCCGTGCACAAAGCTACGGAAGCCGTTCTTCAGGAGCAAATAGAAGGCAATGCCGAGGGCAATAACGACCGTCGCGCCGATTAGCTTTTCCAACAGCGGAACGTCAGGCGAGATATAGAGGGTGGTCTTGGTGATGTTGTGGGTGGTGAAATGCGCATGAAAGTCCAGCTCGCGCAGGCATATCGCGATCAGGATGGCGACAAGGTACCACCGCTTGAGCAGGTCTCGATAGGACATTTCCCGGACAAGCGTTGCCACGACGATCAGGTAGCCTGCGACCGAGAAGACTTCAATTGGACCGCCTTCGCTCAGGTAAAACTTCCGTATGTCTTCGGGAAAGAAAGCGAGCGGCAGGGCGATGAGAAAGACGAGCACCAGCAGGGCAAGGCCCATTTGGTTGAAATAGTGGCCTTTGCCGTAACCGGTCTTTCTTTCGCTCCACGCCATATCTGTCTCGCCCATCTGTTTTGTGCCGACTCTCTATTGATCGTGATTTCACTCAATTTGAAAGACTGGGCCATTGTCAAGTTGCCGTTCCGTAATGCCTGGCCGCTTGCCGGCGCTCTGACGGCATGACTGTGGCGAGCTAGTCGGGGCCAGTGCGGAGACGACCCATTCTCTCACGCCACCGACCAGCCGCCATCCACCAGTATATTCGCGCCGGTGATCATCGACGCTGCCGGCGAGGCGAGGAACACCACGGTTCCCGCGACATCGATCGGGTCGCCGATGCGGGCGAGCGGGATGTGCCCGAGCACATGGGCATGAAAGTCCGGATCGGCGAGCGAGGGCCGTGTTCCGTCGGTCCAGATGAAGGTCGGCGCGACGCTGTTGACGGTGATCTTGTGCTTCGCCCATTCGGCCGCGAGGCAACGGGTGAGGTGGTTTATCGCCGCCTTGGACATGCAGTAGATCGCTTCGCCCTTCAGCGTCACCGTGCCGGCTTGCGAGCTGATGTTGATGATGCGCCCGGATTTTGCCGCGATCATCAGCCGTCCGACCGCCTGGGTGGTGAAGAAGGTCCCCTTGAGGTTGACGTTCACGGTGAGGTCAAAATCCGCTTCGGTCACGTTCTCCGCGAGGTTTTCCGGCCCAAGCCCGACATTGTTGACCAGCACGTCGATGCGACCGAAGGCGGCGTGGGCGTCGGCGACAGCTTTTCGCACCGTCGTCAGATCGGTGAGGTCCATCTGTACCGCCAGCGCGCGCCGGCCGATGCGCTCGATCTCGGCAGTGATATCCGCGCCGTCGGCACCGCTGCGCACGCCAACGATCATGTCGGCGCCGGAGCCGGCGCAGGCGAGCGCGCAAGCGCGCCCGATGCCGCGCGACGCGCCGGTGACCAGCACCACCTTGTCAGCCAGATCGAATTTCGGCGTGAACTCGTTTGTCACTTCAACCTCCCCTGAAAATCCCATCGGCACGCGCCGCCCCGACAGGATGGTCTCTTCATCGCTAGACACTATCTGGGCGGAAGATTATCCGCTCGCAGTGCGAAAGCCAGCCACAAGAAATTGCCGACGGCGGCCGGTTTCGTTGGCAAAAGGTCACCATTCCCTGCTATTCCCCCTTCAAATCAAAAGCAGTGGACTTGCGCATGACCAATGTCGCCCTAACCGGGCTTGCCAGCGATCTCGCCAAGCGCGCCGCGGAAGGCCGTCCGGTGCGCATCGGCGTCATCGGCTCCGGCGAGATGGGCACCGACCTGGTGACGCAAGGCATGCTGATGCCGGGCATTTCGGTGTGCGCCGTCTCGACCCGCCGCCCCCACACGGCGCGTGATGCCGTCCGCATCGCCTATGGCGACGAGGCGATGGCAGGGGAGGCCGATACGCCGTCGAAGGTCAGCGAGGCGATCGAGAGCGGAAAAATAGCCATCACCTCGAACGAGATGCTGGTCACCAATCCGCTCATTGACGTCGTTATCGACGCCACCGGCAAGCCCGGCGTCGCCGCCGATTTCGACCTGATGGCGATGGAGCACGGCAAGCATCTGGTGATGATGAATGTCGAAGCCGACGTCACCATCGGCTGTTATCTGAAACAGCAGGCCGACCGGCTCGGCGTTGTCTATTCGGTCGGCGCCGGCGACGAGCCGTCGAGCTGCATGGAGCTGATCGAGTTCGCCTCCGCGCTCGGCTACACCATCGTCTCGGCCGGCAAGGGCAAGAACAACCCGCTCAACCACGACGCCGTCCCCGACGACTATCGCGCGGAAGCGCTGCGCCGCAACATGAACCCGCGCATGCTGGTCGAGTTCGTCGACGGCTCGAAGACCATGGTCGAGATGTGTGCCATCGCCAACGCCACCGGGCTGGTGCCCGACATTGCCGGCATGCACGGCCCCAAGGCCAATCGCGATGAATTGGCCAAGGTGCTCATCCCGCGCGCCGATGGCGGCATCCTGTCGCGGAAGGGCGTCGTCGACTACACCATCGGCAAGGGCGTGGCGCCCGGCGTCTTCGTCATCGTCGAGGCGACGCATCCGCGCATCATCGAGCGCATGGACGACCTGCATATCGGCCACGGCCCCTATTACAGCTTCTTCCGGCCGTATCATCTGACCTCGCTGGAAGTGCCGTTGACCGCCGCGCGCATCGCGCTCTATGGCAAGCCGGACATGGTGCCGCTGCCGAGGCCCGTCGCCGAGGTCTGCGCCGTGGCCAAGCGCGATCTCGCCGCCGGCGAGATTTTCGATGCGATCGGCGAGACCTGCTACCGCTCCTGGACCATGACTGTCGAAGAGGCCCGCGCCAACCGCGCCGTGCCGGTCGGCCTGCTCGAAAGCGGCAAGGTGCTGAGACCGGTCAGGAAGGGCGAGCTGCTGACATCAGACAATGCCGCACCCGACCCGACGACCAGGCTTTTCGCCTTGCGCCGGCTGCAGGACGAGATGCTGTACGGAGATTTTGGAAGTGATCGAGGTGCCTGAATCCGAATTGAAGCGGGAAAGTGGCCGCATTCCTCTGGCCGAACGACTCGCAGCCATTGCCCACGATCTCATAGCCGGAGAGGGCAAGGACGGCCGGCCTGTGAACAAGGATGATATCGACGAGTTGTGGGGACATCCCTGATTTAGCCGACTCTCTGCGTCGTCGCGGTTCTAACCGAGCGACCAGGGAACGACTTTTCGCATACCGATCTCGCGTAATCCGCAGTCCGCCATTACTTCCCCAACTCGATCGACCGCAGCCGCGCTGCTTCCACCGCTTCGGTGAGCAGATGGATCAGCCGGTCCCCGCCCATCAGCACGGCAAGTGCGGCGGCCGTGGTGCCGTTGGGGCTGGTCACCTGCTGACGCAGCACGCCCGGCGGCTCGCCGCTTTCGGAGGCGAGCGAGGCGGCGCCATAGACCGTCTGCATGGCGAGCAGCCTGGCGGTCTTTGTTGGCAGGCCAGCCTTCTCGGCAGCCACAGTCAGCGCTTCGATGAAATGGAAGATATAGGCGGGGCCAGACCCTGACACCGCCGTCACCGCGTCCATCAGGCCTTCGTCGTCGATCTCAGTCACTTCGCCGCTCGCCGAAAGCAGATCGGCAACGAAACGCTTAGTGTCGTTGGAAACCAGTCGGTTGGAAAACACCACCATCATGCCCTTGCCAATGGCCGCCGGGGTGTTGGGCATGCAGCGCACGATCGGCGCGCGATTGCCCAAAATGGCCTCGAACGTGGCGAGCGGCGTTCCGGCGGCGATGCTGAGGAAGGTCGTGCGGCCATCATTGAAGCGCTTGTACGCGGCGGTCACGTCCCGGATCACTTGCGGCTTCACCGCAATGACCACGAGGGCCGGCACCGCGTCCGCCGGAATACCGCCGGCCTCCGCGGCAGCACTGCAGCCGAGCGCTTCGGCACGCTTGCGCAGATCGGCATTCGGCTCGACCACGAAGACCGCCGCCGGGGGGAGCTTGCCCGATTTCAGCCAGCCCGAGAGCATGGCGTAGCCCATATTGCCGCAACCGGCGAGAACAAGCCTGATCGTCATAGAAACCTCCGCTAGAGCATCGGACGCAAAAGTGGGTACCGGTTTTTGGAAAATCCGATGCTCAAACAAAAAGATGGCCTCCCATAGACGTTCGTGGCGGGGCGGGGAAGCCCTGTTGGGACGGAGGATCAGCACGGACCACGAACCGCCATCGGCCGCAGCGACACCTGCCTGAGGCCGAACATGCCGAACACGAAGAACAGCCAGACCGGGTCGGCGCGATGGAAGAAGAAGCTTTCGAGGAAGGCGTTCAGCGCGGCGAACAGCACCACCATCATGAAGAAGTCGCCGAGATAGATGTTTTCCTTGCGCAAGGGGATGCGCAAGTAATCGCGCAGCGGCGCGATCAAGAATGTGTAGACGGCCACGCAGAGCGCCGGGATGCCCATCAGCACGGCGATGTCGAGATAGCCGTTATGGCCGTGCACGATGGTTCTGATGTCCCAGGCCCGGTCGAAGGGCTGGTCCTGGTTCAAGAGCAGCGGCGTGCCCCAGAAGCTCTCGAAGCCGTAGCCGGTCCACGGCCGCTTCGCCAGCATCTCGCCGGCGAACTCCCACAGCGTCGTGCGTCCGGTGTAGGTCAGGTCGGGGAAATAGAGTGCCGCCAGATGCTTCACGGGCGGCAGGAAGACGATGCCCAGCGTGCCGATCGCCGCGGCGATGATGGCCAGCGCGAACAGGATCGGCGTCCCGAGCCGCATGCCGATCAGGCTCGGCAGCACGACGATCAGGATCGAAAACGGCACCAATCCGGCCGTCGTCTTGGAACCGGTGTGCAGCATGAAGATCATCGCCGCGCAAAAGATTGACGCGCCCCAGAGCCGCTGTCCGCGCCGGTAGAGGTACAGCCCGGCGAAGCTGAAGCAGGCCATGACAGGACCGGCGATGTTCTTGTGGGTGAACACGCCGCGCCACAGGCCGGCATGTTCCGGCTCCAGCGAATCGGTGGTGTGCAGCGCCTCGAGCGGAAAGACGATGAGCCCGATATAGGACAGGCCGATGACGACGACGATGGTGAAGATGATGACTTTCGAGAAAGCCTCGGCGTCGCGCGGAAGCGCCAGGATTGTCGCCATCGTCAAGATGCCGATCAGCGTGAAGGAAGCGGCGCGCATGGCCGACGGCGGGTCGGTTGCCATCACCACCGACAGCACGAAGAAGCCCAGCATCAGCAGCCAGGACGGGCTGAGCAGCGAGCGCATCACGCGCGGGTCGGCGAAAGCCAGCAGCGAGAAGATCGAGATCGCACCGAGCGAGCCGAAGCCGAGCTGGTTGACGATGTCGCCGCCGCCGCCGGTCATTTCGGCACCGGCCGGCTGGAAGGGACGGAACGACACCAGGATGACGGTGAACAGCAGCGCCGCGATCGCGGTCGCGACGCCGTCGCGTGTGAACGCCGCGCTGAGCGGCGCGCGCTCAGTTCTTCTCAGGCTGCCGGTATTGCTCATTGGCGTATCCGAATTCGGCAAGCAGGCGGCCGACAGCTACATGGATGGGGTATAAGGCCGTCGCCAATGACCCCGTCCGCGCCAGCCTGGCCGCGCCGCGAAATGGCGAGGCGGCAAGCAGCGCCAGGCTCTTCAAGAAAACCTTGGTGCCGGCGAACGGCGTGCCGGCCCGTTTCTTCTTCTCGACCAGTGTCGAGATGACACCGTTGCGCAGGCTGCGGGCACGGATCCAGTCGGCTTCGACGCGCCGGGCCGGGACGCTTTCGCGCACTTGCGCCTCGGCGCACCAGCCAAGCACAAAGCCTCTCTGTGCGGCCCGGCTGAGGAAATCGGAATCGCCGCCGCCCATGAAGTTGAATTTCAGGTCGAGGAAGGGCGGCCCCATGGCGGTGAGCACGTAACGCCCAACCAGCAGGTTGCCGGAGGAATAGAGCGCGGGCACACGCCCGGTCTCCCGGTAGGGTGGCGCAAAGACGGGATGCTCGGCCCATCTGGCATGGGCCGCGTCGGCAAACACAGGCCTTTGCGGGCCGCCGACGATGTCGGCACGGAGCGTCTCGGCCGCCTTGCACATGCGCTCGAGCCATTGCGGATCGGCGATCTCGTCATCGTCGATGACCAGCAAGTGCCTGAAATTTGGAAAATGCAGGATCGCCATCTGCCAGCCGGCATTATAGGCGCTGCAATTGCCGCGCTCATTTGCAATGATGACCATGCCTGATATCTCGCCGCGCTCGAACAGCGGCAGCGCCGCTTTGGCGCCGGCGCGCGCCTCGGCCTCGTTCTCAATGACGATGATTGCGAACCGTCTGCCGGTGTCCTGGGCCTTGAGCGACGCCAGCGTCGCCAGCAGCTGCTCGGGCCGTTTGAAGGTCGGCAGCGTCACGACCGCCTCGACGGCCGTCGTGACAAGTCCCGGAGAGCGCCCTGCGATCGATACCGAATCGTCCGATGGCAATGGGATCATGTGTTCAGCCCGGGATGGTGAGTTTGGTTCTCGATAGCATCGCGACGATAACGTTTCGTTAATCACCTTTCGCGGGCGAGCCTGCAAATCCGCAACGCCGGGCCACCAAATACCTTCACTTAATCAACGCTTCACCGCGCTTTGCTAGCTGGGTCAGCACTGGATAGGTGAGATGCATCTGCTGTTCGCCACATCGATCGTGCCCGACGGGGCTCTTGCCTCGGGTTATGAGATCGCCAATGCCGCGATCATCGCCGCGTTGCGGCGGGCCGGTGTGCGCGTCACAGTGATCGGCTTCACCTGGCCGGGCAAGCCTGCGAGCGATCCGCAAAACACCATCGTGCTCGGTGCCATCGATGTGCGCACCGAAAGCGCGTCATCGCTGCAAAAGCTCGCTTGGGTTGCAAAGGCGATGCTCTCCGGCCTCACTTTCGCGTCGGTCAAGCTGCGCGTGGTCACCGACAGCGAGGTCCGCGCCGCCGTCGAACGCGCCGGCCCTTTCGACGGCTATGTCTTGAATTCCGTGCAGTTCGCCGGCGCCTTCGAAAGGCTGTTCGCCGACCGGCCGTCGATCTTCGTCGCCCACAATGTCGAGCATCGTTCGGCGCAGGAGAACGCCGCTGCCGCGGGCGGCCTTTTGCAGCGCTTGTTGTTTCGCCGTGAGGCCAGGCTGCTCAAGGCCATGGAAGAACGGTTCTGCAGCCGGGCACGCTTCGTCTTCACGCTGGCCGAGGAAGATCGCTCAGCACTCGGCGTCGCCTCCGATGACCGTTCGGCGGCGCTGCCGCTGGTGACTTGCGCCGAAGCGCCCGTGCAAAACGAACCGCGCCGTATCGATTGCGACGCGGCGCTGATCGGTACCTGGACCTGGCAGCCGAACCGCATCGGCCTCGACTGGTTCCTGAAAAAAGTGGTGCCGCATCTCAGGCCCGATTTCCGGGTCAGGATTGCCGGCGGCGTGCCATCGGGCCTCACGTCCGCGCATCCCGGCGTCGAGTTCGTCGGGCGCGTGCCGGACGCGCAGGCTTTCGTGCGGGGTGCCGCCGTCATCCCGCTGATCAGCACCTCCGGCAGCGGCGTGCAGCTCAAGACCGTCGAAACCTTCGAACTCGGCCTGCCTTCCGTCGCCACCAGCCATTCGTTGCGCGGCATCGACCACCGCCCGGTCAATTGCGTGGTGACCGATGATCCGGTCGCCTTCGCCGGCGCCCTGGAATCAGCAGTGGTCGATGTCAGGGACGTCGACGGCAGCGCTTTCCACCGCCGGCAGGTGAAGGCGCTCGATGCCGCAATCAGGCTCGGCCTGGAAAAGCTCGGGCCCGTCAGCCAGGAGGTGTTTGCATGAATATGCACACCGCCCGCGCCGCTTTCGGGGTCGACACTTTGAAATCGATCCTGGGCATCTCGGTCCTTGCCATCCGCTGGGACGACGCGGTCGTCCTGCTGACACGGTTGATTGCTGAGCGGCGCTTCACCAAGGTCACCTTTCTCAACGCTCACAACGCCAATGTCGCCTATACGGACCCGGTCGTTGCCGAGGCGCTCGACGATTTTCTTATCCTGCCGGACGGTGTCGGCGTCGATCTGGCGGCGAAACTGCTTTACGGGGCGTCGTTTCCGGACAATCTCAACGGCACCGATTTCATCCCTGCCTTTCTGCAGGCGTCCAGCAGGCCGCTGACCGTGGGGCTGCTCGGCGCGACGCAGGTCAACGCCGAAGCGGCGTCGAAGAAGCTGGCGGCGCTCGCGTTGCAGCACCGATTCGTGGTCATCCATGACGGTTATTTCTCTTCTGCCGAGGAGCCGGCGATCGTCGATCGCATCGCCAGATTGAGACCGGACGTGCTGCTTGTCGCCATGGGCGTGCCGCGCCAGGAATTGTGGATCGCGCGCCATATCGACGCGCGCCACTGCACGTTGCCGATCGCCGTCGGCGCGCTGCTCGACTTCATGAGCGGCACGGTGCCGCGGGCGCCGCTGTGGATGCGCCGGCTCAGGCTCGAATGGCTGTTTCGGTTGTGGATCGAACCGGGCCGTCTCTGGCGCCGCTATGTGGTCGGCAATCCGGTGTTTCTGTGGCGCGTCATCGGCCAGAAATTTTTGGGCCACCCCGCGCTTGCCAGAACTCGCCCTGGAGCAGGCCCCGGAGCAAGCCGTTGAACAGCCGGTTCGTGCCGAGCCCTGAGACCGATGTCCTTCGCCAGACGCCGGCGGCGGCGATCGTGACGGCAAGCTATGCGCCGGATTTGGAGCGTTGCCGCCTGCTGTGCGATACCCTCGACCGCTACGTTTCCGGCGTGGCGCACCACTATATTCTTGTCGAGCATCGCGATGTCGCGCTGTTTCTCCAGCTGGAGAACAGCCGCCGCACTATCGTCGACGAGCGGGACCTGTTGCCGCGCTGGCTGCATGCCTTCGACGATCCGCTCAGCCTGTTTCGCCGGCGCATCTGGCTCAGCCTGAAGACCATGCCGCTGCGCGGCTGGCATGTGCAGCAGCTTCGCCGCATCGCGATGTCAGCGCACGCCGGCGAAGACGTGCTTGTCTTCTGCGATTCCGACGTGGCCTTCCTCAAGCCTTTCGACTGCAGCGCCTTCTGGCGCGATGGCAAGGTGCGGCTGTTCCGCCGCGACGGCGTGCTGTCCGGTGAAGGCCATGAGGAACATCGCATCTGGTCGCGCAATGCCGGCTCGGCGCTCGGCATCGAACCATCAGAGGTTTCCACCCACGATTACATTTCGACGCTGATTGCCTGGCGCCGCGAAACCGTGACGGCGATGTGCTCGCGAATCGAGAAGGTCCACGCGCGCCGCTGGGTCGAAGTCGTCGGCGCGGCGCGCAAATTCTCCGAATGCATGATCTACGGCCGCTATGTCGACGACGTGCTCGACGGTGCCGGCCATTTTCACGGCTCGGAGGAGTTCTGCCGCGTCCACTGGACGGGCGAAGCGCTGTCGGATGACCAGTTCCGCCGCTTCGTCGCCGCCATGGCGCCGGAACAGGTGGCCATCGGCATGCAGTCCTTCATCGGCACCGATATCGGCCGCATCCGTCGCCTGATCGGGCTCGATTAGCCCTAGGGTCAAACCCGATCGCTCTGAACGACCGGGTTTGACCGATAGTGTTCTCTAATGGGTCAAGGGCGGCGGCTCAGAAAAGCCCGAAGCGAAGCTCGCTTATAAAGCCCTCTAACCGAGTAAGCTCCGCAGACTGCCCGCCGATAGAATTGCGATGATGACGGTGGGAAGGATGGACATCCTTGTGGCTGCGACCATGGTGACCGCAAGCGCGATTATATCCGCGGGATGACCTGTCACGAAATCGGGGGCAATGACCGTTATCAGAACGCAGCCTGGCGCGCTTTCCATGACATGAATGCCTTGCGCTTGGGCAGATGCCGGATCAAAGGAGCTAGCGCCGCCCCCATGAGAAGATGGCGGCTGTTCACCAGGAAGGTGATCGCAACGATCAACAGCACATGGGGTGGTGACGTCCACAATTCGACCGCGGCGAACTCCGAACCGCCGCCGAAGTTGAGGCCCGTCATAAGAGGCACTTCGAGCGCAGTGAATCTTTTTTTGAGCTGCTTGCGAACCGAGGACCAGCGCGAATGGGATGAAGCCGAGCATGACAGGAAACGACGCCTGCAGGCCGCGCCAGCTTTGGTGCTGGGTGCGCTCCGGAACGGAGGCCTCCGCCACATCCAAGTTGCTCATCTCTTTCAATCCTTTTTCTCCGCGCCTGCCCATTCGGGCAGTTCCGCCTTACCGACGGCGGAGGCATCGGATTGTCATGGCAGGCTTTCCCAGGCGTTCGGCGTTCTGACCGCGGCTACGGCACGCGATCATCCATCTCGGGGTACAGCACAACACTTTCCTGTGCGGTCGGCTCGTTGCGCGCGCCGATGAAGACAGCCGGCCTCCTGCCTCGATTGACAGCGACGTGCAGCACGTTGGCTGGGATGTAGAGGTAATCGCCGGCATGCACGACATCCCGATACTGGAGTTCGTCCCCGCTCCGCATCTCCAACTCGTCTCCGCTCAACATGTAGAAGGCCGACTCATGGCGCTCATGGACATGGGCCTTGGTGCGCTGCCCGGGCGGGAGCGTGACAATACCCAACCACAAAGCCATTGCTCCAACCGTCTCCGAGCTTATTCCCGGCAGATAGTCCGATCCCTGCGCGGCCCGATAGGCCGCACCACCCTTGACGACCATAGCTTTGGTGCCGGCGGCCGCGGTCGTACCTGCTGCCGTCCGCTGTATCGACATCGTCATGGGGGCCTCCATTGTGCTAGTCTCGATCAACATGGCCAAGAGGATGACGAGACGACCGGCCAAAGTCCTTAAAGGGGAGGCGAAAAGTTCCGAATTCTTCCGAATCCGGTGAAGGCGGCGTAACATCGCGCCGCTTCGCGTTCGGCCCGTTCTTGCTTGACATGCAGTACGGCACGCTCATGCGCGAGGGAAAGCCTGTCGCGATCGGTCACAAGGGCTTCTTGCTGCTTCACGCCTTGGTGCAGGCAGCAGGGCAAGTCTTGAGCAAGGCGGCGCTCATCGAGGCGGCCTGGCCCGATACCATTGTCGAGGAGAGCAACCTGTCGGTGCAGATCGCAGCACTGCGCAAGCTCCTCGGGCCACAACCGGACGGCAGCGAGTGGATCGTCACAGTCTCCCGCACTGGGTATCGTTTTGCCGGCCACGTGCGCGTGCTGGACGCCGCGGCCGGCAGCAACCCTTCCGCACTCCAGCAGCCGGCCGCCTTTCCCGAAAGACCGTCCATTGCGGTCCTGCCATTTGCCAATGTAAGCGACGACAAGGAACAGGCGTACCTTGCCGACGGCATCACCGAGGACATCATCACCGCGCTGACGCGGTTCCGGTGGTTTCGGGTGATCGGGCGCAATTCCAGTTTCGTCTACAGGGACAAGTGCCTCGGCTCCAAACAGGTCGCCGGCGAGCTCGGCGTCCGTTACGTGCTCGAAGGAAGCGTGCGCCGATCCGGCTCGCACGTCCGGGTGTCGGTGCAACTGGTCGATGCGGCCTCCGCCAGCCAGATCTGGGCCGAACGATACGAGATGGAGCTGGCGGAGGCATTTGCCGTTCAGGATGCCATTGCCGAACGGATCACCGGCGCGATCGAGCCCGAACTGCTCAAAACGGAGTCGCTTCCGGCCGGTGCCCGCCACTCCGGTAATGTGACTGCCTGGGACGTGGTGCGGCAAGGTACCTGGCATTTCCACCACGTCGGCCAGAAAACGCATCTAAGAGCGCGGGAGCTGTTCCGCGAGGCGTGCAGGCTCGACCCCGACCTTGCGGAGGCCCATCTCTGGCTCGGCCGTGTGAGCGCCGGCATCGTCGCCTATGGTTGGAGCGACAGACCGTCGGAGGACATCAGGGAAGGTCTGGACGCCGCCTTGGTGGCGGTCCGGCTCGATGAGAAGAATCCCTATTCGCATTATGCGTTGGCCATCTGCAGCGCGTACGCCAACGCGCCCGAACAGGCCGTTCTCGCCGCAGAGAGGGCGGTCGAGACCAGCCCGAGCTTCGCCCTTGGCCACCTTGTCCTGGGGATGGGGCAGCTCTTCCGTGGGAGCGCATTCGAGGCGATAGCACCGCTCGAACGCGGCTTGATGTTAAACCCCTACGATCCGCAGAACTTCGTCTGGCTTAATCTGCTGGCACTCGCTTACCTGTTCAATGGCCGAGCAAATGAGGCGCTTGCGGCGGGAATCAAGGCCCGGAAGGTTCGCCCTTCCTGGCGGCCCATCCGCGAAACGCTTGCCTGCTGCTATGTTTCGCTCGGGCGCTTGCCGGAAGCCCGATCATGCGTCGAGCAGATGCGCGACATGGATACTCCGTCAGGTGACGCCATGGCGCCGCTGAGACGCCGCAGTCCTCACTGGGCTGAGGAGATAGCGCTTCTGCTAAAGGAAGCAGGGCAGTCAGTATAAAGGCTTTTTAAAGGGCTCCAATCATTTGCGCCATCTTCCCTTCCGGCCTTCGAAAGACGCAAGAGGGAGTGAGCTATGGGCCCAGCCTGTGTGGATGATTTGGTAAAGTGATTCCCGATCAGCGAGGGCAGCGTCCCACGGATCAGGAAATGGCGCAAAGCCGCCTCAGCACCTTCCCAACGGACTTCCCACCCTTATCCTAGATCCGGCATTTTTCGAGTGAGCGACCAATCTCGGGCCATAACTTCGATGGCGTCGTCTCGAAAATAGAACAAGAAATGCCGTGAATTCGGACTGTCCGGCGATAGAACCTCCCAATCAAGGTCTTTGATCGCGAGGCTGTCGCAAACCTTCCACCACGAACTCCTGGCGGTATGAAATGAGGGGCGGAAGGTCAACTTTGCGCCTAATCTCGGCCGTAGAGAACAGCTTTGCCACCGCCTGAAAGCAGACCTTGCCGGGGACCACGCTGGAGGTCGTGGTCGCGCCACTACCGGTCATTCGCAGCGCGCCTCGTTAGCTGACCTTCAGCCACCGGCCGGAGTCGACCCCCTTTTGCGGACACTGGTTGTCATCCGGATAGGAGAACACAGGATAAAGGTTCATGATGCTAACATCCCGATTATTAGCCCGCCCAAGGTCCGGCTGCTCTTGAACGTATAAGCTTCGGCACGATGGCCGGGATGGCAGCCTCGAACATCGTCGGCTTGCGATTATTCTGACCGCGGCGTCCACGCTGCACCCGGGCGGCATCACCGAGATAGAAACCTCGGCACAGGCGGCGGAAGCGCTGCGCCCTCTTGCCGGCCCCCTTGCTTCGACGCTCTTCGCCCTGGGCATCGTCGGCACGGGCCTCCTTGCAGTGCCTGTTCTGGCCGGCTCGGCAACTTACGCGATCGGCGAAGCGCTACGCTGGCCCACTGGGCTGACGCGAAAGCCCATGAAAGCAAAAGCCTTCAACGGAACAATCATGCTCGCGACCCTGATCGGGGCGGTGCTCAACTTCACGCCGATAAATCCGATAAAGGCGCTTGTCTGGACGGCGGTGATCAACGGCATCGTCGCCGTTCCGGTCATGGGGATCATGATGTATTTCGCCACACGCCGGGATGTGCTCGGGCAGTTCGTCGTCACCGGGGTGCTCAAATGGCTTGGATGGCTGACCACCGTCGTGATGGCTGTGGCTGTTGTAACGATGGGGGTGGCCGACTTCGCCTGACGTGCCGGGCGTAGGAGGGGCCCGATTCCCTGGCAAATCAAATTCGGTCAATCTTCGCGGCCTGCCTGCATGTCCTTCACAGTATTTGGCGATCGGGCGAGCCGTTTCGTTGGTCAGCGTTAGCCATTCCGGCATGATGCCCGATCCAACCGCTCGACTACGCCGTCAGGCGTGAGGGATGCCTGCGGGGCAAAGATGCAGCCGATTGCGCAGCGAGCCGATGGGAAGGCGTCTGATCGCTGAGCCGGCTGTGGAATTCAAATGCCGATTACGCGGGTCGATCCCACGCTGCGGAAACCGGGTTGGACATCACCGCGTCCATCTTGCCCACCTGGACCGGGGCCTGAGCTTGGCGGCATGGCGGAGTTGCTCCCAATTGATCGCATCTTCGACTATCCGGCCATCTTGGCATTCCGTCGAACGCGTTCATCGACGCACCCATTTTCCTTCGTTCACGCGTGGCCATGCTTATTTTCCTTGGCTACTGGAACTTTCAGTGAGAGCGCATGTTGGTTTCCCAGCTATGGGAGAGAAACCATGAACAAGGATGAAGTGAAGCGCTCTGCGAAAAGCGGCGAAGTTAAGGCAAAGCCTGGCAAACCGGCTGGTGACAAGAAAATGAGTGCCGGCGGAACTGCCGGCAAGCTTGACGAAAGCACCAAGAAGGGCCTTGGGAAGACCGAGGACAAGATCAAGGATCGTCTCAAGGGTTGATCAGACGTCAGGGCCGCAACCGTATCGCGGCCCTGCTGCCTAGACCCTTACATTCGGATCGTTGACGGTCACCGACCGCAGCACCTACACAGCCTGTTCTCACCCGCATCAGTGACTTCAGGCTTGTCGGTCATTTGCCGCTTGCCAAGTTCACGGAACTCGCGACCTTGTTTGGCGGCGATGCCGGTTTCCCGCACCAAGCCTTGGATATGCATTAAGGTCCGACTTAGAGCGCTAAACAACTCTGCCGGTTGGGACGTCAACGGCCGATTCTGCACAACCGATCTGTCTGAAACTGCCGTTTAGAACTTCACCTGGCGGCATCGATTTCGCGACCTCTTCCGGTCGCGACGTGCAACTCTACCAACCTCCGGCGACAGTGAGGATCGTCTCCTGTGCGGCTACTGAAGAGGCGATTCTTGAAAACGGAACATCCCTACATTGTCGCAGTTTACATTAGTGTAAGGTAAACAAGAGAACGGGGCCATGGGCCGAACCCTGCTGGTTTTCTCGGCGCTAATGCTCTCCTTCGCTCAGGCGGGGGCGCAGGAATGGCAGCAGTTCGGCATCGAAAGGTTTGGGTTTGTTTTCGACGTGCCGCCCGAGTTCGAACTGTTGCATCGTCCAAAGGACGGCGATGGCGCGGCTTTCCAATCCCCCGACGGAGCCCTCCTCGCCGTCTGGGGCACCGACGTCGCCGAAAGCGACTTCCTGCCTCAGGTCAAGAAACAGATCAGTCAGGACGAAAAAGAAGGCTGGAAATTCATCTATCGACGGCTGACGCGTGAATGGGCAAGTTACTCGGGGATCAAAGACGACCAGATCCGATATGTCAGAGGCATAACGGCTGCGGCGATCGCGCCGCCATGTTCCTGATGGACTACAGCATGGAGCAAAAAGTTGCCTACGATCCGGTCGTCACCCGGATGGTTCGCTCGCTCAAGCCAGAAGATTGCTGACGGCTGGTCCGCACAATCCTTGGAACTTCGAGGGCACGGACCCGTTTTTGCTCCATACCGACGGGAAGGAGCAAATCATGACAAACCAGGACCCCGACATTCGTGAGACCCACGATCTTATCGCCAGCGACATGGTCGTCGGCACCAACGTCTATGACATCCAGGGAAATCACATCGGGCAGGTCGAAAGGCTGATCCTCGAGAAGAGGGGCGGCAGGGTATCCTATGCCGTTCTCAGCTTTGGTGGTTTTCTTGGAATTGGCGACGACTACTATCCGCTGCCGTGGCAGAAGCTCGACTATGACGAGAGCCTTGCAGGCTTCCGCATTGACATCACGAAGGAGCAAGTTGAAGGCGCTCCGCGCTATGCTCGCGACCAGGATTTCGACTGGAATGCCGAGAGTGGCCGCCGCGTTTACGACTACTACGGCGTCCGACCGTATTGGGTGTAGCGAAGCCTCTAGCGCGCGTGCTCGGCGGGAGGCGACCCGGTGTTCGCTTGGCGCACCCAAGACCGGTAAGCAGGAATCGGGTCGAGCCTTTGCTGCCATGCCACTGCTCGCGTGGCGGAAAGCCCCGCCGCTACACCGCTCCTGCACCGACATGCCGCGGCGTATGGTCGGACCGGTTCTGTGCGGTCCCTTGATTTGCCCGACGAACGCCAC
The DNA here is from genome assembly GCF_053848065.1 of Mesorhizobium sp. BHscii. NCBI lineage: Bacteria > Pseudomonadati > Pseudomonadota > Alphaproteobacteria > Hyphomicrobiales > Phyllobacteriaceae > Mesorhizobium > Mesorhizobium sp. BHscii. The sequence goes on along the minus strand of NZ_JBSPKW010000004.1, from coordinate 133,054 downwards.
AAGCGGATCAGTCTCACGGAGAACTATTCGCCGTGATCGATCAAAGGCATTCTGAACAGCGTTGCTCCTGCGTTGTCCTTCACGAGCAAAATGGTTCCGACGAGCGCTTCGCGGCCTGCAAAGGGAATTCGACCGCATGATTTCCCCTGCAGCCACCATCCTTAAGATCCATTCCCTCCAAATCGGGAATAACGCCTGCCTCGTGCTCGCAAAAGAAATAGTACCGCGGCATAGCTGTCCACATTGAGGACGAAAACACAAGGTTGGCCCAGCCGTTCCAAAAAAATGCTGACGGGATGGAACAGCGGCCGACTGCCGCCCGCGAATTAAACACACGGCGGAACTCAGTTCGTGTGCCTCAAAGGATCGGGTGAAATTCCTGGCCGCTTTTGGAGGTCCGCTTCTGGCGCCAGAAGCCGTCGCTCGCTCGCACACGAACGAACGGCTGCTTCGTGCGCCAGGGACGGTCATTCGCGCACACCGGAGGGTCATTCCGGTAGACCCGCCATTAGATAGCCATCCACGAAATGCTGGCGATCTGCGTCGCCGCGGAACGGCTGTGTGCTCGCCCATTGCCGTATAGAAAAATGCGGGTTGGCGGCGAGGAATTGTCGTGCTTCCTCCTTGGCCTCGTCGATCCGGCCAAGCTGTGCAAGGGCGGCCGCCAAAATCCGCCGCGACCCTGTCCGGTAGGTCGTTTCATGCCGAAGGGTGTCGACCGCTTCCTCGTATCGGTGCGCCGCATATTCCACGTATCCGCCTACCCAATAGTATCGTCCGGGCGGGTAGGGATCCAGCCGGAAGGCATTTTGAATGCACTCGATCGCCTCGACCGCGTTACCGAGATGCGCCTTCGATTCAGCGAGAAACATCCAAGCGTCGGCGTGATTGGGGTCGATCCTCAGCGCTGTCGCAAATTCCGCCGCTGCCTCATCCGCCTTAAAATCGAAATGTAAAATATAACCCAGGATCGAGTGCGCCGCGGCGTTCCCTGGATCAAGCGACACAGCCCGCTCAGCCTCCGCTCGACCAAGTGAACGGTGCTCCTCAGTCTCTCCCCAGTACATCCAACCAAAGACGTGTGACATCGCGAGCCAAGCATGCGCCTCCGCAAAGCCCGGATCGAGCTGGATCGCTCTTTCGAGGAGCGGACGCGCGGTTTTGTTCGCCTCTGGCGACTCGGTCACCAAGGTCCGTCCGCGCACCAGAAGCTCGTACGCTTCGAGATTCGACGTCCTCTGCCGGGGCATCGAGCGCGCCGAGGGCAACGAGCTGGAAAGCGCACTAACAATCTTACCAACAACCTCGTCCTGCAAGGCGAAGACATCAGCCAGTTCGCCGTCGAAGCGGTCGGCCCAGACATGCGCATTCTCGCGCGCGTCGATAAGCTGCGCGTTGATTCTGACACGCGCCGCCGCCTTCCGCACACTGCCTTCGACAACATAGCGGACGCCAAGATCCTTCGCGATCGATCGGACGTCGACCGACCTTCCCTTGTAGACAAACGAGGAGTTGCGCGCGATCACCAGAAGGCCGGGCACCTTTGACAGGTCGGTGATCAGGTCTTCAGCCAATCCCTCGGCGAAGTACTCCTGCTCCGGATCGCTGCTCATGTTGGCGAACGGTAAGACGGCGACGGCCGCCCTGTCGGGCAGTTCCAGCGATATCGGTCGACCGGCCGAAGTGGCTCTCGCCGACTGCAAGTTCACGCGATAGCAGTATATCGGCTCGGCTATATTCTTCACCCGCTGCCCGCCCATGGGTTCGAACTCAAATGCCAGCTTCTTCTCGACCTCCTTGGACACCTTCTCTGAAACGCAGATGCCGCCGGGATCAGCGAGCTGCTGCAGGCGCGCCGCGACATTGACACCCTCGCCGTAGCGATCGTCCCCTTCGACGATCACTTCTCCCAGATTGATCCCGACGCGGACCTCGAAGCGCTCGCTGTCGGGGACGCTTGCGTTGCGCTCCACCATGCCGCGTTGAAGGGTCACCGCACACTCGACAGCATCGACTGCACTGCCGAATTCCGCCAGTAAACCGTCGCCCATCAGCTTGAAGATGCGCCCGTGATGCTTGTTGATCTCGGGCTCGAACAACTCCTTGCGGCGGGCCCTGAGCCGTTCGAAGGTCCCTCCCTCGTCCGCCTCCATCAGGGCCGAGTATGCTACGACGTCGGCGGCGACAATGGCTGCAAGCTTGCGTTCCATAGCAGCATGGGTGGCGTCATGGCCAAGAGTGCCGCGCCAAATGCGCTCAACTCTGGCGATGCGATCGCCGGAACTCTAACATAGCCGGGGCTTCCGGGCTAATCCGCAGTCCGCCGAATGACCACTTCAGGGTCACGACTTCGCGTTGCGCAGCGACGGGCCGCGGACCCTTTATCCCTGACCACCAGGGCCTCTGATCCGCGACCCGGAGCCAACATCGGAGCGACCCCTCCAACGCCCGCTACGGAAGGCGGAACTGCCCCCTGCCCGCTCCGAAGCGCCCGACCGCTCACGACGACCGAATCCGATTTGCCGCGTGGCGCCACGTTGTCGGCGAAAAAGCTGTTGTTGAACCGCAAGAGCAGCGGAATGTCCGGAATGGGATACGAGATCGTTGCAGTGGGCTCGTTCAACGGGAACGTCCGACTAGGGTCAGATCACGTCGCTGCCGCGGGGGGCCTGAAGGTCCGCTATTGAAGATCCGAGATCCGAAGCTGCTAGTCCGCTGTCGGCCCCCGTTGCGGTCATTCCACAACCCGCGCCCGAACGACCGCTTCGTCCGCTTCCAGCATTGCGAACCTTCTGGCCGCCGACCCCGGATTGCAGCTTTCCATCCCATCTCGGCATTTGCGGCAGCCAGCTGATTGAGTTTGATCCTAGACCGGCTTGGCCGGATTGCGCATCGCCGAATAGGTGAGCGGCGTCGAGGCGAGATAGAGCAGCAGGAAGACGACATTGAGCGACAGCACCAGATCCGGCGTGTCCAGGATCGTGGTCAGCACATAGGTCAGCAGGACCGCCTTCAGCCCGGCAAGCAGGGCCAGGTTGATCGCCCGCACCAGTGTCTGGCCGCGCGCGAACAGGAGCTCGGCCTGGTATTCGACCAGATTGCGCAACCCAGGCACACAGATCGCCAGCGCCACCAGAGGGGCGGCCTCCGCGACATTCTTGCCCAGCGCGTTGGGGAAGAAATGCAGCATGATGGCAAGCGCCGCCAGCGCCAGCGTCGAGACCAGGAACACGCCGCCTTCGATGCCGCTCTTGACCGTCAGGCGCGACAGGAGTTCCGGCGCCCGCATCATGCGCTGTACCAGCATCATCGAAAAGGTGCGGATCGGGATCGCGGTCAGGTCGACCAGCCGCATGATGATGGCGTAGATGCCGGCGAGGTGCGGCCCGCCGATCGCCAGCACCAGGAGCTTGTCGAATTCCATCTGCAGGTAGAACAGCACCTCTGCGCCGGCGACGTAGATGGAATCGGCGAGCCGCCTGATATAGAGCGCCAGCCGCAGCCGCAGCCTCTGGCGCGGATAGAAAAATGCGAAGGCGAGCAGCAGCGAGGCGGCGTTGGCGCCGATATAATACCAGGACCAGACACCTATGGTCGGCTGCGGCGCGAACATGAACAGCACGGCGCCGAGCGCCCGCAAGGCCGTCGCCAGGATCGTCAGCAGGGCGGCGCGGCCGAACTTGCCGAGCCCGTTGTTGACGATCAGCGCGACCTCGACCGGCCGCCACAACAGCGCCTCGGCAAACACGACCGCCGCAAAGACCGATAGCGGCACGGTGCTGGCAAAGAAGACCAGGTAGACGCCGTAAGAGGCGGCAGCCAGCAACGGCAGCGATATCACGCCAAGCAACAGGAAGCCGGCCGTGAAGGTGCCGATCAGATTGGGGCGGATGGTAGCAGTTCGGTAAAGCGCCGAGATGAAACCGAAGGCCAGGATGCGTGACAGCATCACGCCGGCCGCCGAAGCGGTGGCGAACATGCCGAACTCGGCGATGGACAGCGTGTTGGCCAGCGCGATGAAATAGGCCAGCGAAAACACCAGCCGCCCGCCCGCGCCGCTGATCGCCGAAAGATAGTCGCGAACCAGCCCCCGTCGCTCGGCCACGAAAGCGCCGATCCGGGCGAGGGGCCGCCTTTGCGGGATGTCACCAGCCTGAGTCATGTGTCGGAGACAGCATAGGCTGGAAAGTTTAACGCGCGGTTCGGAACGCTTTCGTTCCGTTCAGGAAAGACACAACCGAAGAGGGAAACCTCGTCTTCAAGGCAGGGAAATTAACCTTTTGTTTCCTATGCTTGTTTAGCGTGGCTTAACGAATGGCTGACCGCGCGCGTCCAAGCCGCCAAGGGCAAGCTCCACGATAATGGTCGACAGGCAAAACCGTGAAGATTGGAGGCGCGAGCGGTCCTTGCTGGCGCTCGGCCGGGCGATGCGCGGCGAAGAAGAACCATCGCTGGTTTCGATCGGGGATCGGGCAGACCCGTCATGGCGCGAAGATGCCGCGACGCGCCATCGTCTCGCGCGCCTGCGCCGCGAGGGGCGAGCGCATCCGGAATTCTCGGCAACCCCGGAGCCCTCGGCGATCCCGGAACGCCCGGTAACTCCGGAATTCTCGGCAAACGATGAAACAAGCCAGTTTCAAGCCGAGGATGCATCCGCTTCGGCCGCCCGGATATCGCCAGAGGCGGACGAGGCCGTTGAAGCGGACCGTGCGGAAGCCAGGCCGCGGGAGGAGCCGGTTTCTCCCGGTATTTCCGAGGACCGCCGTTCCGATGCCGATCCTCGATATGCCGCGTTCGATCCTCGATATGCCGCGTTCGATCCTCGATACGCCGCGTTCGAGCCTCGGTATGCCGCGTCCGATCAACGATATGCGACGTTCGAAGCTCGATACGCCGCTGACGAGCAGCGATCTTCCCGCGAGGATGACGACGGATGGAAGCCGTTGATCGATCCGATGCAGGTCGTCCGCGGCATCGCCAGGTCGAAGCTGCTGATCGTCGCCATGACGATACTGGGTGCCACGCTTGGCGTCGCGATCGCGCTGTCGACGCCGAAGAAATACGAAGCCACCGCAGAGCTGATCGTCGACCCGCGCGACCTGAAACTCACCGACCGCGACCTCACCCAATCGGTGGTAGCGTCCGACGCCACGCTGGCCATCGTCGAAAACCAGGTTCGCGTGCTCACCTCCGGTACCGTTCTCAACAAGGTCGTGGACAAGCTCAACCTCGTCAGCGATCCGGAGTTCAACGGGCAAGGTTCCGAGGGCCTGGGCGTGATGACGCTCATCCGATCGATCCTGTCGCGCAATGACGGGCCGGGTGCCGATGAGAGCCGCCGCCGCGCGCTGGCCGTCGCCAATCTGGCGGAGAGCCTTTCGGTCGAGCGCGGCGGCAAGACCTTCGTCATCTCCGTCAGCGCCACCACGCAAAATGGCGAGAAGTCGGCGCTCATCGCCAATACGATGACGGAGGTCTTCCTGCAGACCTTCGGTCAGATCCAGTCGGACACCGCTGGCCGCGCGACCAATGAACTGACGGGCAGGCTCGACGAACTGCGCAAGGGCGTGGAAGCGGCCGAGCGCAAGGTCGAGGACTTCAGGGCCGCGCACGACCTCGTCGACGCGCAAGGCCATCTGATCAGCGACGACGAGATGCTCAAGCTCAACCAGCAGCTTGCCATCGCCCGCGCGCGCACGCTGGAACTCAACGCCCGCGCGGCGTCGGCGCGCTCGATCGACGTGAATTCAGTTCTGAGCGGCACCTTGCCGGAGGAGATCAACTCCAACACCATGAGCGAATTGCGCTCGCAATATGCGGCGCTCAAGCAGGAGGCCGACCGCGCCGCGATCCGGTTCGGGCCGCGCCATCCCGAGCTCCAGGCGCTCAATGCCCAGCTTGCCGGTTCGCGCGAGCGCATCGCCGGGGAACTGCGCCGCATCGCCTCGTCGCTGCAGGTCGACCTCAGGCGCGCCGTGCAGCTCGAACAGGATCTGGCCTCCCGGCTGGCGCAGTTGAAGGTCCGCAGCGGCGACGTCAACAGCGATCTGGTCACGTTGCGCGAACTGGAGCGCGAGGCCGCCGCCAAACGCTCCGTCTATGAACAGTACCTTCTGCGCGCCAAGGAAACCGGCGAGCAGAAGGACATCAACACCGCCAACATCAACGTGATCTCCAGGGCCTTCGCCCCGCTCGAGCCGAACGGACCGTCGCGCGCCGTGACGGTGCTTGCCGGCCTGCTGGCGGGCCTCGCCTCTGGTGTCGGCCTTGGCGCCATGCGCGGCGCCTATGCGAGCCTGCGCGATACCGCCAATTCGCGGCCGCGCCGCCGGACGGACGAGCGCCGTTTTGAAGACAAGGCATACCAGGCGTCGCCGCCGCCCGTTCCGCCAGTCGAGGCCACCAGGCATTCAGGTCCGATTAATGCGCTGCTGTCGGCGGTGAGCAGGATCGTGCCGCGCAAGGCGCGCAGCGAAGCCTCGCTTTCCAGTGACTCACCGGCCAATGGCGCATCCGCAGTCGCCGGAGGCGCAAAGCGGGATCCGGTCAAGCAGCAAGCGATGTACCCGGCCCCACCTATGCAGGCGTATGCGCAACCGCCGATGGGCTATCCCTGGCAGATGCAGCCGCCGCCGGCCGGCTATCCCTATCCGCCGGCCATGACGCCCCATGCCGGGCCTTATCCGCAGCAGCAGTCCGCCTATCCCCGAGCCTCGTCGGACGACGCAAATCAGGCTTCGAAAGCCGCCGAACAGCAAGCCTCCATCGAAGAAATCCGAGCCAGCCTGCGCGAATTCCGCGAAGCGGTTCGCGAACTCACCGAAAGCCGATCGCGGCGCTATTTCTGAGCGCCGGATAGAATAAAAGCCATCGGTTTCGAGTTAGCGGCATAAGACGGCGCTTTGACGGGATTGCCGGGTCGGATTTTCGTGAAAATGCCGCCCGAAGTAGAACGATGTTGAGGGTGTTCATGGCCGAGTTGATTGACGGAAAGAACGTCGCCGAAGACGTGGTGCGGCGCGTCAAGGCCTTGACGGCCGAACTGTTGGGAAAGGGCGCGCTGAAGCCCGGTCTCGCCGTAGTCATCGTCGGCGAGGATCCGGCGAGCCAGGTCTACGTCGCCTCCAAATCCCGCACCGCCAAGGAATGCGGCTTTCATTCAGTCCAGCACACGCTTCCGGCCGAGATCTCCGAACAGGAACTGCTTGATATCATCGGCGAACTCAACGCCGATCCGGCCATCAACGGCATCCTGGTGCAGCTTCCGCTGCCTGGCCACATCGATGCGGGCAAGGTCATCCAGACAATAGCCCCGCAAAAGGACGTCGACGGCTTCCACTTCATCAATGTCGGCAAGCTCGGCACCGGCGAACTGGAGACGGCGTTCGTGCCTTGTACGCCGGCCGGCTCGATGCTGCTGATCGAGCGTGTACGCGGCAAGGATCTTTCCGGGCTCAATGCGGTGGTCGTCGGCCGCTCCAATATTGTCGGCAAACCGATGGCCAATCTTCTGCTTGCCGCCAACTGCACCGTGACCATTGCGCACAGCCGCACCAAGGACTTGGCTGCACTGGCGCGCACCGCCGACATTCTCGTTGCCGCTGTCGGCAGACCTGAAATGGTCAGGGGTGACTGGGTCAAACCAGGCGCCACCGTCATCGACGTCGGCATCAACCGCATCGCGGCGCCCGAAAAGGGCGAAGGCAAGACCCGCCTCGTCGGGGACGTCGCCTATGCGGAAGCGGCGACGACGGCCGGCGCCATCACGCCGGTGCCTGGCGGCGTCGGACCGATGACCATTGCCATGCTGATGGCCAACACGCTAGCTTCTGCCTATCTCGCGGCCGGATTGAAACGGCCGTCTTTCTGAACCTGGAAAGCCGCAGCTTTGCCGAACCACACTGTTCCCCGAGCATTTTGCAGCCAGGTGGGATCACTTGGCGTTGCATAAATGCGGCTGAAATAAAGAGATAGAGCGGGATGCCCCACTCGACCCAAATGCATCCCGCTCTAGAGCGGCCGGTCGCGAACGATCTTGTTCCAGGCGGCCGGCAGTTCGGGTTCCTGCTGGTCGACAAGTTTTCCATGTTCTCGTTGGCCGCCGCAATCGACACGTTCCGGTCGGCGAACCGGCTGCTCGGCCACGACTTCTATGGCTGGACGACGGTGTCGGCCGACGGCGATGCCGTCATGGCTTCCAACGGCCTGCCGCTCAAGATCGACTACGCTGTCGCCGATCTGCCGCCGGTCGATATCCTTTTCGTCTCGGTCGGGCTGACGACGGAATTTCCCGGCAAGAGCAAGGTGCTGGCGGCGCTGCGCAGCTGGGGCCGCCGCGGCAACGCGCTCGGCGCACTGTCGGTCGGCTCCTATCTGCTCGCCGAGGCAGGCCAGCTCGAAGGCTATCGCTGCACCATCCACTGGGAAAACCGCGCCGGCTTCGTCGAGCGGTTTCCCGACATCAACTGCACCGGCAATGTCTTTGAGATCGACCGCAAGCGCTACACCTGCGCCGGCGGTACCACCTCCATCGACCTAATGCTGGAGATCGTGCGCGGCGATTTCGGCTCGAGCCTCGCCAACGGCGTCGCCAACCAGTTCCAGCACGAGCGCATCCGCTCCGCCGGAGACCGCCAGCGCGTCGGCCCTGAGCGCGACCTGACCGGCAAATCGGAAAAGCTGCGGCGCATCGTCGAGCTGATGGCCGACCATCTCGACGAGCCGCTGTCGGCGGTGCAGCTCGCCAAATCGGCCGGCCTGTCGGTGCGTCAGGTCGAGCGCCTGTTCCTGCGACACCTCACGGTGACGCCCGGCCGCTATTACATGCGGCTCAGACTCGAGCGGGCGCGCGAATTGCTGCGCCAGACCAACATGCCGATCCTCGACGTGGCGATCGCCACCGGCTTCACCTCGCATTCCTATTTTGCCCAGAGCTATCGGCTGCAGTTCGGCCGGCCGCCTTCCGAAGAGCGTCGCACGACGTATTGAGGGATTGGCTCAAGGCTTGTGGCCAACCCTCCCATGCCCGGCGTCCGGGCTTGTGTCCCGACGCGGCGTCAAATAGCTTCCCCCGGACTGGCAGAGACTGACTGGCTGCGACGAACTGGCAGCCACTGGGGGAGATTTCATGGCGGGACTTGCGCGGAGCGTCGCTGCGGCGGCTCTCCTTTTGTGGATGACGACGCCCGGCCTTGCCGCCGACCGTGTCGTCATCGTTCTCGATGCCTCCGGCTCGATGTGGGCGCAGATCGACGGCAAGCCCAAGCTCGAAATCGCCCGCGAAACGCTGCGAACCGTGCTGCAATCGGTCCCGGCCGACAGGGAAATCGGCTTCATGGCCTATGGCCATCGCGAGAAGGGCAGTTGCGAGGACATCGAGCTCATCGTGCCGCCGCAGGCCGGCTCGGCACCTGCTGTTTCCGCTGCCGCCGATAGTCTGAAATTCATCGGCAAGACGCCGCTGACATCAGCGGTCAAGCAGGCGGCCGAGGCGCTGAAATACACCGAGGATAAGGCCACCGTCATCCTGATCACCGATGGGCTCGAGACCTGCAAAGGTGACCCTTGCGCGCTCGGCAAGGAACTGAGGGCTGCCGGTGTCGATTTCACCGTAAACGTCGTCGGCTTCGGCCTGACCGCGGACGAGGGCAAGCAGGTCGCTTGCCTCGCCGACAACACCGGCGGCAAATACATCCAGGCGTCCGACGAGCAAGCCCTACAGGACGCGCTGGTCGAAACCATCGCCGCCGCGGCGCTCGAACCAGCGCCTGCGCCGCAGCCGGCCCCCGAGCCGGAAAAGCCGGAGTTCAACTTCATGCCGGCCGTGGTGCTCGCCGAGGGCGGCGATCCCGTCACCGACGGCAATTCCTGGGAGATCTACAAGGCGAGCTCCGACGGCACCCGCGGCGATTACGTCACCACCGAATACGGAGCCTACAAAGGCAATCTGGAGCCGGGCGGCTACCTAGTCGTCGCACGCTATGGCGAGGCCAGGACCGAACAGAAGATCACGGTCGAGGCGGGCCAGGTCTACAAGCCCCTTGTCACGCTGAATGCCGGCACGCTCATCATTCATCCACGGCCAAGTGAGGGGGCTGATGTGGCCGATGGTGCGGCTGTCGTGATCGCCTATCCGGGCGTCGATACGCCCGCGACCTATTATGGCGACACGAAGGTCGTGTTGCCGGCCGGCGACCAGAAAGTGACGGTCAGGATCGGGCAGGGCGAAATCACCGAAACCATCCCGCTCACTGCCGGCAGCATCGTCGACAAGGATATCATCGTCGGTGTCGGCCATGTCGTTGCCAACGCCTACTACATTGCTGGCGGCGACAAGGCCGACGCTTCGGGCATCGGCTTCAAGGTGTTCAAGGCAAGAAAGAAGATCGACGGGACGAGGCAAGAGGTGGCTCATGCCTATGGTCCCGACAGCAAGTTCGATCTGCCGCCCGACGACTATGTGCTGACGGCGACGGTCGACCTTGCCGTCGTCGAGCAGCCGTTCAGCGTCAAGGCCGGTGAGCATCAGGATCTGAAGATCGCCATCAATGCCGGCGTGCTGGCGATCACCGCGCCAGGGGCCTCGAAGATCGAGATTTTCGAGGCGAAGAAGGACATTAACGGCAACCGCAAATCGCTCGGCTACGCCTACGACGAGAAGTATCAGGCGGCGCTGCCGGCCGGCGACTATGCGGTCGTCTCGAAGAGGTCGGACAACAGTTCGAAGGAAGGCACGGTGACGGTCAAGGCCGGCGAGCGGGCCGAACTGACGGTACAGTAGCGACGCAATTCGATGCCGATGTCGATTGCTCGCGACGGCCTTGAAGGCGCAAGGTATCGACGCGATCGACCGATCGTTAGATAAGCAAACGCCCCGCAATTGCCGAGCTTGGCCTTGGAATGCGGCCGGCGCTGTGGTCGTACAGATCGGACTGGCATTCGCTTTTCTACCCTCGCAGGCAGCGTCGACGCGAACTAGTCGAATGTTGCCATTCGTCTCGTGGATCGGAACGAGCAGGTAGCGCCAGGAACGGCCATCCCCGTTATGTCTGTCGAACGACCGGCGTGGGCCGAACCTGCCCGTCCGCTGTCGGAACGAAGTTGCCGACAAGCAGCCGTTCCGTTGACGACCTCGTTAACGCCCAAACGCGTCGGCGCCAAGGCGCCGACATCCGGTTTCTTTCTTCTACTGGTGTTTGTTGGGCATGGGATCAGCCCTGCGACGGCCTCCAGTCAACCGATGGAATGACGTTGACCATCCACGGGACGCCGAACCTGTCGATCAGGGACCCGAAGCCGGGCGACCAGAAAGTCTCGCCGAATGGCATGACAGCCTTGCCGCCTTAAGACAGTTGATCGAACCAGCGTTGGGCTTCGGACTTGTCCTCGGTGTGCAGGGTGAAGTCGAAGCCGTTCTTGGGTTTGTCGATGTTGGGTGCCCATCCGGTGTCCATGTCGGCACCCATCAGTGCCTGGTCCCCGACGTCGAGCCAGCAGTGCTTCAGCCAAGTCTTGTACTTCTCATCAGTGATCGGCATGCCGGGGGGGCGCATCGCCATAGGGCATGGCGGCGGTGATCTTCCGCCCAGGACCTTGGCATAGATCGCCGGCCAGCACCCTCTGCCCGGCAGCCCTGAAGCGGGCCAAGGAGCGGGCCGAGTGTGCGGGGACATGGCCGCCCCGCGTGCAGGTTATCGCTATCGGACGTGAGGGGGCCGTCGTCATGAGCGATCCTGCTCGACCGAAACTACCCATTGCGGAGAGAGGTTCCCAAAAATGAGCCCGACCGAAAGGGGCGTTAGGGCACTGGCAACGTTCGAATGGCCGATTATCGAGCCAGACAGTATCGGCTTCCCGGTGTTGGATGCGAAAGATCTGCCGTTCGTTCTGAGCCGGCGTGCGGCAAGTCATGACCCTGAGCCGACCTACAAGCACTCCGGTTGAACGACGCGAAACCGCTGGAACGGTATGCAAAGATATCGCGAGCGACCAAGGCACTCAGCATTCGTGTCGAGCGTTCAGGTTCCGTAGTTGTGCAATAAATTCTTCGAGCACCTTGATGGCTTCGGCTCGGCCAGCGTCTTTCAGGAAGGGTACGTCGATCTCGACCCGCAATCCTTCCTGGATGTGGCGGAGCACCGGCACGGGAGTCGGTTGATCGCCCCGAATTCCAAGCACACGATATGACCGAACAGGTTCCGAAAAGCCTTTGATGGTCAGCGGCGTCAACTCCTCTGACTCGATGTCGTCCTTGACAAGCGCCCAAGTCTCATGCGCCAGCAGAACGCCGCCAAGATCGGCATGTGCCTGAAGGCGCGAGGCGAGATTCACCTCGCCGCCGATGATGGTGTAGTCCATCCGGTCCTCACTGCCGAAATTGCCGACGGTGCAGTAGCCGGTGTTGATTCCGATACGCAGATGGAAGGGCAGTTTATAGCCTGCGTCCACCCACTCTCTCTGCAGTTCTTTCATGCGCCTCTGCATCGCGATCGCCATCCTGACGCAGGCGAGCGCATCTTCTCTGGTGCCTTTCGTCTCGGGGTCGCCGAAGAAGGCGAGGATGGCATCCCCAACATACTTGTCGATGGTTGCGCCGTGCTCCAAGGCAATCTTCGCCATCTCGGTCAGGTACTGATTGAGCAGTTCGGTCAATTCCTCGGACTCGAGTTTGTCCGTCGTCGCGGTAAAGTCGGCAATGTCGGAAAAGAACACGGTGAGTTTCTTTCTCGATGAAGAAATCTCGACGTTCCGTTTGCCCGAGAAGATCGATGAATAAACCTGCGGCGAGAGATACTTGGACAGCTTGCTGGAAAGCGATTCGAGCATGCGGTTCTGTTCGCCGACGCGATTGCTCGCTTCCTCTGCCTCGCGCCTGGCAGCCGCCGTTGCAGTGTGAAGTTGAGCGTTTTCCAGCGCGATCGAGGCGAGCTGTCCAAAGCGCTTCAACAACTCGACCTCTTCCTCGCCGAAGTCGAGCGCCGAGGCGTCGTCGTAAGCAATGCCGAGCACGCCAACGACCGTGTCGCCGGACTTGAGCGGCACCCCCATGATCGCCCGAATAGTGATGTCCATTTGCGCTGCGGCAGCGGCCCGTCCCGGCCAGTTCTGATAGTCGGTGATCACGAGGGGCTCGCCAGTATTCCACACCGTGCCGGCTACCCCTTCGTTTATCGCCAGCCTCTGGCCGATATGCGTGGCGTAGACCCCGACTCCGACCTTGCGCTCGAGAGATTCACCGGCCTCGTCAACTAGGTAGACGTAGCCGTGCTCGGTACCCAGCAACTGCGCTGCTCGACTCGTGAGATCCGACAGAAGCTCGGCAAGATCGAGCCTCGCAATCAACCCGAGCGACGTGTCGTGCAAGGCGCCCAGATATTCGCTCTGGCGGCGAAAGCGTCTGGCGAGGTTCTCCTGCTCTCTGCGGCGGTTCTCGAGGTCTCCAATGTTCGAAGCCAGTTGCACGGTCATGCTGTTGAAGCTGGCAGCGAGCTTGCCGATTTCATCTCCTGACTCGACCTTCGCGCGGGCCGCGAGGTCGCCTCTGCGCACGCGATCGGCGACACCGGTCAGTCGCTGGATCGGTCCGGCGATACTGTCCCGGAATATCAGGCCAAGCAGCAAGCCCGACAAAACGGCTGCTGCCCCGACGGTCAGGATTATTTGTTGCGCACGTTCGAGCTGGTCCCGGCCACCCGCGAGATCGACTTGAAGCCGCTGCTGCTCTTGAGTGGCGACAGCGTCGAGGAGCGCGAGCATGCGCTCTGCGATCGGCACTGCCTTCGTGCGGAACAGATAAAGGTCCTCGCGTGCGTGTTCGCCCTCCACCGCCTCAAACATCCGCGCGGGCAGCTCGAGGAATGCAGTCCGGCTCTTGGCCATTCTATCGATCAATGCAGTCTGGTTAGCCGCAAGCGTGGTGCCCTCTTTCGCGATGTTGGACCAGGCCCCTTCGTTGATGTTAAGGTTGGCTTGATACTCATATTTGAAGCTCTCCCGTCCAGTGGTGACATAGCCGCGCAGCCCAGCGACCATCGCGTAGAAGGAGCTCTGGAACGAGGCCAGGTCGGCCAGGAGCGCCGTATTCGCAGCCGTCGGATCACGGTTCCGCTGGGCCAGCATCATGGCTTTGGCCGACGCCACCACCGTCGCTATGAGCGGGTTGGCGTCGCTCACAAGGATCTTGAGCGCGGGTTCCCTGCGCAGCTGATCGTTACGCAGTTCGAATAGCTGCTCGGACAGTGGTTGCCATTCAGCCAGCAGTTGACCGATTTCTTGCATGCCGAGCTCGGCATTGCTGCGCCCGGCTGGCGACTCGCCCTTTGCGCGCAGGAGACCCTCGAGCTCGCGCATGTCGGCAAGGAAGGCCTCGTTGGCCAGCCGATAGCCATCCCGATAGGATTCGTCGCCAAGTGCCAGATAACCTCGCACCTCGCCCAGCATGCGGAGCAGATTCGCTTGGGCCCGAGCCGATGCAACCGCGCTTGGCGCGCTGAGATCGGTGGTTCTGTTGATGTTGCGAACGGCCGCTATGCTTCCCAGGTAGTTCAACCCGACGACAAGCAGCATTAAAGCGACCAGGATGCCAAAGCCGACCGTAAGCTTGCCGCCAATGTTGAGCTTGCGCAGCGCGGCCGCGACCCAAGCGGTCAGTTTCCCCAAGGGAGCGGTGTACAACTGCCGAATTTGCCCCGACTTCCCGTCCGCTCGGATGCCTTCTGCGTCCCGGCCGCCTCCGATCACTTCTTGCGATGCCACTTCGCTATGTCCCAGGTTTCAGCGTCCCAAGGGGTTGGATCGTAGCCGGCTATGTCATTGCGCAGGCCCGAAGTATAAGCCCATTCGAGGAGCGGAATGACCGCGGCATCGGCGATCAGGAGATCGTTCATCGCCATGAACAGCGCGCTCCGTTTCTCCGGATCGACTTCAGTCGCTGACGCTTGGAACAGCGCATCATACTCGGGATTGCAATAGCGGGCCCAATTCGTTCCCGACCAATTGTTTTTCTTCTGTGCTGCTTCTGCGCAGGTCCAGCCGATCATGTAGCTGCCGGGATCGGGGCCCTTGTTGCCGTAAGCGAACTCCTCGAGGTCCGCATAGAAGTGCCGTCTGGTGTTCGTATTGTCGGGCGACGACCCCAGGAAGATGCTGGAATCGATCAGCTTGTTTTCCACCCGGACTCCGATCGAGCCGAAGTCCGCCTTTATGAAGTCCTGGGTCGCCTCCCGCACCGGGTTGATGCTGGTCTGAAACACCAGCGCCAGCGGGACGCCGTCCTTGTCGCGGACGCCGTCGCTATCGGTGTCGCGCCATCCGGCTTCGTCCAGCAGAGCGCGCGCCTTATCGAGATTGAACTCCCATTTCGTGTTCGGCGAGGCGAAGGCGGCCGGTGCGACAAGGAGATTGGCGGTGGCGCGGCCACTCCTGCCGTGCAGTTCGGCAGCTTTCCGGCGGTCAACGGCGGCCGCCAGCGCCTGCCGGACGCGCCTGTCGGTCAGGATTGGATGCGGGAACTCCGCGCTCGCGCGTTCGCCGTCGGCGGTTTCCCGTCTGGGATCGGTGAAATTGAGCATGATGCGTTCGACATAAGATCCCCAATACAAATCGACCCTACCAACGCCCTTGGTTTCAAGCCTTCGAAGGTCAGCCTCGCCGACCTGAAGGTTCCACGCGTAGTCGACGATGCCTTCGCTCACTGCGTTTGCAGCGGTTCTGGCGTCGCCACCGCCCTGAAGCGTGGCCTGCTTGAACGCCAGGCTGTCACGATCACGATACTCGGGATTTGGCTCGAAGATGATCTTGACCGTGTTGACGACGTCCTCGCCGATGAGAAGGACGTCCTCCGTCCGGAACTCCTTGAGGCGGTAAGGACCGGTGCCCACCGGGGCGAGGTTTGCCGGAGCGCTGGCGGCATCTTTGTTGTTGTACTGGCCGAATACGTGTTCCGGAATAACCATTCCCTGCACGCCGACGAAGGGCAGCGACCAGGCGGGATTGACGTCCTTGAACGTGACCTTGATGGTCAAGTTGTCCAGCGCCTCCACCTTCGCGACTGATTTGTACGAGCCCGCGCTCGACGAGCCCACGTCCTCGTTCACTATGTATTGGTAGGTGAAAAGGACATCCTTTGCGGTGAACGGCACGCCGTCGGACCACTTGATGCCCGGCCTAAGCTTCCATGTGACCGATCTGCCATCGGGCGCGACCTGGCCGTTCTCAAGCGATGGAATCTCGGCTGCGAGAAAGGGCACCAGCCGGCCCTCTGCGTCAAAGCTGGCCAGCGGCTCGTAGACGATACGGCTTGCCGTTTGATCCTTGATGCCCGGCGCCTGGTGTGGGTTCAGTGTGCTTGGCGCTTGCCACAGCAACAATCTCAACGTATCGCCATCCGGCTCGGTCGGCTGTGCGGGTTGGGGCAAACCGACAACAAGCGCCGCGACTATGAGCAGGAATAACCTGCACATAGCATTGATGCGGGCCAACGATACACCCTCTCGGCTCCGAGACGCTCGCATCCCTTCCTCCCTGCCCCTGTGATCCTGCGGCCGCAGCTCCCCTTCAGACAGTTGGCTATGCGAGGAGATGTTTATCTCCAGTCCACGAAATTGATCCCAATTGCAGCCGCTGGCAAGACTAATCGGTCCGAGACCATGAACCTGCACCTAGGGCTGCATGATGCATGCGCTGAAATCGCTGATCGTTGGGGAGGAGATCACCGCGATACGGAAGCGGCTGGGCGCTCGGAATCTGCAGCCGCTGTTTAGATGCAAGCGGTTGGCCAAGAATGACAGCTCATCGCTCATGCGAGTCCTTGCCTTAACGATGGAATGGTGTCTTCAGGTCGCCGGAGGATTGCTGCGAACGAAGAGCATAAAATCCTTGGGATTAAGCTATTCGGCGGGCGTCGGCCGGACGTCGGGTTCTGGCGCGACTACGACTTCCAGCATGGTCACCCGGCAATGTCTGCTCTCGGGCAGCGCCAAAGCTGGACTCAATGGCCGACATGCGGCGCTAAGCGGCCATTCGCGGTGGGTCATGGCGTGAATTCGGCCGGGCGGACGAGCTTCCGCTTGGGGTCGGACTTTGCCGTTTCTGGAAGACGCAGAAGCGCTGGATCGCGCTGCATCGGCTACGAATGACCGGTCACGAGATAGGCAATAATGACTCAAAGGTAACATAGTGGTCAAAAGGCCAAAATTGCGTGGCAATCGACAGCCGGTGTCAGACGGCCACGAGTCGCCCTTTTTCACTGCAGCGCGAATTCTGCCACGTCGTTCCCGAAGGCGCTGGCGCCATGATCGGCGCGGCCGACCATTTGCCGGAACCCAGCGAAAAGCTCGCGGCCGAAGCCGAATTCATTGGCGATAAGATCGCCGTCCGCCGCCCGTCGCAGCGCGAAATCGCCGGCCGGCACCAGCACTTCCAGCGTCCCGGCGTCGGCGTCGAGCCTGATGATGTCGCCGTCATGGATTCTGGCGATCGGCCCGTCCTCGACCGCTTCCGGCGTCACGTGGATCGCCGCGGGCACCTTGCCGGACGCGCCCGACATGCGCCCATCGGTGACCAGCGCCACATGCTGGCCACGATCCTGCAGGACGCCGAGCACGGTGGTCAGCTTGTGCAGCTCCGGCATGCCGTTGGCTTTCGGCCCCTGGAAGCGGATGACGGCAATGAAATCGCCGGTCAGCGAGCCGGCCTTGAACGCTTCATTGAGCCCTTGCTGGCTGTCGAACACCTTGGCCGGCGCCTCGATGATGCGCCGCTCCGGTTTCACCGCCGATGTCTTGATGACGGCATGGCCGAGATTGCCTGAAAGCATTTTCAATCCGCCGGTCGGCTGAAACGCCTTCTTGAACGGCGCCAGCACCTTCGCGTCGCCGCTTTCGCGCGGCGAGGCCTCGCGCACCACGCCGCCGTCGGCGCCGAGCTTGGCCTCGACCGCATAGGGCCGCAGCCCTTCGCCCCAGACCGTCTGGACGTCCTCGTGCAGTATCCCCTCGTCGAGCAGTTCGCGGATCACGAAGCCGAGGCCGCCGGCCGCATGGAAATGGTTCACGTCGGCAAGGCCGTTCGGATACACCCGCGCCAGCAGCGGCACGGCTTCCGAAAGATCCGAGATATCCTGCCAGGTAATGGCGATGCCGGCCGCAGCTGCCATGGCGATCAGGTGTATGGTGTGATTGGTCGATCCGCCAGTGGCGTGCAGGCCGACGATGCCGTTGACGATCGAGCGTTCATCGATCATCCGGCCCACCGGCGTGTAGGCGTTGCCGAGCGCGGTGATCGCCAGCGCCCGCTTCGTCGCCTCCCGGGTCAGCGCGTCGCGCAACGGCGTACCGGGGTTGACGAAGGAGGTGCCGGGCGTGTGCAGGCCCATGATCTCCATCAGCATCTGGTTGGAGTTCGCCGTGCCGTAGAAGGTGCAGGTTCCCGGCCCGTGATAGGATTTGGACTCGGCCTCAAGCAGTTCGGCCCTTCCCGCCTTGCCTTCGGCATAGAGCTGGCGGACCTTGGCCTTCTCGTCGTTGGGCAGGCCCGTCGTCATCGGCCCGGCCGGGATGAACACCGCCGGCAGATGGCCGAAGGTCAGCGCCGCGATCACCAGCCCCGGCACGATCTTGTCGCAGACGCCGAGATAGACGGCCGCGTCGAACATGTTGTGCGACAGGCCGATCGCCGCGGCCATGGCGATCACGTCTCGCGAGAACAGCGACAGCTCCATGCCCGGCTGGCCCTGCGTGACGCCGTCGCACATCGCCGGCACGCCGCCGGCGACCTGGGCAATGCCGCCGGCCTCACGCGCCGCGTCCTTGATCAGCGCCGGAAACGTCTCGAAAGGCTGATGCGCCGACAGCATGTCGTTATAGGAGGTGATGATGCCGAGGTTCGGCACCCGGTCGCCGCCAAGCGCCACCTTTTCCGAAGGGCTGCAGACGGCAAAGCCATGGGCGAGGTTGCCGCAGGACAGCACGGCCCGGTTGGCGGTGCGGCTCGATGCCTCGGCGATACGGCCGAGATAGGCTTCGCGCCCCGGTCTGGAGCGTTGGCGGATGCGCTCGGTGATGGTTTCGATGTCGCGTCTCGCGGTCATGGCGTCGGTCCTTTCAGGCGAGGTCCCGCAAACACCGTCCGGCTGTCTGCCGGGGACCTCGGCAAGTTGAAATCAGGGTGCCCAGAAAACCTCTACGGGCCTCTGGACTGCGTCGAGCACGGCACGAATGGGTTTTCGCGTTTCCGATTCAATCGCGCTCTCGAATGCGTTGCGCTTGTCTTCGCCTTCGATGTGCAGTGCGACGAAGCCGGCCCTGACGATCCGCCCCAGCGACAGCGTCAGGCGCGGTTCGCCGGCGCTTGCCGCGTGGACCGGGAACACGACCCTTTCCGAGGACGGGTCGAGCAGTTTTTCCAGATTGTCGGCGTCCGGAAAGAACGATGCGGTATGGCCATCGGTTCCCATGCCAAGCACGACCACATCGAGCGGCCAAGGCAGCGACCGCAATATCCTGCTGTCGGCCTCCCACGTATCCTCGATGCTTGCTGCCTCATGGTAGAGCGGCACGAAACGTGCGGCTGCGGCCGCGTTTTGCAAAAGATTGGCGGCGACCAGCCCGGCGTTGGAGCGCGGAGACGAGGCCGGCACGCAACGCTCGTCGACCAGCGTCACAGTGATCTTGTTCCAGGCGATCGGGATATTCGAAAGCGATGCGAAAAATTTCGCCGGCGTCGTGCCGCCGGAAACGGCGAGCAGTGCCGTGCCGCGCTCTGCGATTGCATTGGTTAGGCGGCCTGCGACGTGGCCGGCAAGTGCTGCCGCCAGGTCCTGGCGTTCGGCAAACGCGTGCCAGCTGTAGGCGGCGCCGTTCAATTGCTCTCGTGCCATGTCCGCCCGTCGCGTTCGATCAGCGCAATCGAGGCCGAGGGACCCCATGTGCCGGCCGTATAGCCCTGCGCCTCTTGCCTTGCGCTTTCCCATGCGTCCTGGATCGGGTCGATCCACTTCCACGCCGCCTCGACCTCGTCGCGGCGCATGAACAGCGTCTGGTTGCCACGGATGACGTCCATGATCAGCCGTTCATAGGCGTCGGGGGCGCGGCCGTCGAAGGATTGCGCAAAACTCATGTCGAGCGGAATCTGGCGCAGCCGCATGCCGCCAGGCCCCGGATCCTTGATCATGATGAACTGCTTGACGCCTTCGTCGGGCTGCAGCCGGATGACCAGCTGGTTGGCGGAGATCGGCCCGGCGCTTTCGCCGAAGATCGAATGCGGAATTGGCCTGAATTCGATGACGATCTCCGAGACGCGGGTCGCCAGCCGCTTGCCCGTCCTGAGGTAGAACGGCACGCCCGCCCAGCGCCAGTTGCCGATTTCGGCCTTGAGCGCAACGAATGTCTCGGTGTTGCTGTTCCTGCCGAGCTCCTCGACATAGCCTTTCACCGGCCCGCCGGCCGAGGCCCCGGCACGATATTGGCCGCGCACCGTGTGCTTGGGGGCTTCGTTGCCGCTGATGCGTTTCAGCGCCCGCAGCACCTTCAGCTTCTCGTCGCGCACGGCATCGGCATCCATCGACGACGGCGCCTCCATGGCGACGAGGCAGAGGAGCTGCAGCATGTGGTTCTGCACCATGTCGCGCAGCGCGCCGGCCTTGTCGTAGTAGGTGACGCGATCTTCGAGGCCGACGGTCTCGGCCACGGTGATCTGCACATGATCGACATTGGCGGAATTCCACAGCGGCTCGTAGAGCGCGTTGGCAAAGCGCAACGCCATCAGGTTCTGCACCGTCTCCTTGCCGAGATAGTGGTCGATGCGGAAAATCTGGCTTTCATGGAAATCATCGCCGACCAGATCGTTGAGCTCGCGCGCCGAGGCGAGATCGCGCCCGATCGGCTTCTCCAGCACGATGCGCGAGTTCGGCGTGATCAAACCGTTCTCTTTCAGCTTGTGCGAGATGTCGCCGAACAGCGCCGGCGCCACCGCCAGATAGAAAGCGCGGATGCATTCGCTGTCGCCGATCGCCGTCTTCAATTTGTCGAAGCCCGTGCCATTGGTCGCGTCGGCCGAGACATAGGAAAGCCGGGCAAGAAACGTCTTCAGCTCCGTGGCATCGATATCGGCCGGTTTCACATGGTCGGAAATCGCCTGCCTGGCGAAAGCCTGGAATTCCTCATCGGTCATTTTCGAGCGCGACGTGCCGATGATGCGCGTCGGTTCGGAAAATTGATGGCCGCGCTGGCGATGATAGAGCGACGGCAAAAGCTTGCGTTCCGACAGATCGCCGGTGCCGCCGAAAATGATGAAGTCGAAAGGCTCGACGGGAATGATCTGGCTGGTCATGGTCTGTCCGCTTTAACGCCGGCCGCTGTGACGCGGTCGATATATTCTAATCGATTTAGATTTTCCAGTGCCACGACGTCACATCCCGAGGCCAATGGGTTTTTGCCGATTGTCCTTGAGGTCTGCCCTTGACACTGGCGCAACCCGGCGGCTTGTCGGCGAGGTGTTCCGGGTGGCCTTCGCAGATGCAGCATAGAGCGGGATCGAAGCGAAAGCCAAAGGAGAAATCGAGCGTGTATACTGATCTTTCGGCGGCCATCGCCGGCGGCTGCCCGAGCAATCGTCTTCAATCATGAGTGAAAAAGTCATGCGCCTGGAAAACAAAGTTGCCATCATTACCGGTGCCGCGTCAGGTTTCGGCGAGGGTATCGCCAAGCGCTTTGCCGAGGAGGGCGCCAAGGTCGTCGTCGCCGACCTCAACGCCAAGGGCGCCGAACGCGTCGCCAACGAGATCGGCCGGGCGGCGATCTGGACCCAGACGGACGTCTCGTTGCGTTCCGAGTTCGACGAGATGGTCGATGCCGCAAAGAGCGCCTTCGGCCGCATCGACATCATGGTCAACAATGCCGGCTACACCCATCGCAACGGCGATATGTTCGAGGTCGACGAGACGACCTTCGACCTGATCACGGCCGTCAATATGAAGGCGATCTACCACGCCGCTCTGGCGGTTGTGCCGCTCATGGATAGGCAAGGCGGCGGCGTTATCCTGACCACGGCCTCGACGGCCGGCATCAGGCCGCGGCCCGGCCTCACCTGGTACAATGCCTCGAAGGGCTGGGCGATCACCGCGACCAAGTCCATGGCGGTGGAACTCGCGCCGAAGAACATCCGCGTCAACTGCCTCTGCCCGGTCGCCGGCGAGACCGGCATGCTGGAAAAATTCATGGGCGCCGACACACCCGAAATCCGCGAGAAATTCCGCGCGTCGATCCCGCTTGGCCGGCTTTCGACGCCGCTCGACATAGCCAACGCGGCGCTCTGGCTCGCTTCGGACGAGGCGGCTTTCATCACTGGCGTGGCGCTGGAAGTCGACGGCGGACGTTGCATCTGAGCCGCCCGGCCCTGTCGGTTTCAAGTTTGACTTGACGGTACATCGCCCTCGCTGGACGCGGCGGCCGACTGTATTACAGAAGCCATCCGAGCCGTGCTGCGACGTCGAGGGATCGCCTGACCAGCCCTAGGCGCCGGTCTTGACAAAGCTCTTGTAGATCCAGCCGCGTTTGCCGTTGTAGACGATCTGGCACCATTTCTTGCAGCCCATCACCTGAACAGAGGTCTTGGCGGGAACGGTGACTATAGCGGCCGCATTGTTCTTCGGGCCGGTGCGCATGGTGACGGCCCTGAGGATGCGTCCGGTGTCTGCCGCGCTCGCTTTCTTGGCCTCGACTTTGGCCTCGGTGCCATCGTTCTGTGGCGCTGCCGGCTCTCCCGGTTTCGGGATGGGAATGGCGGCGGTTGGCGCGCCGTCCGTCGCCGTCTTGTCGGGAGCAGCAACTTTGGCAAGCAATGCTGCCACTTTGGTTTTCGCTGCCGGATCGGTGAATGCCGCCGCAGTGGACGGCTTGTCTGCCGTTTGTTCAGCCTGGCCTGCCATCTGGCGGGATGTGGATCCCGATCCTGTCCAGCGAGGATCATTGGGAGCCAGCGCCGGTATCTCGGCCTTCGCCGCAACCACCACCGGCGAAACCGCATCGGTCTTGCCCGCAGCCTGCTGCACCGCGGCGACTTTCGAGGCCGCGGCCGGCACGATCCTTGTTGTTTTTACTGGAATGCTTGAAACGATCTGCTCGGGACTCGCGACCGCTTGTCTCTCGTTGGCCGGCAATGCCAGCCATAGCGCCACCGCGGCCACGCCAAGCAGCGCTGCTGTGCCAAACGCGGCGATGAGCAGATGCAAGTTCGACCGGATTTGCTGCCAGAACCTGGGCCGCACGTCGTAGCCAAACTGCATCGCAAAGCGCCGTCGTTCCGGCGCGCCGAAACTGAAGGGCTCTCTCACTCTTGCAACCTCCATTTGCGGGCCGACGTTCTTACGACCTGTGCCGGGAAAACCGGCATTCGGTCGGCATCGGTCCCAAACCAACGCGGGCAGGCCCGCAAAATCCCCGTTCAACTGCCCTGAGCGGGCATCCTTTGCCGGCGATTGTGGCATCACTGCGCCCTTGCCGGGCGGATTCTGCACCTTTGCGCTAGATTTTGCAACTTGGAAGGGATTTTGCAATCTATGGTTATATCCTGTCCCTCAAGGCATACCAGTTGAGCGCAAGAAAGAGCAGAGGCGCGCGGAAGCGTCGACCACCGGGAAAGGCCGGGATTTTCAGGTCCTCGATCAGCCTCAGCCGGTCCCGGTTGCCGGCAACGGTTTCGGCATAGAGCTTGCCGAAAAAGTTCGACAGCATGACGCCGTGACCGGAATAGCCGCCGACAGAAATCACATTGGGCATCACCTCGCGCACGAAGGGTTTTCTCGGCATCGTGATGCCGACATAGCCGCCCCAGCCGTGAGTGATCTCGACGGCCTTCAGCGCTGGGTAAAGCTCGGCGATCTGCCGGCGGATGTGGACATGGATGTCTTTCGGATCGTTGACGGCATAGATCTCGCGGCCACCGAACAGCAGCCGCCCATCCGTCGATTTGCGGAAGTAGCGCACGACGAAGCGGGAATCATCGACCGCCTCACCGCCCGGCAGCACGTTTGTGTCAGCCCCCAGCGGCACCGTCGCGCCGATGAAGGAGCCGATCGGCATGATGTGCGCGGCACTGATCGGCTCGAGCGCGCCGCCATGGGCGTTGACGCCGATCAGACATTTCTCGGCTGATATCGTGCCTTTCGGCGTCGTGACCCTGACCTTGCCGCCAAGCGACGCGATGCCGGTCGCCGGCGTCTGCTCGAACAGCTGCGCGCCCGCCTGCGCCGCCACCTTTGCCGCGCCGATCACCAGCTTCAGCGGATGGATGTGCCCGGTGCCGGTGTCGCGGGTGCCGCCGAAATAGCGCGTCGAGCCCAACCGCTCCGCCGTCTCCTTCGCGTCCATGAAGGCGATTTGCGGATAGCCGAAGCGGTTCGCCATGATCTCGGCATGCGCCTTGTAATCGTCGACATAGCGCTTCTTATGCGCCACCGACATCTGGCCGGGCATGTAGTCGATCTCGATCTTGTTGACGGCGGCGAATTCGAGGAGATGCGACTTGGCCTCTTCGGCGAGGTCGAACAGCGCCTTGGCGCGGGAAAAGCCGTATTCCGCCTCGAGCTCCTCGGCCCAGGCGCGCTGACCGGTGCCGAGCTGGCCGCCATTGCGGCCCGATGCGCCGTCGCCGAAACGATGCGCTTCGATCAGCACGACATTGCTGCCGGCCTTGGCAAGGGGCGCCGCCGCCGACAGGCCGGTGAAGCCGCCGCCGACGATGACGACGTCGCATGTCCGGTCGCCGTCCAGCGCCGGGTATTCGGGCCATGGGCCGGCCGTGTCCTCATACCAGGAGCGGCCGGGGGAGATTGGGGATTGGTAGGGCATGATGACCGAGTGGGCAGTAGGGCAGCAGGGCAGCAGGGCAGCAGGGCAGTAGGGCAGCAGGGCAGCAGGGCAGCAGGGCAGCAGGGCAGTAGGGCAGCAGGGCAGCAGGGTGTGTCTATTCAGGCGATAGCTTGCGGATCAGAAGCCGTAGCAGTTTCCCGATGCTCTCGCTGCGAGTCATCAACGAGTCGACTGTCTCGCGAGGGGCCATTCCAACCCTTTGTGCAATGAGAAGGTGCGTTTCCAGCTCTTTGAGTGACCCTTGTGCGATTCTAAGAAATTGCTGATAGGAAGCTCGGCTCTCCGGCCGTAGCCCTCGGCGATGTTGGCCGGCAGGGAGGTTGCCGCCCGACGCACCTGAGTCGTCAACCCATAGAGCTCATCCTTCGGCCAAGATCTTGTTGCCTCGTAGATTGAAACTGCCAGGTTCATCCCCTGCTGCCAGACGACCAGATCTCTGTATGAATCAATCCTCGCCGTCATCCCCTATTCCCCTACTGCCTTACTGCCCTATTCCCCTACACTAGACATTCAACAGCAGATACTCCCGCTCCCACGGGCTGATCACTTCCATGAAGGTCTCGAATTCCGCCCGCTTGATCGCCGCATAGGTCGCGGCAAACGACTTGCCGAGCAGCGCGCAGAGTTCCTCGTCGGCTTCGAACAGGTCGACAGCCTCGAGCAGGCTCCGCGGCAGGTCGATCTCCGCCTCGTTGGCGGTGGTGAGAACCGGCGGTTCGGCCTTGATCTTGTTGGTCATGCCGATCAGCCCGCAGGCGAGCGATGCGGCCAGCGCCAGATAGGGATTGGCGTCGGAGGAAGGGATGCGGTTCTCGACGCGCCTGGCTGCCGGGTCGGATCGCGGGACGCGGAAGGCGGTGGTGCGGTTGTCGTAGCCCCATTTGTTGTTGACCGGTGCCGAAGCCGACTGCGTCAGCCGGCGGTAGGAATTGACGTAGGGCGCGAACATCACCAGCGCGTTCGGCACATGTTTCTGCATGCCGCCGAGGAAATGGAAGAAGGCTTCGGTTTCCGAGCCGTCCTCTGCCGAAAAGACGTTCCTGCCGGTCTTCTTGTCGATGATCGACTGGTGGATATGCATGGCCGACCCGGGCTGCCCCTGGATCGGCTTGGCCATGAACGTGGCGTAGATCTCATGCTTCAGCGCCGCCTCGCGGATGGTGCGCTTGAACATGAACACCTGGTCGGCGAGTTCGATCGGATCGCCATGGCGCAGATTGATCTCGAGCTGGCCGGCGCCTTCCTCGTGGATCAGCGTATCGATCTCCAGGCCCTGGCTTTCGGAGAAATGGTAGATGTCGTCGATCAGCTCGTCGAACTCGTTGACACCGGCAATCGAATAGCCGGCGCCACCGCCTATCGCCCGTCCCGAACGCCCGACCGGCGGCGTCAGCGGGTAGTCCGGATCGGGATTCTTGCGCACGAGGTAGAACTCGATCTCGGGCGCCACCACCGGCTTCAGCCCGCGCTTGTCGTAAGCGGCAAGCACACGCTTCAGCACGTTGCGCGGCGTGAACTCTACCGAGCGGCCGTCCTGGTGGACGAGGTCGCAGATGACCGCCGCCGTCGGGTCCTCTTCCCACGGCACCACCGTCAGCGTGGAAAGGTCCGGCATCAGCTTGAGGTCGCCGTCGTCTTCCGGATAGTGGAAGCCGTTGCCGTCCTCCGGATAGCCGCCGGAGATCGTCGTCATGAACACCGCCGAAGGCAGCGCCAGCGAAGTGTTGGAGGTAAACTTCTTCGACGGCATCATCTTGCCGCGCGCCACACCCGCCTGGTCGGGCGTGATGCATTCGATATCCTCGATGCCGCGCCACTCCAGCCAGGCGCCGACTTCCTTCCAGTTTTTCACACCACGTTGATTTTTCACGAAGGCAGGCGTGCGGATACGTCCTCCGCGGCTCGACGGACGGACTTCCTTTTTTGCAGGCGGCATCATTCACCAGATTGGGTTGCGGATTTGGGATTATAGCCGGGGCCGGCGAGGGAAGGGAAGGGGAGCGCGGTTGCGTTCGCCTGCGCAGTTGAAAACTGCTCTGGGCGGCTTAGGTTCGACGCAAGTTCAATGACCTCGGTTGAAGACGTCAAATGCAGAACAATCATGAATTGACCACGATCGGCTTTGATGCCGACGACACGCTCTGGCAGAACGAGCAGTTCTTCCGCATGACCGAAAAGCGCTTTGCCGCGCTGCTCGCCGATCATGCCGAGCAGGAGCACATCTCGGCAAGATTGCTGGAGGCCGAGAAGCGCAACCTCGCCGTCTACGGCTTCGGCATCAAGGGGTTTACCCTGTCGATGATCGAAACGGCAATCGAGATTACCGAGGGCCGCGCGCCGGCCTCGGTCATCGCCGAGATTCTTGCCGCGGGCCGCGAGATGCTTGGCCATCCGATCGAGGCGCTGCCTCATGCGCGCGAAACCGTGGAAAAGCTGGCAGATGCGTATCGCCTGGTGTTGATCACCAAGGGCGACCTCTTCGATCAGGAACGCAAGCTGGCGCAATCGGGCCTGGGTGACCTTTTCGATGCCGTCGAGATCGTCAGCGACAAGAGCCCCGCCACTTATATCAATATCTTCAGCCGCCACGGTGATGGCGCCGAAAGAAGCATGATGGTCGGCAATTCGCTCAAGTCGGACGTGGTGCCGGCCATCGAGGCCGGCAGTTGGGGTATCCACGTGCCGCATGAGCTGACCTGGGCGCTTGAAAATGTCGAGCCGCCGATCACCGCGCCTCGTTTCCGCCAGATAGCCGATCTCTCGGAATTGCCCCGGCTGATCGAAAGCGTCGGGAAAGCCGGCTGATCGCGTGTCTCGGTGTCGAATCGGACGTGCGCTGCAGCGCATCGACGCCGGACATCAGCGTATCGCAGTCCTTGTTGTCCGCTCCGTCATAGGGCCGCGCTGTAGCCGACGCCAAATCGCGCGGCCGCATACAATCCACGACGTTAAGCCGTTTTCTACTTGCAAATCAGTCGCAATTGCAGAATATGCGAAAAGCGCGCGCCGCAGTCGCACAATGGCGGCCAGCGGCGAGACATTAAGAATCGCGACAGGAGAAATTGATGTTCGAGAGATACGGACGACGGGTTGTCGTTGGCTTGATGGCTGCGGTTTTCGCTGCGGCGGTGGCTTCAAGCCCAGCGAAAGCCCAGGAAAAATTCAAGGTGGTGACGACCTTCACCGTCATCGCCGACATGGCGAAGAACGTGGCGGGCGATGCAGCAATCGTGGAATCGATCACCAAGCCTGGAGCGGAGATCCACAATTACGCGCCGACGCCGGGCGATATTCAGCGGGCGCAAGGTGCACAGCTCATTCTGTGGAACGGGCTCAACCTCGAACTCTGGTTCGAAAAATTCTTCCAGAACCTCAGCGACGTGCCCGGCGCTATTGTCTCCGAGGGCGTCCAGCCGATGAGCATCGCCGAGGGACCCTATACGGGCAAACCGAACCCGCATGCCTGGATGTCGCCGGCAAACGCGCTGATCTACGTCGACAACATCCGCGACGCCTTCGTCGCGCACGATCCGGCGCATGCCGAGACCTACAAGGCCAATGCAGAAGCCTACAAGGCAAAGATAGAGGCGGCCGTCGCGCCGATCCGCGATAAGCTTGCCTCGATCCCGCAGGACAGGCGCTGGCTGGTGTCGAGCGAAGGCGCTTTCTCCTACCTCGCACGCGATTTCGGGCTGAAGGAGCTTTATTTGTGGCCGATCAACGCTGACCAGCAAGGCACCCCCCAGCAGGTTCGCAAGGTGATCGACGCCGTCAGGGAAAACAAGATCGTCGCCGTGTTCAGCGAAAGCACCGTGTCGGACAAGCCGGCCCGGCAGGTCGCGCGTGAGACAGGAGTGCATTACGGCGGCGTGCTCTACGTCGATTCTCTCAGCGAGGCGGACGGCCCGGTGCCGACCTATATCGACCTGCTGCGTGTGACATCGGATACGGTTCAGAAAGGCCTCGCCGCAGGGCTGTCGCAATGAACGAAGCCGTTCCGCCTCTTGCCCCCGCGTCCGAGGATGCGGGAGGCGGTCTCGCCGTCCACGGCGCGACCGTCACCTACCGCAACGGCCACACGGCGCTGCGGGATGCGAGCTTTGAAATTCCGACAGGCACGATCACGGCACTTGTCGGTGTCAACGGCTCGGGCAAGTCGACGTTGTTCAAAGCCATCATGGGCTTCGTGCGGGTGGCAAAGGGAGAGATTATTGTTCTCGGACAGCCGGCCGCGGCCGCGCTGAGGAAGAACGTCATCGCCTATGTGCCGCAGGCCGAGGAGGTCGACTGGAACTTTCCAGTACTGGTCGAGGACGTCGTCATGATGGGTCGCTACGGCCATATGGGCATGATGCGCCTTCCGAAGGCGGCTGATCGCGAGGCGGTTACAGCCGCGCTTGCGCGTGTCGGCATGAGCGATTTCCGCAAACGCCAGATCGGCGAGCTTTCGGGCGGGCAGAAAAAGCGCGTCTTTCTCGCTCGGGCGCTGGCGCAGGACGGGCGCGTCATCCTGCTCGACGAGCCCTTCACCGGCGTCGACGTCAGGACCGAGGACGCTATCATCGAACTGCTGCGCGCGCTCCGGAACGAAGGCCGAGTGATGCTGGTCTCGACGCATAATCTGGGTAGCGTGCCGGAGTTCTGCGACCGTGCCGTGCTGCTCCGGAATACGGTCCTTGCCTACGGGCCGACAGGCCAGACCTTCACGCAGGCGAACCTGGAAAAGGCTTTCGGTGGCGTCTTGCGTCATTTCGTGCTGGGCGGCGCCGGGCTGCATGAGGACGACGACAGGCGCCGCCTTGCCG
This sequence comes from Mesorhizobium sp. BHscii, assembly GCF_053848065.1. Taxonomy (NCBI): domain Bacteria; kingdom Pseudomonadati; phylum Pseudomonadota; class Alphaproteobacteria; order Hyphomicrobiales; family Phyllobacteriaceae; genus Mesorhizobium; species Mesorhizobium sp. BHscii. Next base: position 103,383 of record NZ_JBSPKW010000004.1, on the reverse strand, counting down.
TCATCACCGACGACGAACGGCCACTGGTCTTCTACGGAGAGAACGGAGCCATGCAGCAAAAGATGCGGGAACCGGACGAATGAGTGTCCTGCTCGAGCCGTTCGGCTACGAATATATGCTCAATGCCATGTGGGTGTCCGCCTTGGTCGGCGGTGTCTGCGCCTTCCTGTCCTGCTATCTGATGCTAAAAGGCTGGTCGCTGATCGGTGACGCGCTCTCGCATTCGATCGTGCCGGGCGTCGCTGGCGCCTATATGCTGGGCCTTCCCTTCTCGATCGGCGCCTTCTTCTCCGGCGGGCTAGCCGCTGCCGCGATGCTCTTCCTCAACCAGCGCACCAAGCTGAAAGAAGACGCCATCATCGGCCTGATCTTCTCCTCCTTCTTCGGCCTCGGCTTGTTCATGGTGTCGCTGTCACCGACCTCCGTGAATATTCAGACGATCGTGCTCGGCAACATCTTGGCCATCACCCCGGAAGACACGCTTCAGCTCGCCATCATAGGCTTCGTCTCGCTCGCCATCCTGTTGGTGAAATGGAAGGATCTGATGGTGGTTTTCTTCGACGAGAGCCATGCCCGCTCGATCGGCCTCAACCCGAGCGCGCTCAAGATCATGTTCTTCATGCTGCTATCGGCCTCCACGGTCGCCGCGCTTCAGACCGTCGGCGCCTTCCTCGTCATCTGCATGGTGGTGACTCCCGGCGCGACCGCCTATCTTCTGACGGACCGCTTTCCGCGCCTGCTCGTCATCGCGGTCGTCATCGGCGCGGCCACGAGTTTCAGCGGCGCCTATGCCAGTTATTTCCTCGACGGCGCCACTGGCGGCATCATAGTGGTGTTGCAGACGCTGATCTTTCTCGCCGCCTTCTTCTTCGCTCCCAAGCATGGAATGCTGGCAGCCCGCCGCCGCTCGGCGCGGGCCTTGGAGGCCAGCCTATGAGCATCCTCGATACGCTGCTTAGCCCCTTCCAGTTCGACTTCATGGTCAATGCCCTGATTGTTTCGGTTCTGGTCGCTATGCCGACGGCGCTGCTCTCCTGCTTTCTCGTTCTCAAGGGCTGGTCGCTGATGGGCGACGCCATCAGCCACGCCGTCTTTCCCGGCGTGGTCATTGCCTACATTGTCGGATTCCCCTATTCGATGGGCGCCTTCGCCGCCGGAATGGTCTGCGCTCTCGCCACCGGCTTCCTCAAGGACAACAGCCGCATCAAACAGGACACGATAATGGGCATCGTCTTCTCCGGCATGTTCGGTCTCGGCCTGGTGCTCTATGTAAAGATCCAGTCCGACGTGCATCTCGACCACATATTGTTCGGCGATGTGCTGGGCATCGGCTTGCGCGACATCGTCGAAACGGGGCTCATTGCTGCGATCACGGCCGGCATCATCGGGATCAAGTGGCGCGACTTCCTGCTGCACGCCTTCGACCCGGCTCAGGCTCGCGCGGTTGGTCTTCGGGTCAATCTGCTCCACTACGGCCTGCTCTGCCTGATCTCGCTCACCATCGTCGGCGCGCTGAAGGCGGTCGGCATCATCATGGCCATCGCCATGCTGATCGCGCCTGGCGCCATCGCCTTCCTGCTGACAAGGAAGTTTAGCGCCATGCTGATCCTGTCGGTCGCGATCGCGGTCGCCGCGTCGTTTCTCGGCGTCTATCTGTCCTTCTTCATCGACAGCGCACCGGCGCCGACCATCGTTCTCATGATGTCCGCCGCCTTCATCGCGGCCTTCGCCGTCACCACACTTAGAGTGGGCCGAATGGAGATTGGGGAGGAACGCTAGAAACGGGCGGTCATTCTCCGGATTGACGAGAGCGTCGCGTTTTCTGGATCGGCTTCACGTAGATCTCCAGTCTGTGGCTGATGATCGTGAATCCGTGCTGTCGAGCGATTTCCTCTTGGAGCCGCTCGATCTCCGACGACTGGAATTCGACGACGTCTCCCGTCTCGATATTGATGAGATGATCGTGATGCTCACGGGGGACGGTTTCGTATCTGGCGCGCCGATCGCCAAAGGTGTGCCGCTCCAGAATGCCCTTTTCACGGAGAAGGCTGACGGTGCGATAGACAGTGGCGAGCGCGATCGTCGGCTCGATGGCGACAACACGGCGATGGAGTTCCACAACATCCGGATGGTCGCTGGATTCGGATAGAACGCGCATGATGACGCGGCGCGGACCGGTGATGCGCAGTCCGAGTTTTCTGCAAAGCGCGGCGATGGTCTGTTCTGAGGACATGTCGTGATCCGCCGATATCGACAGCCATGTCGCGAAGTCGGAACATGCCTGCGGATTTGTTCGAAGGTGCTATCCCAGATGCGTCGCAATTGCAAAAGGAGACGTAGCGGGGCTCATTGTCAGGCGGTACCGAGCGCTCGCATACTAACATAAATATCCAGATTCGATCGCAAGAAGCGAGGAAAGGCGTGGAAGCCGGATCGGACGTCGGCTAGCTGCGCGCGAGCCCGATCAAATGGTCGATCACTGGCTGCAGCCGTTCGGTCGTGATCGGTTTGACGACAACCGCATCGACGACGCTCGACAGGGCGAGGCTCTCCGGTGTGCCGTTCTTGGTCGAAAGCAGGATCACCGAGGGAAGCGACCTGCCCGAGGTGCGTCGCAGCGCGTCGATACCGGACATCAGCGCGTCGCAGTCCTTGTTGTCCGCTCCGCCATCGAGGACGACAGCTCCGGGAATGAGCGATCGCAAAGTCGTTGCTGCCGTTTCGGGCGATTCCGAGATCGGTTTGAGCCCGGATCGTTCGACGATTTTCGAAACCACCACCCGGTTGACCGGCGACTTTCCGACGACGAGCACACGGGTGAAGTCTGTGAGCATCTCCGGGTCCACGTTGCGGCTCACGAAAGTCAGGTGGTTTACAGTCTTGGTATCGCGATTCATGGGGCGCATGAGCGTGGCGGGCACTCGTCGGGTTTCAATGCAGGGTTGAAACTTAGAGACAATTGCCGTGAGATCTCTCCCTATGTCAAGCTGAAACGACCGATATCCAGAATATCGCAAGAAACGTTAAAATTTAAAGCAAGTTCTGTTCTTGCTCATTATGGCAACTGATCGTGCAAACGCAGATCACCTGCGCAGAGACTGCGCAGGTGATGCCGGATCGACCGACAGGCTTTGGTCGGATTTCGGTCAGTCGAGGCTCCGCTGCGTGACGATCACCGGGATCAGCAGATCGCCCCAGTTGCCGTCGCCGCCATGGTGCCGTGCCGAGCGCACGAGCTCCACCGACACACCGGCCTCGACCGCCTTCATCACCGATTGGTTGAGCCTGTGCAGGTCGTTGGCCAGCATGCGGATGGTCGCCTGCTGGTCGACACTCATGGTGGTGGCCTGTTCTTCGGCCCGTTCCTTGACGCGACTGATCGATGCCATTGGTCTTCTCCCTTAGCCCTTTAGGGGCGTTTCCTCTGTCTGTTGCGTTCCTGCTATTCTGCGGCCGGCTTGAACTGGGCGTGCTCGGTCGATTCATGCATGGCCGTGGTCGAAGACCGGCCACCGGTGATCGCCATCGACACCGCGTCGAAATAGCCGGTGCCGACTTCGCGCTGGTGCTTGGTCGCGGTGTAGCCGTGGGCTTCCGCCGCGAACTCCGCTTCCTGCAACTCGGAATAGGCCGCCATCTGCCGCGCCTTGTAGCCGCGGGCGAGTTCGAACATGCCGAAATTGAGCTGGTGAAAACCGGCTAGCGTGATGAACTGGAACTTGTAGCCCATGGCGCCGAGTTCCCGCTGAAACCTGGCGATCGTGGCGTCGTCGAGGTTCTTCTTCCAGTTGAAGGACGGCGAGCAATTATAGGCGAGAAGCTTGCCGGGATGGTGCCTGTGCACGCCCTCGGCGAATTTTTTCGCCTGCGCCAGATCGGGCTTGGAGGTTTCGCACCAGATCAGGTCGGCGTAAGGCGCGTAGGCGATGGCCCGCGCGATGCACGGCTCGATGCCGTTCCTGACGTGGTAGAAGCCTTCCACCGTGCGGCCGGCGCCATAGTCGACGAACGGCTGGTCGCGCTCGTCGATGTCGGAGGTGAGCAACTTTGCCGCTTCCGCGTCGGTGCGCGCGATGACCAGCGTCGGCGTGCCCATGACGTCGGCAGCAAGTCGCGCGGCGTTGAGGTTGCGGATGTGTGCGGCGGTCGGGATCAGCACCTTGCCGCCGAGATGGCCGCATTTCTTCTCCGACGCCAGCTGGTCCTCGTAGTGGACGCCGGCGGCACCCGCCTCGATGAAGGCCTTCATGATCTCGAAGGCATTGAGCGGTCCGCCGAAGCCGGCTTCCGCATCGGCGACAACAGGCGCGAACCATGTGTCGACCGAAAGCCCCTTGCCTTCGGAGGTCTCGATCTGGTCGGCGCGCTGCAGGGTGCGGTTGATGCGCTTGACCAGTTCGGGCGCCGCATTGGCGGGATAAAGCGACTGGTCCGGATACATGGCGGATGCGGTGTTGGCGTCGGCGGCGACCTGCCATCCAGACAGGTAGATCGCCTTCAGCCCGGCCCGGACCTGCTGCATCGCCTGATTGCCAGACATGGCGCCGAGCGCGTTGACGAAGTCCTCCTCGTGGATGAGCTGCCAGAGCCGGTTGGCGCCCATTTCGGCGAGGCTCTGCCGGATCTGGACCGAACCGCGCAGCCGCTTCACGTCCTCTGGCGAGTAGGGCCGCTCGATGCCGTCGAAGCGGCCTTCCGGCGCCGAGGGGACGAGGTTGTAAAAATCGGTCATATGGTCACTCCGAAGGTTGCTGCAGCCTGTCCCGAAGCCAATCGTCTGGATGTCGAGCTATGACTGAATTTACATTGCATGCGAAAAGAGCCCAGAAAAATTAGGAAAACTGGCTCAAAATAAGGGAAAACCTGTGTTGTGTTTGACATTGCGGCGCTGTAAATGTGTAAATATTGTCAATATCGGGATAGGTGGCATGGCCGACAATTCAGTAAAATTATTGACGGAGGGGATGCTTTGATGGTTTGGCTTGTTTTCGCTGCTGGTGCCTCATTCGTGTGGGCAATCAGCGCCTTTCGAAGGCCGCAAGCGATGTTCGTATCCCTCGACGCCGACGCCTCAAGGGTTTCGGGTCCGCCAGGGCTTGATGTCGTGATTTCGTATATTCTCGTTCAGTCAGCGACCATAGCGTTCTTGGCGGTGTTCGCTGTCCGAAGGCCCGAAATGCAACAGACAATGGAAGCTCTCGTTACGCTGACTTCGATGGGTTTGCTGGTTGCTTCTCTCTTCGGGTACTGGAAATCGCGATCCAGATTGGCGATGGCCGGGATAATCTATGGATTGGCTGCTGCTGTGTGCCTTACCGCCTACTGGTTTGGCCGAATCGGAGCCGGGCTTTGAGAGGCCTAATTCGTGGCTGACCAGAAGATTTTCGCCGGGCCGCGCATCCGCCGTATCCGCAGCGCCAAGGGCCTGACCCAGACGGCGATGGCCGAAGGGCTCGGCATCTCGCCGTCCTATCTCAATCTCATCGAGCGCAACCAGAGGCCGCTGACGGTCCAGCTGATCCTGAGGCTTGCGTCTGTCTACAAGGTCGACCCGCATGAATTGCAGGGCGAGGCGAGGGGGTCGGTCGCCGCCCTGAAGGAGGTGTTTTCAGATCCGCTGCTGGTCGGCGAATTGCCTGGTGACCAGGAGCTGATCGAGCTTGCCGAGGCGGCGCCCAACGCTTCCGCTGCGGTGATAAAGCTGTTTCGCGCCTATCGCGAGCAGGCGGAGCGCCTTTCCGACCTCAACGAGCTTCTCGCGCGTGAGGGCAAAGCGACGGCACTTTCCGGCGCCCGCTTGCCGATCGATGAGGTGCACGAGATTTTCGAGCGCCGGCCGAACCATTTTGCCGCGCTCGAAGAGGAGGCCGAGGCATTCACGTCGGTTCTCGATCCAGGCGACGATCTGCTCAGTGCACTGAAGGCCTGGCTGAAGCGCGAATACGGCATCGTCGTCAAGGTGCTGCCGGTCGCCACCATGCCGAACTGGCGCCGCCGCTACGACCGCCACTCGCAGCGCCTGTTTCTGTCCGAGCGCCTGTCGCCGTTCGACCAGTTGCGCGAGGTGGCGATGGAGGCCTGCCTGATCCGCATGACGGTCGCGGTGGCAGGCGAGATCCAGGCACTGAAGCTGACCACGGATGAGGCCCGCCGGCTCGCCCGCTTCGAGCTTGGCCGCTACGCCGCCCACGCATTGATGATGCCCTATCAATCCTTTCACGCAGCAGCACACCGCGCACGGTACGACGTCGACGTGCTGCGCTCGCGTTTCGGCGTCTCCTTCGAGCAGGCGGCGAACCGCCTGACCATGCTGCAGCGGCCGGGCACGCCGGGCGTGCCGTTCTTCATGCTCGAGGTCGACAATGCCGGAAACCGCTTCCGCAAGGCGGGCAGCCAGGGTTTTCCGCAAAGCCGTTTCGGCGGCGGCTGTCCGAAGCTTCCCGTGCATGCCGCCTTCACCCAGCCCGGCCAGATCTTCGTCGAGGCGGTGGAAATGCCCGACGGCGCCGAGTTCCTCTGCGTCGCCCGCACGCTTGAAGGACCGCAAGGCTCGTTTGCGGAGCGCCCGCGCCGTACTGCACTTCTGCTGGGCTGCGACATCGGCTTTCGTGACGAGATCGTCTATGGCGCGGCACTGCCGGGGCCGGCTGCCGCTGCGACCGGAAAAGCCGGACAGGGCAGCAATCCGGCCACGCCGATAGGCCCCGCCTGCCGGCTGTGCGAACGCATCGGCTGCCTTGCCCGCGCCGAGCCGCCGGTGACGCGCCCGCTCGGTCTCGACGAGATGGTGACCGGGCTAAGCGCCTTCGATTTTCAGTGAGGCCGTGGCAGGCGACCTGCCGTCCTTGCCACAACCGTCGCCGTCCGCTGGATCACGCCTGGCAATCGTCTTTGCGTTACGCCAATGAGGCACGTTCTTGTCGTCCGTTGCGCATCGTGCCGCCCCGAAATCGTCGACAGTCGCGCCCATGACCGACACCGCATCATCACCGATCGCCGTTTCGCCTGCCGTCTCGCCGCGTGAGGAGCGTATCGGCTTCCTGTTGATATTCCTGTCGGCGCTGATGTGGAGTTTCGGCGGCGCCATCGCCCGCTTCATCGACGCCGGCGACAGCTGGACGGTGGTGTTCTGGCGCTCGGTCTGGGCCGCCGCCTTCCTGATCTGCTTCATGGTCTGGCGCGACGGCTGGCACGGCACGGTGAGGTTGTTCCGCGGCATGGGCCTGCCCGGCCTTGCCGTGGCGTTCTGCTTCGCCACCGCATCGACCTCTTTCGTAGTGGCGCTTGCCTATACCACTGTCGCCAACATCCTTTTGATGCAGGCCGGCGTGCCGCTCTTGGCGGCGCTGTTTGCCTGGGTGCTGTTTCGCGAACGGGTGGCCTTGGCAACCTGGGTGGCGATTGCAGCCGTTATTGCCGGCGTTGCCATCATGGTATCGGAATCGCTCGATGGCGCTGTTTCGCCCATCGGCGACGGCTTGGCGCTGCTCATAGCTGTGATGTTTTCGATCGCCACCGTCATCACGCGGCGCTTTGCCCATGTGCGCATGACGCCGGCGACCTGCCTCGGCACGATGCTTGCCGCCGCATTCGCGGCGTCCCAGGCATCGCAATTCGGCGTATCCAGCAGCGACATGGGCTTCCTCTTTGCATTCGGTGTGGTCAATCTAGGTCTCGGCCTTGCCTTCTTCGCCACCGGCGCCCGGCTTGTTCCGGCGGCGGTCGCAGCACTGCTCGGCACTTTCGAGCCGATCCTCGGCCCGATCTGGGTCTGGCTCATCCATTCCGAGGTGCCGTCGGGACGCACCATCCTTGGCGGCACGGTCGTGGTCACGGCGCTGCTCGTCCATATCGGGCTCGAATTCAAGCGTCAGGCGCGGCCCGTGCGGCCGGGTGTCACCGGCATGCCGTCGCCTAATTGATGCAGCGCACGCGCCAAAGCGAGATGAGCCATTGACAATGGCGCAGCCGCGCGGGCAGGCTGCCAATACGGCAACAACAAGACAGGCTCATCTTGCCAAGTCTCCCCTCCGGCCCGACCGAGACCGGACAACATCGTCGTATCCCTGCCCGCGCCGTGGCGAGAGCCTTTGACGGCGCCGGAATGCCACCTGGATCACGACATAGGAACGGGGGGCTTGGCCGCTGCGCATCGAACCACGAGGGGGTTGGCGGTTCGCGCTTGTCGCTTGTCGGAAAGCCCAATAATCTGAAGCAAACGCCCAGCCGCGCAGCCCCGCGACGAGTTGGCGATGGAACACTCATCAAAGGAGAGACGCATGACCCGCAAAGCATTCTGGCTTTCGGCGACCTCGGCATTTCTGACGCTTTTCACCCTCGGCGCTCATGCCCAGGACCGCATCGTCAATGTCTATAATTGGTCGGATTACATCGACAGCTCGATCATCGAGGATTTCACCAAGGAAACGGGCATCAAGGTCACCTATGACACCTTCGATTCCAACGAACTCCTGGAGACGAAACTGCTTGCCGGCGGCAGCGGCTACGATGTCGTCGTGCCGACCGCCAATTTCCTCGCACGCCAGATCCAGGCAGGTGTGTTCCAGAAGCTCGACAAGTCGAAGCTGCCCAACATTTCCAACATGTGGGACATCGTTTCGGAGCGCACAGCCAAGTACGATCCCGGCAACGAATATTCGATCAACTACATGTGGGGCACGGTCGGCCTCGGCTATAACGTCAAGAAAGTGCAGGAAGCGCTCGGCACCGACAAGATCGATAGCTGGGACGTATTCTTCAACCCGGAAAAGCTGGCCAAGCTGAAGGATTGCGGCGTCTATGTCCTCGATTCCCCGAGCGACATCCTCCCGAACGCCTTCAAATATCTGGGCCTCGATCCCGAGACCACGTCGCCGGACGATTTCGCCAAGGCGGAAGAACTGATGCTGAAGATCAGGCCTTACATCCGCAAGTTCCACTCGTCGGAATATATCAACGCACTGGCCAATGGCGACATCTGCCTGGCCGTCGGCTGGTCGGGCGACGTGTTCCAGGCGCGCGACCGTGCGACGGAGGCCAACCGTGGCGTCGAGATCAACTATTCCGTGCCGAAGGAAGGTGCCGAAATGTGGTTCGACCAGATGGCGATCCCGGCCGACGCGCCGCATGTCGCCGAGGCGCATGAATTCCTGAATTACATGATGAAGCCGGAAGTGATCGCCAAGTCGAGCAACTACGTCTTCTACGCCAACGGCAACAAGGCATCGCAGCAGTTCATCGACAAGGAGATACTCGAGGATCCGGCGATCTATCCGGACGAGGCGACGCTGGCGAAGCTGTTCACCATCGCGCCCTACGATTCCAAGACCCAGCGCGTCGTCACCCGCACCTGGACCAAGATCGTCACCGGGCAGTAGGCGACAATCAACGACCCCGGCAGGTGCTGCCGGGGTCAAAGACTTCTGGGGACAGAACGCAGGACGGAGTGGGATATGAAATCGCTTGGCAGCATCCGCAGGGATTTCGCGCCGTGGAACGATCCGAACGCCAAGCCATACATCCAGTTCGACAAGGTCACCAAGAAATTCGGTGACTTCACCGCCGTCAACAATCTGTCGCTGACCATATTCGAGCGCGAGTTTTTTGCCCTGCTCGGGGCGTCGGGATGTGGAAAATCGACGCTTTTGCGGATGCTCGCCGGCTTCGAGGAGCCGACCGCCGGCCGCATCCTGCTCGATGGCCAGGATTTGCGCGGCATCCCGCCATACCGGCGGCCGGTCAACATGATGTTCCAGTCCTATGCGCTGTTCCCGCATATGACGGTCGAGAACAACATCGCTTTCGGCCTTAAGCAGGACGGCATGCCGAAGCCCGAGATCGCGGCGCGCGTTGGAGAGATGCTGAAGCTGGTCAAGCTCGAGCAGTTCGCCAAGCGCAAGCCGCACCAACTGTCCGGCGGCCAGCGCCAGCGCGTGGCGCTTGCCCGCTCGGTCGCCAAGCGGCCGAAGGTCCTGCTGCTCGACGAGCCGTTGGGCGCGCTGGACAAGAAGCTGCGCGAGGAAACGCAATTCGAGCTGATGGATCTGCAGCAGTCACTCGGCCTGACCTTCGTCGTCGTCACCCATGACCAGGAAGAGGCGATGACCATGGCCGACCGTATCGCCATCATCGACAAGGGCGAGGTGATGCAGGTGGCGACGCCGGCCGAAGTCTACGAGGCGCCGGGTTCCCGCTTCGTCGCCGGCTTTGTTGGCAACGTCAACATGTTCGAAGGCAAGATCGCGCATGGCGAGGCAGGCAGCGCAAGCATCGATGCGGGCAACGGCATCACCATTCGGACGGAGAATGCCGGCGATGCCGCAACTGGCGCGGCTGTCGCCTTCGCGATCAGGCCGGAGAAGATCAAGATATCGTCGACGAGACCGGCCGGTGCCGTTAACGCCATCGAGGGCGAGGTTTACGATATCGCCTACCTCGGCGACATGACCGTCTATCACGTCAGGCTTGACGACGGCCACGTGGTACGGGCGAGCACGATGAACGCGGCCCGCCTCGCCGAGGATCCGCTGAGCTGGAACGACCGTGCCTGGGTGTCGTTCAGGCCGGACGCCGGCGTCGTGCTGACGCGATAGGGACGGTCATGTCGAATGCCGCTGTCACCGCTGCAACGAGCTCTCGGGCCGCCGATGCGGGCAAATCCGCCCTGGCCAGACTGGGAGAGGCCGTCGTTGGCCGCCTTGTCATCATCATCCCCTATCTGTGGCTGGTCTTCTTCTTCCTGATTCCGTTCGTTATCGTCTTCAAGATTTCGCTGTCGCAGACGGCGATCGCCATACCGCCCTACACGCCGGTACTTGGCTTCGGCGATGGGCTTTCCGGTTTTTTCGCTCAGCTGAAACAGCTCAGCATCGATAACTACACATGGCTGACGCAGGACGCGCTCTACATCAACGCCTATGTGACGAGCGTCATCGTCGCCGCCATTTCAACGGTGCTGACATTGCTTGTCGGCTACCCGATCGCCTATGGCATGGCCCGAGCGCCGGCGATGCTGCGCCCGACTTTGCTGATGCTGGTGATCCTGCCGTTCTGGACCTCGTTCCTGATCCGCGTCTACGCCTGGATCGGCATCCTCAAGCCCGAGGGGCTGCTCAACCAGCTGCTGCTCGCCACCGGCGTCATCAGCCAGCCGCTGATCATCCTCAACACCTACACGGCAATCTTCATCGGCATCGTCTATTCCTATCTGCCGTTCATGGTGCTGCCGCTTTATTCCGCCCTCGAGAAAATGGACTATTCACTGATCGAGGCGGCCAAGGATCTCGGTTGCCCGCCGACCAGCGCCTTCTGGAAGATCACCTTTCCGCTGTCGCTGCCCGGCGTCATCGCCGGTTGCCTTCTGGTGTTTATTCCCGCCGTTGGCGAGTTCGTCATTCCCGACCTGCTCGGCGGATCGCAGACCCTGATGATCGGCAAGACGCTGTGGAACGAGTTCTTCGCCAATCGCGACTGGCCGGTGTCGTCGGCCGTCGCCGTCATCCTGCTGTTGCTGCTGATCGTGCCGATCATGCTCTTCCAGCGGGCCCAGGCCCGCGCCCAGGAGCAGGACAAATGAACCCGACCTGGAGCCGCTTCAACATCACTTCGATCGTGCTGGGCTTTGCCTTTCTTTACCTGCCGATTGTCCTGCTCGTCGTCTTCTCCTTCAACGAGTCGAAATTGGTCACCGTCTGGGGCGGCTTCTCGACCAAATGGTACGTCTCGCTGTTCCACAACCAGGGCCTCATGGACGCCACCTGGGTAACGGCTCGCGTCGCCGTCATCTCGGCCACCGTGGCGACCGTGCTCGGCACGCTGGCGGCTCTCACCCTGACGCGCTACACGCGCTTCAAGGGCCGGACGCTGTTTTCCGGCATGGTCTTTGCGCCGTTGGTCATGCCGGAAGTCATCACCGGCCTGTCGCTGCTGCTGCTCTTCGTCGCCGTCGGTCTCGACCGCGGCTTTCTCACCGTCACGCTTGCCCACATCACCCTGACCATGTGCTTCGTCGCGGTCGTCGTGCAGTCGCGCCTGATCACGTTCGACCGCTCGCTGGAAGAGGCCGCGATGGATCTTGGCGCGCCGCCGGTGAAGACCTTCTTCCAGATCACGCTGCCGGTCATCATGCCGGCGATCGTGTCTGGCTGGATGCTGGCGTTCACATTGTCGCTCGACGATCTGGTCATCGCCAGCTTCACCTCAGGGCCCGGCGCCACCACGCTGCCGATGAAGATCTACAGCCAGGTTCGTCTCGGTGTGACGCCGGAGATCAACGCCGCCTGCACCATCCTGATCGCGGTCGTGGCGGTCGGCGTCATCATCGCTTCGCTCGCCAACAAGCGTCGCGAGGTGCAGCGCCAGCGCGATGAGCAGGCCGCACAGCGTGGGTGACGAAAGGGGGGCGGCAATACCGTCGTTGCCTACTCTCCGGAAACCCCGCGGCTTATCGGTGAAATGAACGGCGTGCTCCACGTTCCGCCGACGAAGAACGAAGACTGGTTGGGACCCTGGTTATTTGTCTGCGTGGCTGGCTGGTCCGCCTGAATGATGCCGCCGGACAGCGCCAGCCCGCGCCCGGCATAGGAGGCGATGCCGGAAAGCCAGATCTTGTACTTCGCCGAATTCGTTTCAGCCTTGTCGATCTTCGCCACACCGTTCGAAATGCTCGCCTTGAGTTCGGCCCCGTCGATCGGCAGCGTTCCGTCGGAGACATCGTCGAGCGCGAAGAACCCGCCCTGTTCGTTGTGTTTGAGAAACGCCGGCAAATTGAACCGGCTCAACGCGCCCTGGCCGAATTTCGCCGAAACCGAGCCGTCGGCGTTCTCGAAAATGGAATCCCAGGTTCTGCCCGGCCCCTTGAGGATGACCGAAACGGTTCCCGTGCCGATCGGCACCAGTCGCGTCATTCCGGCTGCGGTGCCAAAAGCCCCACCATCGATGTCGGAGGCGAGCAGCCTGATCTCGACCTGCGTGCCTCCCGGCTTGCGGTCGAAACGAAGACTGCTCTGGATGTTGCCGCCAAAGGCCGATGCATCGGAAATATCGAAGACGGCAAGACCGTTCTTGACCTGGGCGGCGGCGGCGACGTCGGCAAGCTGGATGGCGCCTGCGGTGGCCTGCGCTGCCGACAATCTGAGATCGAGATCGATCCGGTCGGCGACGCTTATGTCGATTTCGCCTGGGCCAGCGCCGTCCGTAGGCGCCAGGGGTGTGAAGGCGGAGAGAAACGACCGCAAGTCGAGCGTCTCGAAGGCGAGCGTACCGGCGATCACCGGCCGCGCCTCGCCAAAGGAGAAGTCCAGCGCACCCATTCCCGGATTGTCGTCCAGAGCGATCTCGGTGTTTTCGAATTTTATGCGGCCGGAGGTCGCCGTGACCTTGCTGGAAACGGAAACCGAGCCGATAGCCGCGCCCGGCGCGATGCCGGCCCGCGACCATTCGAGCACGCGCCTGAGCGAGGGTGCGGCAAATTTCGCCTGGCCGTCGAAATAGGCATTCTCGGACATGCTGGCCACGCCGTCGAAGGAAAAACTGGCAGGGGCCGCCTTGAAGGAAAGCGTCATCGGCGCCGCACCGCCCCCAAACAGCACCAGCGGGTTCGACGATGCGGCATCCACGGCGACGCTTTCGCCACGCCAGATCCCGGTCGCCGACAGCGTCGCATTGCTGTTCATGGCGGCCCAGTTCGCCTGTCCGCTCAGGCTGCTCAGTATCTCAGCGTCCTTACCATCGACGGAGGTCACCACGCGGCCGTTCCTGAACTCTACGGTGCCGAACGGATCAGCCGGCAGCTTGCTCAGGTCCGGCTTGGCTGGATTGGCGCTGACCACGGCGCGGGCGATGTCGATGGAACGGGTGATGCGCCCGCCTGAAGGTAAGGCGGGCAGGAAAAGCCCATGTGCTGCGCGTTGAACCCTGATCGTCGGCCGGATCAGCCGCGCCGTCGAGAACACCACATCGCCGCGCAACGCCGCCATGGCGGAGAGATTGACCTCGACCCGTTCGGCCTCGATCACCGGCGGGGCGTCGGTTTCTGTCCATTGCGAAAGCGTCACGTCGGTCAGGATGGCCCGGAAATTCGGCCAGACCTCGATCCGCGGGGCGCCGTCGATGGTGACCCTGAAACCGCTCCACGCACTCATTTCCCAGGCGATGCGGTCGCGCACGATGCGGGTCGAGGCGACGAGCGGCAGGGCGGCAACGGCCAGCGCGATGACGAGCACGGCAACGCCGATCGCCCATATTCCGCGCCGGATCAAAGGTGATGACATGTCGCCCGTATGCTTCCGTTCCGACCAAAATCGCCCGACGGGTGTAACCCCAGTCGTCACTACGACTTAGGGCTGACGCATTTCAAGTCTTTATGGCCCGGCGATGGCATTTGCGCACATCCGCGTCGCGCGGCCGAACAAAATCTTGCTCTGCTGCGACGCGATATGCATAAGCGATCCCAATGCCTGTCCCCAAAATGCGCACCTTTTGGGATAACGACATACATAAAAACAAAAGTCTAAAGCGCGTCGCGTGAACTCTTCAAACGTGACGTGTTTAAGGAGGAACGATCATGGCTGGCGACGCACCGCTCTGGGCACCGACGAAAGACCAGGTCGACGCGGCGCCGATGACTGCCTTCATGCAGGCCGCCGCGGCCGCAACCGGCAAGGTTTTTTCCTCCTATGCCGAACTACACCGTTGGTCGATCGACGATCGCGAGGCATTCTGGAGCCTGGTCTGGAACTTTTGCGGGATCGTGGGCGACAAGGGGGCCGGCGGCGGCCAGCGCGTGCTTGTCGATGGCGAAAAAATGCCCGGCGCCGCGTTTTTTCCCGACGCGAAGCTGAACTTCGCCGAGAACCTGTTGAAGAAAACCGGACTCGGTGACGCCATCGTCTTTCGCGGCGAGGACAAGGTCGAGCGCCGGCTTTCCTGGAATGAGCTGCATGCGCTGACCTCGCGGCTGCAGCAGCTTTTCCTGTCGCTTGGGGTGAAAAAGGGCGACCGTATCGCCGCCATGATGCCCAACATGCCGGAGACCGTCGCGGCAATGCTGGCGACAGCCTCGATCGGCGCCGTCTGGTCGTCCTGCTCTCCCGATTTCGGCGAACAGGGTGTGCTGGACCGGTTCGGGCAGATCGAGCCTGTCGTCTTCATCGTGCCCGACGGTTACTGGTACAATGGCAAGGCGATCGAGGTCGCCGACAAGATCGCGGCCGTTGCGGCAAAGCTCGTCACCGTCCGCAAGATCCTGATCGTCGACTATCTCGGCACGTCGACCGATGTGGCGGCGACCATCGAGAAGGCGACTGCGCTGGACGAGGCGCTCTCATCCTTTGCCACCAAGCCCGTCACCTTCGAACGATTACCGTTCGCGCATCCGCTCTACATCCTGTTTTCTTCCGGAACGACCGGCATTCCCAAATGCATCGTCCATTCGGCCGGCGGAACGCTGATCCAGCATGTCAAGGAAGAACGGCTCCACGCCGGGCTGCTCGACGGCGACCGCTTCTTTTATTTCACCACTTGCGGCTGGATGATGTGGAACTGGCTGGTGTCCGGCCTGGCGTCGGGCGCAACCCTTCTGCTTTATGATGGGTCGCCCTTCTATCCCGACGGCAACGTGCTGTTCGACTTCGCCGACGCCGAGAAGATGACCTATTTCGGCACCTCGGCCAAATTCATCGATTCCGTGCGCAAGGCCGGCCTCAGACCGATCAAAACGCATGATCTTTCGAGCGTGCGCACGATCTCCTCCACCGGCTCGCCACTGTCGCCCGAGGACTTCCGCTTCGTCTATGACGGCATCAAGAAGGACGTGCATCTCGCCTCGATTTCCGGCGGCACCGATATCGTCTCCTGCTTCGTGCTCGGCGTACCGACCGAACCGGTATGGACCGGAGAGATCCAGGGGCCTGGCCTCGGCCTCGCCGTCGATGTCTGGGACGACGACGGCCGCACGCTCAGGCAAGAAAAGGGTGAGCTCGTCTGCACCAAGGCGTTTCCGGCGATGCCGATCGGCTTCTGGAACGATCCCGAAGGCAAGAAATACCACGCAGCCTATTTCGAGCGCTTCGACAATGTCTGGTGCCACGGGGACTTCGCCGAATGGACCGCTCATGGCGGCCTGGTCATCCATGGCCGCTCCGACGCGACGCTCAACCCGGGCGGGGTGCGGATCGGCACGGCGGAGATCTACAACCAGGTCGAGCAGATGCCGGAAATCTTGGAGGCACTGTGCATCGGCCAGGATTTCGACAACGACGTGCGGGTTGTGCTGTTCGTGCGGCTGGCTGAGGGGATGCAACTCGACGCGGAGCTGGAAAAACGCATCCGCGCGAAAATCCGCAGCGGCGCGAGCCCCCGCCACGTGCCGGCTAAAATCGTCGCGGTCGCCGACATTCCACGCACCAAATCGGGCAAGATCACCGAGCTTGCGGTGCGCGACGTGGTGCATGGCCGCGCCGTCAAGAACAAGGAGGCGCTGGCCAATCCCGAAGCGCTCGAGCTGTTCCGCGACCTGCCGGAACTGGCCGACTGAGCAAACAGGCCGGCGGTGCCATGCGACTTAATAGGCCCGGCCGAGCATGGTTAACGAAATATCTCGCTTGAATTTACCTAGAATTCATGAGTGGTACACATTGGTAAATTTTTCGCGGCGCCGGTAAGGTTTTGTTAAGGGCCGGCATCGATAGTCGTGCGTAACTTGAGGGAGAAATCCCGTTCCTCTAAGTCACCAGAGGATCTGAATTCGCTCAAGCCCCGTTGTAACAGCAATCCAATCATTCAAGGCGTCCTGTGGACGCCTTTTCTTTTGGAGCATCGGACCCAAAAGTGGGGACCGGTTTTGGGAAAATCCGATGCTCAAACAAAAAGATAGAGCGGCGACACGGACGACTGAAAGTCCGCCGCTCTAATCCGCGAGCACGCGGGTCGACGGGAAAGCGACTTCGACCAGGGTGCCCTCTCCGGGCGTCGAGTTGATGGTGAACCGGGCCCGGTTCGCCTCGACCATGGCCTTGGTCAGCGGCAGCCCGAGACCGGTACCGTCGCCGCGCCCGCGCTTCAGCGCGTTGATCTGCTTGAACGGCTTGAGCGCCTGCTCGATCTCGGACTGGCTCATGCCGATACCGGTGTCGCGCACGCGCATGACGACGTCGCCGGAGATCTCGTAAGCTGTCGATACGATCACCTGGCCGCCGGCCTGCGTGTAGCGAATGGCATTCGACAGGATGTTCAGTGCGATCTGGCGCACGCTGCGCAGATCGGCCACCACTTCCGGCAGCCGAGAGGCGAAGCTGGAGCGGATGATGACACGTTCGCGGTTGGCTTGCGGCTGCATCATCGCCACCGTCTCGGACAGCGTGTCGTTAAGCGACACCGCCTCATAGGCCATCTCCTGCTGGCCGGCCTCGATTTTCGAAATGTCGAGCAGATCGTTGACCAGGTCGAGCACATGATTACCCGACCGGTTAATGTCGCGTAGATAGTCGCGGTAACGGTCATTGGCTACCGGCCCGAATTTCTCGTCGACCATCAGCTCGGAAAACCCGATGATGGCATTGAGCGGCGTGCGGATCTCGTGGCTGATGCGGGCGAGGAAGTCGGTCTTTTGCGAGGAGGCGCGCTCGGCCACGGCGCGCGCCTGGGTCAGATCCTCTTCGGCCCGCTTCCATTGGGTGATGTCGCGCACCACCGCGCAGAAGCCGCTATCGTTGGGCAGGCTGCCGATGGTCATGAACAGCGGAATGAAGCGCCCCTGCGCCTCGCGTCCAATCACCTCGCGGCCGTCGTTGAGCACGCTCGCCACGCCGGGCTCGGACAATCCTTCGAGATAGTCTCGCGCCGCGCGCTGGCTTTCGATCGCGAACAGCGAGACGAAGGGCTTGCCGCTCACCTCGTCGCTGTCGAAACCGAAAAGCGCTTCGGCCGGGCGGCTGATCGAGCGGATCGTTCCGTCTCGGCTGATCAGCACGACGCCGTCGGTCGCGGTGTCGATGATGGTGCGCATCTCGGCGATGCGTGCCTTGAGCTCGGAAGTGTCCGGCTGCGTCTGGTCGTCGGCGGTACTATGCAGAATGGCTGCTGCCTCGTCGTCGCCGGAACGGCGCACGACTAGCATCAGCGCCTTGCCGCCACGCCACGGAACCGAACGCAGAATGGCCTCGATCGGGAACTCCTGACCGTCATGCGTCTTCAACCGGAGCGCGTGATCGGTTCCGTCGGAGGCGCTGTCGTCGTAAGGATCGGCAAACAGCGCGCCGAGGCCACCGGCATCCGCCAGATCGTCGAGCGTGTCATAGCCGGTCAGGCTGAGGAATTCCTCATTCGCATAGTGGAGATCGTCGCCGGAATGGATGAGCAGCGGCACCGGCAGTTTGCCGAGGATCGAAGTGTCCGGAGCCTTGCTGCCATCTGCGGTCGAAAAAGCCGATGGCACGAACCCTTCGAGCTTGAGCGGCGGCACCTGCAGGCGCGGCCGCTCAATCGGCGCCGCCTCCACGTCGCCGACATCGCCGATGTGATCGGTTGACGAACGGGTTTCGTCGTCACCGGACGGCGCCCAATCCTCGCTGTCTTCTGCATCACGGAAATCGGCGTCCGTCATGCTGTCGTCGTCTTCGGCGGCGGTCGATCGACTGCCCGTGTCGGTGGGTTCGACTACCTCTTGCGTCGCCTTGTCCGGCTCCGAAACCGGGGCGCCGTCGCTATTGTCGGCGACATAGTCCCGGTCGGCGTCGAGCCTCGAGACATCCTTCTCGTCTTCGACATCGGTTTCGGACGGTTCCGCCGCAGCCGGTTCTGCCGACATTGCAGCATCGGGCTGTTCGGTTGGGGGATTGTCCTTCTTGAGCCGCTCGCCGATTTCACGGAATGCACTGCGTTCCAGCGTCGACAGGCCTTTGTCGTTGGCCGGCTGCCTGTGCTCCGCCAACCGGATCACCTTGTCGGCAAAGCGCCGCTCCGGCTTCGGCACGATGGTCAGCGCCGGCACCTCGCCCTGGAACGGGTCGGTTTCGTCAGGCGTTTCGGCGACTTCCGGCTTGAAGGCTGCGGGAGCCTCGGCATTAGGGACAAGCGCCATACCGATCGCTTCCGGATCGACCACTGTATCGCCGGTGCGGGCAACGCCGAAGCCGCGAAAACCTTCGAAGGCACGGCTTCGGCCGTAGACGGGCAGCGCCGCCAGGTCGACGGGAATCTTGAAATCGGTGCCGGCAACCGGCCACAGCACCGAGCGGCCGGACCAGGTGTCGCGACGGTCGAGCAGGCCGGCGATCTCGCCGGACGCATCGAGGTCGAAGGTGGCCGCGACGTCCCTGAAACGCCGGCCGATCACATCGGCGGCAGGCTTGCCGACGAGTTCTGCGAATTCCGGCGACAGCGCACTGAACCTGCCTTCGGCGTCGGTGCGCCAGACGAAACGCAGGGGCGGAGCCGCGCGGTCGATCGAGGGGATGGCACGCTCAGTCGGGTAGCCGGCCCCGATGGCATCCTGTGCGGAACTTTCGGCCGAAGCATCCGCCTCGACATGTCCTGACGCATCCGGTCGGCTCGGCTTTTGCGCCTCATCCTCGCTGGCGCTGAAATACCAATGGTCATGCTGTGGAGGCATTCCGCCGGCCGCTTCCGGACCCTGCTCGGTCGAATCGGGCGCGGTTGAATCAGGTCTGGTCGAATCAGGTCTGGTTGAATCTGGCCCGGTCGAATCGGGAACGTCGTGCTCCGCCGACACCGAACCGTCTTCGCCGGCTGCCGGGACGGTCTGCGCTGCCACATCCAACTTCGCGACTGTTGCGGGCGTTTTGTCCTGTTCTGCTTTTGGCGGGACTGCTGCATCGGACGCCGCCGCGCCGGTAGCGGTTTCTCCTCCCGCGCTGCGCTCGCCAGCAGAGCCTGCTTCGGAGTCAAGCTGGTTCTCGTCGATCACCACCAGCAGGTGCCGCTCGTCCGTCAGCCGGGCGAGGCCGGCCGGATAGGAAGTGGTGCCGCCTGGAACGAGGCGTTTGACGATGCGATCGTTCTCGTTCGCCACATCGGTCACAAGCGCTGCCAGCGTTTCGGGCAAGATGCCGAGCGCCGAAAAACCGTCGGAAGCGGCCTCGATGTTGCCCTTGGCATCGACAAAGGCGATGAAATGACCGTCTTCGGTAAAGCCGCTGATGGCCTGAGCGGCGATCTCGGCGCTGCGCGAGCCGGTCTGTGCCGCCGGTACCGCAAGCATGATCGCTTTTTCGCCGTCAGGCATTGTCACCGCGCTGGCCAGAAAGCCAACCGCGCGGCTGGTCAGGCCGGTTGCCAGCCGCACCGTGATGGCGCGGTCGCGGCCGATCTGTGGAAAGCCGCTTGTCGCCATGATCTGGCGCCTGGCGATCAGCGGCAACCCTGTCGAGGCGCCGATGATGGCCTCGATGTCGGGGTAGCCGAACACCGCTGCCCCTGGTCCGTTGGCCCAGATCACCTGTTCGAGGTCTGCCGACAGAAGGGCGATCGCGTCGCCGGCGGCAAAGCGCTGGCGGACCGCGTCGAGCACGGCGACGTCGAGGAAGGAGTAGTTTTCGGACGGCATGCGCTTTGGGAACCCTCACAGAGCGGCAGTTTGCGGTTAACGCTTTGTTAATAAAAGCCGACGGCGCGAAGGTCCACAAGCCATAGCGTGCAACCGCCGGAATCTCTGGGCTCGTGGTTAACGTTGGGAGAGAAATTCTATGGTGCGCTGCAACAAAGATATTGCAATGCACAAAATTTGCCTTTATATTGCCATCATACATGAACGAGACGGCTTTCTGTCGAAGCCGCTGCCGCTGCAAAGGATGGAAAATGTCCAGGACCAAGACCGCTGAAAATGTCGAATTCCCTAGCTTCGACGCTTCCAAAGCCACCGACCAGATCCGCGCTTTCGCGGAAAAGGGCGTCGAGCAGTCGAAAGAGGCCTATGCCAAGCTGAAGACCGGCGCCGAAGAGACCCAGAAGGCTCTGGAGTCGACCTTTGAGACCGCCAAGACCGTTTCCAACGACCTGTCGCTCAAGACCATCGCCGCTCTGCGCGCCAATACCGAAGCCGGCCTTTCGCATTTCGAAGCGCTGATCGGCGCCAAGTCGCTGTCGGAGGTCGTCGAACTGCAGACCGCATTCCTGCGTAAGCGCGTCGAGATGACCGTCGAGCAGGCAAAGGATTTCCAGACCGTCGCCTCCAAGGCTGCCGAGGACGTCTCCAAGCCGATCAAGACCGCCTTCGAGAAGGCGATGAGCGAAATCAAGGCCGCCTAATATTTGCGCATATTTCGAAGATGCAACAAAAGGTCGCATTTCTTCGAGCAGGATTATGTGCGATATAGTGGTCAAGCGAATACCCGGCGGGTGGAACCTCCTCCCTCTGCTCTCCGGGGTGACCAGCCAGCACCTCCTCCCGCTGGCTCGTAACAGGAAAAGGCCGGCACCTCCTCCCGCCGGCCTTTTTCTTTGCCCGGCGAAATATGATGTCGATGCCGGAGCACTCTTTGCCGACGGCGCCGCGCGTCCTCCTGGACGCGCAAAGGAGCATGATCCTTTCCGAAAATCGATTCTGATTTTCGGGGCCATGCGCGGCCAAAAGCCTTGAATTAAACTCCGATAGCCCGTATTGACGCATCGCCGAACGACAGAGCGGGTCCCGGAGAATGAACGTTCCACCCGCTGCCGCTCAGGCAAACGTGCCGTTGTAGCTCAGATGGTTAGAGCGCCGGATTGTGGATCCGGAGGTCGCTGGTTCGATCCCAGCCAACGGTACCACTACAACCTGCTGGCGGATGCGGTAGGGGCCGCCACGCCTCGACGGCGGCATCGTCGGAAAATGGCTGACCCATGCAGGGCATTTCGACACAGCGGAATTACCGCCACGTACTTCGTTTGCATGTTTCGATTCCATTAGCTTGAGCGCATGTATTCGCCAGCCAGGCGCCCACTCCCCAGTGCTCGCTGGTCAGGCCCAGCGGCTCTAGCTGCCAGTCCCCCCCGCGCAACCAAGCCGCTGGGCCGCTAATCCGGCGGAAAGCGCGCTAAACCCGAACGCCAAAACGCGCGGTTAGCGCGTCCGGGGCTGGCCTTCGTTCCAAACAACAAGCCGCCGCGCACTTCGGCACGGCGGGCCTCAGTTCGAAGAGTTCGTGTCAGTCGTAGACCTTCACAATCTTGCGCGTACCTGGATCGACCAGGACGGTTCGGCCATCGACGACGACGTAGCGGTATTGAACGTCCGGCACCTCGTAAAGCTCGACTGTTTCGGGCAGAGCTGTGCCGATGTTGAGTTCCACGCCGAGAAGGCTGACGGATGCCATCGGTTTCTTTTTCACGTATTCCCGGATCACAGTATCCTGCTCGGGTTGAATGATGACGTCCTGAGCGGCGGCGGCGCTGACGCCAACGAGCAGAAGGATGCCTGCCGCGGCCGAGGAAAGTTGCTTACCCATGATAGCCTCCAAGCAAACTCCGCTGTGGCGCTTCATTGCTGCCGCGACGGATTGCTTAGCTTGAACGGTGTGGAGTAATTCTTGTTCCACTGGCAGTGCGCGAATCCGCTTACACACACGCGCGCCCGCTCAAGGCGGCAAGCCATCCTGACAGGTATTTCGGGAACGATTGTCGAGGCACGGCGGGCAGGCACCGGGCTAACATAATGGCAAAAAAAGCCAATCAACGGCTGCACTCGGATTGTGGGTCCGGAGGTAGGCGGCCGCGCTGCCTATGTGTCAGCCGCTATCGTCGCCTGCAACCATTGTGTGATGGCATCGAAAGCGATCGGTTTGGTCGTGTCGACGTCAAACAGCGGTCCGCGCCGCAGCGGCTCGGCGCGCTTGGCCAGTTCGATCAGTTCGGGGATGTAGGCAGCGCCGGGATGGCCGGCCGGACGTTGATCGAGCCGTGCGCGATAGCGCTCGGCAAGAACCTCGCCGGGAGCATGACACCAGATTTCGGCGGTCTGCTCGACGCCGGCCCTTCGCAGGTGATCCTCGAGCACCTGGCGCAACTGGAAGCCGAACCAGGCGTCGACGACAAATATGGTGCCAGCCGGAGCCTCGCCGACGACCGACCAGATGGCTTGGTAACTGGCGCGGCCGAGCGTGCGGTTGAATTCGCGATCGCCGCCGCCGAGCACTTCGAGGAACGGGTTCTTGACCGTGTCGAGCGCGAGCAATGGCCAACCCATGCGCTCGGCGATGCCGCGCGAGACGGTGCTTTTGCCGCTGGCGGGGATGCCGTTGACGAGCACGGCGCGCCGGCTGGGCACGGCGCGCCTGGCGGGCACAGCACGCCGGCCGGGGTTGAGCCGGGCAGATGGCAAGGACACGGGCGCGACTGCCGCCTTCTTCGCGAGCGCTTGCAGACCGGCGCCGATGACGCCTGCGTTGTCGCCCAGTTGCGCCGGTTCCACCGGGCATTGGTACCACGGAGCCAAGGCGGGAGCCCTGGCAAGCGCCCGGTGAGCCGCCAGGCCAAGTCCGCCGCCGAGCAGCACCAGATCGGGATCGAACATGGCGACGGTCGTATCGATTGCCGCACGCAGCGGCCCGGCCCAGGCTTCCAGTATGCCGCGCGCCAGCGTGTCGCCGCCCGCATCGCGGGCAAAAAGCTGATCGACCGAAACATCCGGACCGAGGCCTGCCCGCGCGATGTGACGGCCAAGCGCCGTGCCTGAGCTGGTGGTTTCAACGCAGCCGCGCCGGCCGCAGACGCACGCTTCGCCTGACATGTCGACGGTGATGTGGCCGAGCTGCCCCGCCGTCCCCTTGCCGCGGACGATCCGCCGGTCTTGGACCACGGCACCGCCAATGCCGGTCCCGATCGTGAACATGACGATGCTTTCATGGCCTTTGGCGGCGCCGAGAGCCATTTCGGCGATCAGTGCCATGTTGCAGTCATTGTCGATCACCACGGGCTTGCCCGCCGGGCTTTCCAGTCGTTGCGCCAGGGAGACCGAGGCGAGGTTGACATAGCCTCCGGACAAGACCGCGCCAAGCTGCGCATCGACGCGTCCGGGGACGCCGATGCCGATGGCGGCAACTTCGGGAGCATCGAGCCGGCGCACCATTTCGCCAATCCGGGAGAGCACGAGCTCCGGGTCCGGCGCGCTCTTCTCGGAAATGCGGTCGAGGATTTCGCCCGTGCCGGAAATACGGGCGGCGCGCAGATTGGTGCCGCCGATATCGATTCCTATGGCCATCGAACTAGAGCCTGTTCCATTTCGACTCAATCGAAAAGGGGCCCTATCTTGCTGTTTGACCACGATCTTCTCCGAAAACCGGTTCCCACTTTTCGGGATCATGGCTAGAGGCATGACGTCCCGTGCGTGCCTGGTGTGAACGTCGGATAGCTACAGCGCCGCGCATCCTGGTGCGCAAAGGACGCTGTAGTATTTTGATTTCCGCATGATCCATTCCGAAAATCGATTACGATTTTTGCTTTCGCTGACCTTCGGTTCGGGGTCGTGCGCTAAGCGGCTTTCTGCTTGTAGTTTCCGATCACCGCCTGAAGCTCGCGCAATCTCGACACCGCGATGGTCTTAAGCCTTTCCCGCTGAATGTCACGGTCAAGCGAGATGCAGTCCTTCCACAGCGACCGGCCGGCGATGACGCCTGACGCGCCGTTCCTCATCGCGATCTCGACCTGGCCCAGGAAGGTTGCATGGTTGACGCCGGCAGAGAGGACCGCCCATGGCACCTCGCCAGCCATGCTGCTGATCCTGGCGCAGGCTTCCGGCGTTCCGGGATAAGGAAGCTTGAGCACCTTCGCCCCGCATCCCAGCGAAATCCGGGTCCCCTCTTCGACAAGCCAAGGGATCTTGGCTGTATAATCTTCAAGGCTTTCCCCTTCGACCTGATAGGTCAGGAACTCGACGACGAGCAGGAGGTCCTCTTGCGCGAAGTCGGCGATGCATTGGCGCAGAATGGCGACATTGTGCTCATTCGCCTCAGGCCTATCAGCCCTGAGATAGACCATGATCTTGCCGCCGGTGCCGCCGAGCTCCCGGACGCGGCGCGCGCCGATGCCGGGAACGAGGCGCGACAGGCGGTAGCCGGCGGGCGACACGTCGAAGCCCGAGGCATCGAGGCCGATGAGCAGGGCCGTATCGCGGCTCAGCACCCCTTCATCGACAACTCGCGGCACTGCGCAGAGCGGGTCGAGCAGCACGCAGGATGCCTGGCTGGCGAGGTATCGCGTGATGTCCGACTTGGTGTCGCCGAGCATATCGTTGGTGATCTTGGCCTGTTCTGCAGGGTCCGCCGCAAGCAACGTCCGCATGCCGCCGCGCTGGTCACAGGCGATGGCCATGATGGCCCCGTCATCGCCGCATATCTGCTGGTACCCGCGCAACTCTGCGGTCGTCATCTTTGTCATGGTCTTCTGTCCGATGTTGGCGCCCGTTCAGCAGGGCGCAGATCCGTGGAACAAGAAAGGCTTAGTTTTTACCCTGCCCGTCGGCAGGAGGTTTGCCGCTTTGGTGCGCTATCGAACCGAGAAAATTGGCCTTAGCCCGCTATTCGTTGTGGAAACGAGCCCACGTTGCGAGTCAGCCGAATTTGCGCGATAACTCCCATCGGTTGCCGGGTCTGTAACACATTGCTGAAAGGAATTGCAACTGCCTGTCCCTCCCGCACAAGATGCAGCCGCATCGCGGACGATGCTGCATACGGTCGCCAAACTGCACTACGAGGCTGAGATGTCGCAGGTCGATATCGCGCGGCGGCTTGGTGTCTCAACCGCGACCATATCGCGCCTCCTGCAGCGGGCGAGAGCAGAGGGCATCGTGAGGATCGAGGTTCTCGACCTTGCAACCCCCGAAGGCATCACCACGCAACTGATCGAGGGACTCGGACTTCGCGACGCGGCGGTCATCGAAACGCCGGCAGCCGGTGCGCTGACGGCCCTCGCTGCGCCGCTCGGCGCCTTGATCAAGCAAGCGGAGCTGACGGCCGGCTCGGTGGTCGCCATTGGCTGGGGGCGAGCCATTCGCGAGGTGATCCAGGCAGGCCTGCCGCGCATTCCCGGCGTACTGACCGTCGCTGCCACCGGCGGTATGCAGCAGCAGGCGCCGCATTTTCAGATCAACGAGTTTGTGCGGCTCGCCGCCGAAGAATTCGGCGGGACGCCGCATTTCATCCATGCGCCCTATCTGCCGTCCTCCGAATTGCGTGAGGTCTTCCTCGGCGATGCGACCATCCGCGACAGCGTCGCGCTTTGGGACCGGACCGATGTTGCGATCGTCGGTATCGGCCTGCCCCATGCCATCAATCCGCCTGAGGCGAGCGCGGCCACGCTGAGCGAACAGGCCCTGTTTCATGCGGCTGGAGACGTCATTCGCCATTACTTCGACGCCGAAGGCACGCTCATCCCGTGGGAGGGGGAGGGCCGGATGATCGCAATGTCGCCTGCCCAGCTTCGAGCCGTCCCTCTGGTGATTGGCGTTGCCGCCTCGCCGGAGAAGGCGACGGCCATCATCGGTGCCGTCCGCGCCAACCTGATCAACGCTCTGGTAACGGACACGAAGACGGCCCAGGCTATCCTCGAGGCCCTCTTGCCCCGATAGTTGCGAGCACGCCGATGCGTGACCTCGGCACCCCTGATCGATCCAAACTGATTGACACCAACGCGGCTCGCGAGCCCGCCGCCGCGAAATCATCAGTTGTGTCGCCAAAGAGTTGGGGCAATAGTCTGCGTGAGGGCCCGGCGGGGCTGACAGATGGTGACCGGTTTGAAAGCGTTTCGATCCCGGAAATACCCAGTTGCAATTTCTTTCAGCAAAGTGTTACAACCTTGCGGCTAGGCACGCATGCGCGTCGAGCGGCGCTGTTCCCTGCATCTTGCGGAGGCCAGGAACGGGACTGCGCATCAGGCCGGTCGGTTTCGACTGGCTGATCTAACGACTGGGGGGCGCTCGGGAGGAAAGCTGCCCATAACAGCAAGCAGGCGAAACCCGTCTCTCGCCGCCAGCACTTCACATAGCCGGAACGAATTGACAGCCATTTCAATGTCGATCGCAACGGCAAATCTGCCCAAACCATGAGGAGGATGTTATGAAGAAGATTGTTGCCGCCCTGGCGGCTCTCGCCATCTGCGCAACGGCGCTGATCACGCCCGCTTTGGCGCAGGACAAGAAGTTCACCGTTGCGCTCATTCCGGGTCTCACCACCGACGGCTTTTACATCACCATGCGCAAGGGAGCCCAGGCGGCAGCCGATGCTCTTGGTGTGACCCTGGTTTTCCAGGGTGCCCCGGATTTCAATCCGGTAACGCAAGTCCCCGTGCTTGACGCGGTCATCGCCAAGAAGCCGGACGCCATCCTGATCGCGCCGACCGACAAGGTTCAATTGGTCGAACCGCTGCGCAAGGCCAATGATGCCGGCATTCCGGTGATCACTGTCGACACCTTCATCGGCAGCGGCGTCTACCAGACCGGCGCCGGGGAGGCGGATTTCCCACTGTCCTATATTGCCTCGGACAACATTCTGGGCGGCGAGATCGCCGCGCGGGCATTGGCCAAGGCCATAGGCGACAAGGGCAAGGTTTACGTTTCGAACGTCAAGCCCGGCATTTCGACCACCGACCAGCGTGAAGAGGGCTTCAAGAAGGAGATGGCGGCCAACCATCCCGGCATCACCGTTCTCGAGACCCAGTTCAACGACAACGACGCCAACAAGGCCGCCTCGCAACTGCAGGCTGTGTTCGCGCGCAATCCCGATCTCGTTGGGGTGTTCGGCGCAAACCTCTTCTCGGCGCTTGGCGCGGCTAATGGCGTCCAGCAGGCCGGGCAGACCGGCACCGTCAAGGTCGTGGCGTTCGACGCGCCGACCAGCATTGTCGACAACATCAACACGGGCCTTGTCGACGTAGCGATTGCCCAGCATCCCGCGGAAATCGGCTATTTCGGTGTCGTGTCGGCCTATGCCCATCTGACCGGCCAGTCGATTCCGGTTGCGATCGGCACCGGCTTTACGATCATGGACAAGTCCAACATCGCCGACCCCAACATCTCGAAGTACCTCTATTCCGAATAAGTCCAGCCAGGTCTCCTTCCGGCCTGCGGGAAGGAGACCTGCGCCGGGTCCATTTGACCCTGTTTGACGGAGACCGCGCTGCGGATCGGAACCATTCATGACTTCAACATCACCAACCGAAATGCATGTCGCTCCTCAGGCGGATCACGGTGACCCGGCCAGGAGCTGGCTCGCACGCATCGCCGAGGGACGCGCCTGGCTGTTCCTCGCCGGCCTGATCATCTGTTTCGAGGTTTGGTCCAGGCTCTCCTTCGGCGCGACCTTCGTGCTCAACCCGTTCAACGTGCAGTCCATTGCGATATTTGCCGTGGCGCCGTTGCTGCTGGCGACCGGGCAGACCTTCGTCATCATTTCGGGAGGCATCGACCTCTCGCTGGGCTTCATCATGGGTCTCGCGGCCGTCGTCGCGGCCCACGCCACGAATATGGCTGGCGTCGCCATGCCGGTGCCTCTGGCCATGATGTTGGGCATTCTGGCGGCCGTGCTTGTCGCCGGCGTGCCTGGCCTAATCAACGGCTTGCTGATCTCGCGCCTCAGAATTCCACCCTTCATCGGCACGCTTGGCATGTTCGGCGTGGCGCGCGGCGCTGCGTTCCTGCTCGCCGGCGGCACGACAGTGCCGGTCCAGAATTCCTGGTTCGCGCTGCTTGGCAACGGCAGGCTCTACGGTGTCCCCTATCTCGTCATCATCGCCGCCGCCTTCGTCGTCGTGATGCACTACATCCTGAGCCAGACCCGGTTCGGCCAGCACAACTACGCTATCGGTGCCAATGTGCAGGCGGCGCGTCGCGCCGGCATCGACATCAGGGGCCACATCCTGCGCCTCTACGTGCTTTCGGCGATGTGCGCCGGCCTCGGGGGCGCGCTCTATGCAGCGCGCTTCACCGCGGGCGCCGCCCAGGCCGGCGAACCCTTGCTGCTCGACAGCGTCGCAGCCGTGGTGATCGGCGGCGCCAGCCTGTTCGGTGGCTCCGGCACCATCTTCGGGACGGTTGCCGGCGCCTTGGTGATCGCGGTCATTCAATACGGGCTGGTTTTCGTCAATGTCGAGCCGTTCTGGCAGTTCATCGCCGTCGGCCTCGTCATCATTATCTCCGTCCTAATCGACCAGGCGCAGCGCCGGTTCAGTGGAGCTCGCCAGGATGAATAGTTCCGAACAAACCACCCCCCTTCTCGAAGTCCGACACCTTTCCAAGCATTTTGGTGCGGTGCAGGCGCTGAATGATTTCTCCATGGCCGTGCGGCCGGGTGAAGTGGTGGCGCTGGCGGGCGACAACGGCGCCGGCAAAACGACGCTGATCAAGGCGATATCGGGCGTCTTTCAGCCGACCGGCGGTGAAATTCTGCTCAGGGGTCAGCCGGTCACCTTCGCGACGCCGCAGGAGGCGCGCGAAAAAGGCATCGAGACCATTTACCAGGATCTCGCTCTCGCCGACAATTTGTCCATCGGCGCCAATATCTTCCTCGGCCGTGAACCTATGCGCAAGGCCTTCGGCTTCCTGCCGGTGCTCGATCGCAAGGCCATGGCCGTCGCCGCCAAGCAGACCATGGGACGGCTGGACTTCCATGTCAGCCGGCTCGACGCCCCGGTCAGCAATTTCTCCGGCGGTCAACGGCAGGCTGTAGCCATCGGCCGGGCCGTCTATTGGGACGCGCAGATCCTGATCATGGACGAACCGACCGCGGCCCTCGGCGTACCGGAGCAGCGCAAGGTCATTTCGCTCATCCACCAACTCAAGGCACAAGGGCGGGGCGTGATCTTCATCTCGCACAATCTGCAGGATATTTTCGCCGTTTCCGACCGCATCGTCGTGCTGCGCCGGGGCGTTCAGGCTGGCGAGCGCAAGATCTCGGAAACCAACCATGACGAAGTCGTCAAGCTCATGGTTGGCGGATAAGCCGAACTTTTCGATTATTTGAAACAGCTCACTTGCCGAGGAAATCAGCCTCCCGGGCCGCCAGCCCGCAACTCTTTGGCGAGAAGCGACCCGCGGCAAGATCGCCGGCATAGGCTATCGCGCCTAGCTGCTCAGCACCTCGAAGCGCTCGGTCGATTCCCGGTGAAGTATGCTCGCCCCGATGATGATAATACGCCATACAGATGCGCTCGGCGGAGCGGAAACAAGCAGGATGGCGAGCAGAGTCGACATTGCCTGAGGATGTCACTATATAGCGGCGGCTTTGGCCGCGTGCTCTAGGGGTGCGCAGCGAATGGCGCCGCAAACGTGCCACGTATTGTGACACCTATTGTCATACAAATTGACTGGAATACCGGAAAAAAGCAAGTATAAACAATGGTGCGATCCGGGACATGATCCCAGCCAACGGTGCCAGTCTCCTCAAGATAGAATCTCCTCAACAATTAGAATGTGCTCCTTGAACCTTCGATT
Organism: Mesorhizobium sp. BHscii; assembly: GCF_053848065.1. NCBI lineage: Bacteria > Pseudomonadati > Pseudomonadota > Alphaproteobacteria > Hyphomicrobiales > Phyllobacteriaceae > Mesorhizobium > Mesorhizobium sp. BHscii. Next base: position 72,968 of record NZ_JBSPKW010000004.1, on the reverse strand, counting down.
CACGTCAGCTCTGTGGAGCTTGGGCAAGATCGGCTTGCCGGACGACGACGACTCGGTTGGAATGGAATCGTGCATCTTTTCGGGGATACCGGCGTTTATGATTACCAACCGGCGCAGCCGCCAGGGAACAGCAGCATGAGCGAACACGCGATCGAGTTCTTGCAAGGGTGGATCGGCGAAAAGGTCCACTGCCAGCCCTCGCTAGACAGGATCGAGGAGCAGGCCGAGACCCTCGCCAGGGAATGCGCCGCCAAGGCGGCTGAAGCTGGCATACCGCTGGAGGATATCCAGGAAGAGGTCGGCGACATTCAGGAGCTTATAGCGTCGAAGCTGGAAGAGGCGGCTGAGGCCGACCAGGACGAAAAGAACTCGGACAAGCCTGCCGAGTGACATGCCGACCCGGCGAAAGGCATCTATTACCAGGCTCAACCATTTCCAAGACCTGTGCGACGCGTGACACGCCACACAGTCCTACTTTCCCTGACTTGCACCGAATTTGCCCTTGAGCCATGCCTTCGGCAGCGCCGGCACGAAATTGCCGTCGCGCCCGGTCATGTCGTCATTGGCGACCAGCGCATTGAGGATCGCTTCCTCCACACTTTCGATCACGGCGTCGAAGAACGGATCGATGTCGGTATCCGGGATAAAATCGGCGCTGCCGGTGCGGCCTGACGGCGCCAGTGCCGCCTCGCGGTTGGCGGTCGAAAAGGCGAGGAAAATATCGCCCGAGCTATGATAGCCGAACCCGCCGGTCATGGCGACGCCGAGCGGCGCCCGGCGGGCCAGCCGCTTCATCTGATGCGGCATGAACGGCGCATCGGTAGCGACGATCCCGATGATTGAGCCCTTTTCGGCGCGCGGCGTGCTTTCGCCGATAGCCGGTTCCACGAGATCGGGCCCGGCACGCAAGCCGCGAATGACAAAATTGCTCCGCTTGCCGAAATTCGCCTGCACGAACGCGCCGACCGTGTAGCGCCGGCCGTGCCATTCGACGATGCGCGATGCCGTGCCGGAGCCTGCCTTGAAACCGAAGGCGATCATGCCGGTGCCGCCGCCGACGCTGCCTTCCTCGATCGATGCTCTGGTCGCGCCATCGAGTGCCGCGGCGACATGCTTGAACCTGAGATGGTGGCCGTTGATGTCGTTCAGGAAACCGTCATAGGTTTCCGCCGCCACCGGCAGGCCCCAGCCGCTGTCGAGCACGGCCGGCAGCACGCGCTGCATCCAGCGCAGCGTTGCATCGCGTGAAACGCCGCAGGAATGCGTGTTGGTGATGGTGATCGGGAAATTGAAGGCACCGGTTTCCTCGATGATGTGCGAGCCGGTCAATTCGCCATTGCCGTTCTGGCTGAAGATGCCGGCAAAAACCGGCGTGGCGAGATCGGTGCGCGGTCTCGGCAGGATAGCGGTCACGCCGGTGCGCACCGGTCCCTTGCCGACCACCAGCGCACCATCGCCCGAAATCAGCGTCGAATAACCGAGAGCAACGCCAGCCACATCGGTGATGGCATTGAACGGCCCAGGCGTGCCGTCAAAACTTATGCCGAAGGCTCGCGCGCGCGGCCTGCCGGAAGGCGTCGTCTGGTGATGATTGTCGGTCATACGGGCTCAGCAATCATAGGGACTCAGAAATCATTGCCACTCAGAACAGAGAGCCTTGATTGCCAGGCTCCTTGGTTTTGGCGGCCGGCTTCGCAGTTGTTTTCGACCGTGCGGCAGCGCTGGTCGCAACCGCATCGGCGGTCCCGTCGGCAAACTCCAGCGAAAGTGCCATACCCGGCACCACTTCCGCAGCTTGCTTGATCACCGCGCCGTCGGCGTCTTTCACCAAGGCGAAGCCACGCGCCAACACCGCCTTGTGCGACAGCGTCGCCAGCAGCCGGTCGGCCTGGGTCAATTTCCCGCGCAAGCGCTCGAGCCGTACGGAAATCACCCGGTCCTGTCGCCGCGACAGCGCCGCCAGGGCATCTGCCTGCAACTTCTGCCGCCTTGCGATCGGCGCCGGCGAAAGCCGCACCGCGGTGCGCGAAAACCGCGTTCGCCGCTCGCGCACGATGGCGAAGAACGCCGCTTGCGCGCGGGCGAGGTCGCGGCCGGCCAGCGTGCGGGCCTCGTTCATGCGCCGCGACAGGGTGGCCGGCGTCAGCCGCTGCGCCTGAAGCCTGGCTCGTTTGCGCTGGACGCTGACGGACAGCGCCCGGCCCAGCCGGCTGGTCGCCTCGTCGAAACGCCGGCGCGGCAGCGCCAGCAACTGGTCGGGCGAGGGCAGCGCCCGGGCAGCGGCACGCACCGCCTGGCGCTTGCGCTCGAAATTGCGCGATGCCGCGGTCTTCAGCCGCGCGCCAAGACCGGCAAGCGTCGCTTCGAGGTCGACTTTGACCGGCACGGCAATCTCAGCAGCACCCGTCGGTGTCGGCGCCCGCACATCCGCTGCCAGGTCGATCAGCGTCCAGTCCGTTTCATGGCCGACAGCGGAGATCACCGGAATGCGCGAGGCGGCGACGGCGCGGGCCAGCCCCTCCTCATTGAACCCCCAAAGGTCCTCCAGGCTGCCGCCGCCGCGCGCCACGATCAACACGTCGGGGTGCGGAATAATGCCATCCTGCGCCAGTGCGTTGAAGCCGTTGACGGCGGCTGTCACTTCGGCGCCTGCCGTCTCGCCCTGCACCCGCACCGGCCAGACAAGCACGTGCAGCGGAAACCGGTCCTTGATCCGGTGGATGATGTCGCGAATGACGGAGCCTGTCGGCGAGGTGACGACGCCGATGACGCGCGGCATGAATGGCAGCAAGCGCTTGCGGCTGGCATCGAACAGGCCTTCGGCCTGCAGCCGGCGCTTGCGCTCGTCCAGCAGCGCCATCAGCGCTCCGGCGCCGGCCGGCTCCAGATTGTCGATGACGATCTGGTAGTTGGACTTTCCAGGATAGGTGGTCAGCCGGCCGGTGGCGATCACCTCCATGCCCTCTTCGGGGCGGAACTTCAGCCGGCTCATTGTGGTCTTCCAGACCACGGCGTCGAGCCGTGCGCGGTCGTCCTTCAGGCAGAAATAGGCATGGCCGGAGGAGTGCGGCCCGCGATAGCCTGATATTTCGCCACGCACCCGCACATTGCCGAAGACGTCCTCGACCGTGCGCTTCAGCGCGCCGGAAATCTCGCTCACCGTGTATTCGGTGGCATTGGTGCGTGATTCGGATGCTGCGTCGCTCATTGGCCGATTGGGGGGCGGTTGTTGGCCGGCGTCAAGGCTGTCGCCCATAGCATAACCTGATCTTAACCCGATTTGATGACTGTCACGGAAAAGAGAGTGGCCAGGACGCATGAGCCGACGCCTTCGACGCAGCCCATTGACGTTCCAGGTCACGCTAACGATGATGGCGCTCGCCATTTTCGCGCTTGCTATGGTCGTCGGCTTTGGCTTTTACGCCACCATCCAGGCGGATAGCACCTCGCTCGAGCGGCAGAAAATTTTTTTCACCAACGGCATGCGGGACCGGATCGCGGCGGTGGAGCGCGAGCAGGAAAGCATCGCCGTCTGGGACGATGCCGTCATCAATACCAAAGCGGGTAACGAGGTCTGGATCGTCGATAACATCAGCGTCTGGATGTATTCCTACTACGGGCATGATCGGGTCTATATACTGGATGCCGGCGACCGCCCGATCCATGCGATGCGTGAAGGAAAGGTGATGGCGCCGGCCAGTTACAGCGAGGACGAGCCGGTTCTGTTGCCCACCGTGGAGAGGGTACGCCGGCTGATCCGTGAGCCGGCGAAAGAAAATCAGGCCGGCGGTCCGGTCAAATTGGTCGCCGGGGATCTGGTGGAGCTTGACGGAAGGCCTGCCATCCTCAGCATCATGCCGCTGATACCGGGTACCGACCGCGTCGTCCAGGCACCTGGCAGCGAATACCTTCATATCTCGGTGCAGTTCATCACCGATGCGGTCCTGGCCAAGATCGCCGGGCAATATCTGCTGACGGGCGCCCGCCTGCTGCCGTTATCGCAGCCGGTCGGCGAGGCCGCCATTCCGCTGGTCGATTCGCGTGGCGTCATCCTGGCTTTTGTCGGCTGGGATCAGGAGCGGCCAGGAAGAGCACTGGTGCGCGAGGCAGGCCCGGCCCTGATCGGCGGCGCGCTGCTTGCGGCCGGTGTTCTGGCATTCCTGCTGCGCCGCCTCCGCCGTACATCGTTGGCGCTGCAGACGAGTCAGGACGAGGCGCAGTATCTCGCCTTCCACGACACGCTCACCGGCCTCCCCAACCGAGCCCTGTTCGAGGACCGGCTCCGGCGCGCTTTGCTCACGGCCAGTCACGAAACTGCCAAAGTGGCACTGCTTTACCTCGACCTAGACCGTTTCAAGCACGTCAACGACACGCTTGGCCACCCTGCCGGCGACGAGCTCGTTCGCCAGACCGCCGCGAGGCTCCAGCAGGCAATCCGCGAAGTCGACACCGTGGCACGGCTCGGCGGCGATGAGTTCGCTATGATCCTGATCGATGTACACGACATCCGAGGCGCCGAAGATGTTTCGGAGGGCCTGCTTCAAAAGCTGCAGGAGCCGTTCAAGCTGGCCGACGACCAGGTTTTTGTCAGCGCCAGCATCGGCATCGCATTGTCGACCGGTCCAGATGCCGATGCGGACGACTTGCTGCGCAAGGCCGACATCGCGCTTTACGAAGCCAAGAAGAATGGTCGCGGCCGTTACGAGGTCTTCGCCGGCGACATGGACGACCTCCTGCTGCGCAAGCGCAAGGTCGAGAGCGAGCTTCGCCATGCCCTGAATGGCGGAACCGGGATCAAGCTGGCGTATCAGCCGGTCTTTGCGGCAGACGGCAGCACGATCCTCGGTGCCGAGGCGCTGATCCGCTGGGGACATGAGGTCCACTGTGCACTGCCGCCGGCACAGTTCATCGCCATCGCCGAAGAACGTGGCATGATCGGTCAGCTTGGCAAATGGGTGCTGCACGAAGCCTGCCGCTTCGCTGTCGGCACCGATTTACCTTGGATGGCCGTCAACGTGTCGCCGCTGCAACTGCGCGACTCCGATTTTGTCGAGCAGGTTGTGGCGATCCTCGCCGCGACCGGATTGGCGCCAGGGCGCCTGCAGCTCGAGATCACCGAGAGCGTGCTGTTGGACAACAACGATACGACCAGGGCGGCTCTGGCTGCCTTGCGCCAGTCGGGGATCGCCATAGTACTCGACGACTTCGGCACCGGCTATTCGTCGCTGAACTATCTGCGCCGCCACGCCATCGACAAGCTCAAGATTGACCGGTCTTTCGTGAACCTTCTTGGCCGCGACGAGAGTTCGGTGGCGATCGTCAGGGCGCTGGTCGATCTTGCCGACGCTCTCCACGTCGGCGTCACTGCGGAAGGCGTCGAGACCGAGGAGCAAAAGGCGCTGCTCGTCGCCATGGGCTGCCGAGAGTTTCAAGGCTACCTGCTGTCGTTGCCACTGGAGCCGGACCAATTGCTGCGCCTGCCCGGCTTTTTGCCCGGCAACGACAGCACGCAGGAAGCGGTTTCCGCCTGATCCTTACCAGCCCGGCAAGATCTGGTTCGGCTTGGTTCGCTTCAGCTTCGAAAAGGCGAGTGCTGCGAAGTCGAAGCTCCCCGTCTCTTCGCCGAGCGGCACGGAAATATTATCGAGGCTTTCCGAAATGTGGCGGGCCAGCGCGTCGACGATCTCCGGCCGCGACGTCTGGCCGCGCATGATGCCGATGCGGCAATCGGGCAGGGCGTCGAACCCGTCGGCGTCGCCCAGAACCCGCATGCCGGGCCGCAGCGCACATTCCGGCAGCACCGAGATGGCCAGGCCGGAAAGCACCGCGGCGGTGATGACGGTTGCCGAGAAGCTGGTGAACAGGATGCGGTAGTCGCGGTTCTGCCGGTCGAGCACGTCGACGGCAGCCCGCCGCCAGATGCAGTTCGGGCGGCCGAAAGCCATCGGCAATGTGTCCTGCTCATGTGTCGCGTGGTTGGCCGAAGTGACCCACAGCAGCGGTTCGCGCCGCACCACTTCCGACTGACCGTGCGCGTCATTATGCGTCACCAGCGCCAGATCGAGATTGCCGCGCTTGATATGCTCGACCAGCCCCGGCGTCGGCTCGCAGATGACGGTCAACTCGACACGTGGATTGGAACGGGCGAAGCGGGCCATGATCTCGGGCAGGAAGCGATCGGCATAGTCGTCCGGCGTGCCGATGCGGATCGTGCCTTCGAGCCGCCGGTCATCGAAGGCGGCCAGCGTTTCGCGATTGAGGAACAGCAGCCGTCTTGCGTAGGAGAGCAGCCTGTCGCCGTCCTCGGTCAGCCTGTTGGTACGCCCGTCCTTTTCGAACAGCGGCTTGCCGATCCGCTCCTCCAGCCGGCGCATCTGCATGGACACCGCCGACTGAGTCCGATGCACCTCTTCTGCCGCGCGGGTAAAGCTGCCGGTGTCGACAATCGTGACGAAGGTCTGCAACTGATCGAGATCGAGTGGCGCTTTCATCGGTCCAATCCATCACTGCTGTTGATGCTAAAGATTAGAAACATTCGTTGGATTAATCAATCGAACGATGGCAAATTTACGATTGTCCACATCAAGGCAATGCATGTCACCTAAAAGTGGTCACCGGTTTTAGGACGACGAGATGCATCTTGTAAGTGAATCGGGACCGGAACGGCCGCTGTTGCCAGCGCCGATCACCTGTCTTCGTCCGTCCGAATTAAGGAGACTGACATGGCTACGTTTGATTTCGCCACCGAGACTTCGCGCATCACGTCGCGTCCGGCTATTGCGACGCGCGTAGTAAACACCATCTCCAACGTCTATCGCGCCTGGAAAAACCGCCGCGCCTTCTATCGCCTTGGCGAGATGTCGGACTCCGAACTCGCCGACATCGGCTTGACGCGCGCCGATCTCCACGTCGCCATCGAGGTGCCGTTCGGCCGCGATCCAACCGAGAGGCTTCGCATCATCGCGGCCGATCGCACAGACACGATAGAGGGTATTGCCCGCAAGGTGGCATGATCGCGTTGTTGCGTGCCCTTTCGCGTGCTTTGCGCGTCTAAAGGGCGCACGGCGCTTCGATTTCGCAGGCTCCCACTCCCTGCCGGTCCCCCCGCCGGCCCGCCTGCACACTGCCCGGTTCTCACAAGGACCGGGCATTTTCTTTGATCAACGCTGAAGATCAGATGCCGGCAGACTCGTCGGGTTACCGGCGATCCATTCCTCGCTTGAACTGGTCGAAGATCGATTCGACGCCCTTCAGGTAATCGTCGCGTTGCTGCGCGCCCGTCTCGAACATCTTGCCGAACAAATCGTCGAACGGATTCCTTGGCCTGCCGCTCGGATTGGCCGGTGGCTGTGGCGCCGGGCGCTGCTGGGGCGCCTGACGCGGCTGCGGCTGAGGCTGCTGCGGCTGTTGCGCACCACCGCCGAACATATCCTGCAGCACCTTGCCGAGCGGATTGTCACCATACGGGTTCTGCGTTTGTTGGGGCTGCGGCTGGCTTTGCGGCTGTTGCAAACCGCCGCCGAACATATCCTGCAGCAACTTGCCGAGCGGATTGTCGCCGTAGGAACTGGGCGCCTGCTGCGGCTGGGTTTGCGGCTGCTGCTGCGCGCCGCCACCGAACATGTCCTGCAGCACCCTGCCGAGTGGATTGTCCATCGGGCCGGGCGCCTGGCGCTGCTGTGGTGCCGGCGCTTGCGCGCCGCCACCGGCCTGCCGCATCATCTGCTCGATAATCTCGCCGAGCGGATTGCTGCCGCCGCCGAATCCGCCTGCTGCCTGCATTTGATTTGTAGTCTGCTTGAACAGTCCGCCCATCACCATTGAAGCCACGGCCGGCAGCATCTGCTGCAAAACCTGCTGGCTGACACCGCTCGCCTGCGCAGCCTGGCTGGCAACGGCGCGGGACAGCTCTTTCGAGCCGAACAGATGGCCAAGAATGCCGTTGCCTTCATCGACGCCCTGCGGCGAGAAAGCCCGGCTTGCGTCCTCGAAATATTTGGCGTGCTGGCCGCTGGCCATTGCCGTCATGAACGCGCCGAGCCCGTAAGGATCGGATGTGTTGCGCTTCAGCCCCTGTGAAAAAGCCGGCAGCAGCGCCTCGATCGCCGATTGCGTCTGCTGCTGCGACAGCCCGAACTGTTGGGCCAGGACCTGCATGCCGTTGCCGTTCTGAGCCTGCGCCAGAATGTCGAACAAGGAAGGCATTGTTTTTCTCCTCCGGGAAGATCCTCGTAGGAGAGCCTACCGCACCGGCCCGAAAATCGGAATCGATTTTCGGAAAGCACGATGCGTTAGCTTAATGAGAGTCAGAGCGTCCTTTGCGCGTCCACCAGGGCGCGCGGCGCTCTAATTCGTTGAGCTGTCGGCCAACCGGACAGCAAACGGCTAGTACGCATATTCCATGAACACCGGCTCGATCGAGCCGCCCCAGCGCGTATGATAGGCGGAGAGCAGCTCTTCGGCGCTTGTCGTGCCACGCGCGACCACTTCGTCCAGCGTGCTGAGGAACGACGTTTCATCGTAGCCGTCGCGGTTCTTGCGGCCGCGGTTCTTCAGCCCCATGCGCGAGATGACCAGAACGTCGCGGGCGATCTCGCGCAGTGTCGTGTTGCGGAACGGTGCCGAAATGCCCTGTTCCGGCACGGCGTTGCGCATCGCCAGCACCTCTTCATAGCTCCAGCTCGAGGTCAGCGCCTCGGCCGCGTCGAGCGCCGTCGCGTCATAGAGCAGCCCGACCCAGAAGGCCGGCAGCGCGCAGATGCGCCGCCAAGGTCCGCCATCGGCGCCGCGCATTTCAAGGAAACGCTTCAGTCGCACGTCGGGGAACAGCGTCGACAGATGGTTCGCCCAATCGCCCATCGTCGGCAGCCCGTCGGGTATCTCGTTGCGGGCCGCACCTGCCATGAACTGGCGGAAGGTGACGTGTGTCATGTCGTGGTACTGGCCGTCGCGGATGACGAAGTACATCGGCACGTCGAGCGCCCATTCGACATAGTCGGCGAAGCCGAAGTCGGGCGAGAAGCAGAATTCGAGCAGGCCCGAGCGCTGGTTGTCGGTGTCGCGCCAGATGTCGCCGCGCCAGCTCTGAAATCCGTTGGGCCGGCCTTCGGTGAAGGGCGAGTTGGCGAACAGCGCCGTCGACAGTGGCTGCAGCTTCAGCGACACCTGCATCTTGCGGCGCATGTCGGCCTCGCTCTCGAAGTCGAGATTCACCTGGATGGTGCAGGTGCGGTACATCATGTCGAGTCCTTTGGTGCCGACCTTGGGCATGTAGCGCGTCATGATCTCGTAACGCGATTTCGGCATTTTCGGTGTCTCGGCCAGTGACCATTTCGGGCTGCCGCCGAGGCCGAGGAAGCGTATGCCCATCGGCTCGGCGATCTCGCGCACCTGCGCCAGATGCGCATTGCCTTCGCGGCAGGTCTGATGGATCGTCTCCAGCGGCGCGCCGGACAGTTCGAACTGGCCGCCGGGCTCCAGCGAGATCGCGCCCTGGCCGGTCGGCTCGACCAGCCCGATGATGCGGCCGGCATCCATGATCGGATCCCAGCCGAGTTTTTCCTGCATGCCCTCGAGAATGGCGCGGATGCCGTGCTCGCCGCCATAGGGCACCGGCGCATTGCCGTCGACATAGAACGGGAATTTCTCGTGTTCGGTGCCGATGCGCCATTTGTCGCGCGGCTTGTTGCCTTCAGCCAGATGCTCGACAAGCTCGTCGACGCCTTCGATCGGCCGGAAATCGGTTGTGTCGCGCGCCATTACAAGTCCTCTGCAGGCGGTCGGACGACCGCCGGCGCTAGATGGACGAAATGTCAGTAGGCGATCAAGCGAAAAATCCTGAGCCACAGGGTAACTGGAATTGATTGACGCTGCTTCTTCCTTCTCCCGTTGGGGGAGAAGGGGAGAATCTTCACCAGTCCCCGACCGTCGACTGCATCACCGCCAGTGCCGCCACCGCAGCCGTGTCGGCGCGCAGGATGCGCGGACCGAGCGGGATGGCGGTTACGAAAGGCAGCACCCTCAGCATCCTTCGTTCCTCGTCGGAAAACCCGCCCTCGGGCCCGACCAGCAGCCCGAACTTCTTCTCCCGCACCGCTTGCAGCGCGGGCAGGGGATTGTTGGTCGAGGCATCCTCGTCGCAGAAGATCAACCGCCGCTCCTTGTCCCAGCCGGCGAGCAGGCGCTCGAACTTTTCCGCTTCGCGCACCTCCGGAACCGCCAGGATGCCGCATTGTTCGGCGGCCTCGACGACATTGGCGCGCAGGCGTTCGATGCCGGGCTTCGCCACTTGCGTGTGCTGGGTGATGACCGGCTGCAGGACGCCGGCGCCCATCTCGACCGCCTTCTGCACCAGATAATCGAGCCGACCCTGCTTCAATGGCGCAAAGCAGTAGATGAGATTGGGCAGCGGCGGCTGCGGCCGCTGCAAGGCCAGCACCTTCAGCCGCACCGCTTTTTTGGATTTCGCGGCGATTGCCGCCGACCATTCGCCGTCTCGGCCGTTGAACAACAGGATTTCGGCGCCTTCGCCGAGCCGCAGCACATGCATCAGGTAATGACCCTGCTGCGGGCTCGCCTCGAACTCGGCTTCCGGTCCGAGGTCGTTCGGCACGAACAGCCGCTGCATCTTGTAATTGGCGCGCATCGCCGAGGAATGGGCGAGCCAAACCTTGGCGTCAAGTCTCAGCCGAGAGATGCCAGACCGGTTCGTAGCCTTGCCGCAGCACGGAAACGGTGGTTGCCGGCGTGAGCAGGCGGATTGGACGGTCGGCAAAACCGCCGAACCCCACCGGATCGCCATAGCCTGCGAACGACCAGCGTAGCGCCTTGCCGCCGCGCATCGCATAGGCGTTGCCCCCTTCCGCAACCATGGCGCCGTCCGGCAACCCGGCAATCTCTTCCGCGGATACGACCGGTGCCCGCCCACCTGCCGCCAGCCGCTCCTTATGCAGCCGCTTGTCGACCTGCGGTGCGCGCGGCTCGGCAATGCCGTAGGCCACGCCGAAGCGCTGGACGAAGTCGCTCGCCCGCTCGCGCCGGCAGAAGAAGCAAGGCCGATGCCCGGCCGAGAGCGCGGTGACCTCGTCCAGGAAAAACAGCTCGGTCCAGCCGGTCTTGCCACCGTTCCTGTTTCGGCCCATCGGCTCGCGCCGTACATCGCGGAATTCACAGATGCAGACGATCCAGGCCTGCAGTGCCCAGCGCTTTTTCAGCAGCGTCTTGGTTTCGGGGTCATGGATGATACCGCGATTGCCCATCAACAGGCCACGCTCCGGCACGGCACAGAGAACGCCGAACGGGTCTACGCGGTTCTGCAGTGGCATAGCTTTCTCCCCGAATACGCATCTTGGCCGAAATGACGGCGGCATGATATCGCTCGACGCATCATTTTCATGTCAGCAGGTTTTTCAATGCGGGTGCTGGTGGTCCAGAATTTCGACAGTGAGGGCCTTGGCCAGATCGGCGCAGCGCTAGTCGAGGCGGGCGCCGATATCGACCTGCGCCGGCCCTATTGTGGCGAGATGCTGCCGCAGGACAGCGATGCGCACGACGCCATGGTCGTGCTCGGCGGCGCCCAGAATGCGCTGGACGACGAGATTTGCCCGTATTTCCCTGAACTGCTCGACCTGACGCGCGATTTTGCGAACAAGGATCGCGCCGTGCTCGGTATCTGCCTTGGCAGCCAGCTGGTCGCGCGCGCCTTCGGCGGCGAGAACCGGATCGGCGGCGCCTCGGAATTCGGCTGGCACAAGGTCTCTCTCACTCCGGCGGCGAAGGCCGATCCGGTGCTCGCCGCGCTGCCTGAAAATTTCCCCATCTTCGAATGGCACGACGACACTTTTGCCTTGCCTGAAGGTGCCGTGCGGCTCGCCGGCAACGAAGTCGCCGAGAACCAGGCGTTTCGCATGGGCCGCGCCGTCTATGGCTTTCAGTTCCATTTCGAGGCGGACCGGCCGATGGTCCGCGACTGGAGCTCATCCTTCGCATCGCTCATTGCCGAACGGCACCCGGACTGGAGCACTCGGCTCGACGACGAAATGGCCCATCACGGACCGGATGCCGATGCCGCCGGGCTGGCCATTGCCCGCGCCTGGGTGGCGACGATCTGACGGCTGTCGGTCCCGACGTTGCATATTTGGCACGTTGGCAAAAATCCGCTGTGGACAGCTTGTTTCGTCCTTGGCTTGTGGCCGCCCGCCACCCTAGAAGGCACGCGCTCTGCATCTTCCGTGCAACGCGATGAACCCTTTGTCTCACTCGCGCGACACATCGCCGATACAGAAACTGCCTAGAAGCGCGAAATCGTCGAAATTTTGAGACGTATTTCCGTTTCAACCCATTGGTAACCCGCCTCGTGCACAGATGAAGAGAGCTCAACAAGAGATGACGTCCGTGAAAGCAGCGCTTCTGTCCTTTGTCATGTTGTCGGCCATAGTGTTGTGCGGCTTCGGCACTTATGCCGGCGACGCAGCCAACAACCACAACGCCGTCGATGGCTACGGCGTCACCGCCGCGCTTCGCTAAAACACAGACTTGAAGCGCGACGCGCTTTAGGCCCTCTCACCTGACACCACCAGGATACGCTTGTCCGCGCCGTCGACGACGAGCGCGCTGAGGTTTCCCGTCTGGTAGGCAAGCGTGTCGATATTGACGCGGTTGACCATCACCTCCGCCTCCGGAACCGGCGTGTGGCCATGCACCACGATCTTCGGATGCAGGCCGGAATGATTGTGGAAGACATCGCGGATCCAGATCAGGTCCTGCGTGCTCTGACTTTCCAGCGCAATGCCTGGCCGGATGCCGGCATGGCAAAAGAAGAAGTCGCCAAAGGTCAGTGAAAACGCTAGCGACTGCAGGAAGTCGACATGGCTTTTCGGCACGGCCTCGACCAGCGCCGCATGGCCTTGCCGCAGTGCCGCCTCGGACCTGCCAAACCACGCACCGCCGCCTTCATTGAGCACCACGCCATAGGACTGCGCGGTCTGGATGCCGCCATAGCGCATGAAAAGCCCGTCCGCATCGGGTGCATCGAGGAAGTCGAGGAAGCCGATGTCGTGGTTGCCGGCGAGCATCAGGTGGCGCGGGTCGCGTTTTCGCACTTCGATCAGGAAATCGATGACGCCCTTGGAGTCCGGGCCGCGGTCCACATAGTCGCCGAGATGGATGACACGCCAGTCAGCCGGCCGCGCCTGGCGGATCTCGGCCGCAATCCGGCGGTACATGGCGACGAGCAGGTCGAGCCGGCCATGCACGTCGCCGACCGCATAGATGCGCATGCCTTCCGGTCCGCGCGCGTCGAGAAAGTGGATGCCGGGGGCAATCAATGCGTCCATCTCCGTGATCATGCCGTCACGGGAGTCTAACGCCGAAGCTGATCCTTGCCCATGTCGGTTACCAGACGCTTTCCGCACAGTGCCAGCGTTATGTCCATCTCCTTGCGGATGATTTCCAAGGCTTTGGTGACGCCATCCTTGCCGAGCGCGCCAAGGCCGTAAAGGAAAGGCCGGCCGATATAGGTGCCCTTGGCGCCAAGACACAGCGCCTTTAGCACGTCCTGGCCCGAGCGGATGCCGCCATCCATATGCACCTCGACCGTGTCACCGACAGCGTCGGCGATCTCTTCCAGCACCTCGATCGACGACGGCGCACCGTCGAGCTGGCGCCCGCCATGATTGGAGACGATGATCGCGTCGGCGCCGGTCTTGGCCGCCATCAGCGCGTCTTCCTTGTCGAGGATGCCTTTCAGGATCAGCTTGCCGCCCCAGCGTTCCTTGATCCAGGCAACGTCCTTCCACGACAGATGCGGATCGAATTGCTCCGTCGTCCATGAGGACAGCGAGGTGAGGTCGCCGACGCCCTTGGCGTGGCCGACGATGTTGCGGAAGGTCCGGCGCTGGGTACCGGCCATGCCGATGCACCAGCCCGGCCTGGTCGCCATCTGCCAGATGTGTTTCGGCGTGAAGCGCGGCGGCGCCGACAGCCCGTTGCGGATATCCTTATGGCGCTGGCCGAGGATCTGCAGATCGAGCGTCAACACCAGCGCCGAGCATTTCGCCGCCTTCGCCCTGTCGATGAGATTGAGGACGAAATCCTTGTCGCGCAGCACATAGAGCTGGAACCAGAACGGCTTCTTGGTCACCGATGCGACATCCTCGATCGAGCAGATGCTCATCGTCGAAAGCGTGAACGGCACGCCGAATTCCTCCGCCGCCTGCGCCGCCAGCATCTCGCCGTCGGGGTGCTGCATGCCGGTCATACCGGTCGGCGCCAGCGCCACCGGCATCGCCACCTTCTCGCCGATCATGGTCGATTCCAGCGAGCGGTTGCTCATGTCGACCAGCACGCGCTGGCGAAACTTGATCTTTTGGAAATCCTCCTCGTTGGCGCGGTAGGTGCTTTCGGTCCATCCACCTGAATCGGCATAGTCGAAGAACATCTTCGGCACGCGGCGGCGCGCCAGGTCCTTGAGATCGGCGATGGTGAGGATCATGCTCATGGGTTTTCCGCTGGTTGTTCGCTAATTCGTCATTGATTTTTCTTGGCCGGCGCTCAGAGGCTGTTTGGAAAGTCGCTCCGGCGAGTCATATGGTGGTGGTTTCGAGAACCGGAGCGGAGCGGACATTTTGGGTCCGTGAGCCCGCGCATGACCCCGAAAATTGGAAAGATTTTCGGAAAGGATCATGCGCAAAATCAAAAGTGCTACAGCGTCCTTTGCGCGTCCAAAGGACGCGCGGCGCTGTAGGTAAGCGCAGAAAACGCCATCAGATGGCCGCCGCAGTAGAGTTTCCAAACAGTCTCTCACGAGCGTTTTCTTGCCGGCTCGCTGTCGCCGGCCTCTGAGCGCTGCATCAGCCTCAGCCGCGACACACGCTGCCAGTCGCCGCTACGCTCGGCCTCGGCCATGGTGCGTTCGACATGGGTGATGTGGTCCATCGCCGCCTGCCGTGCGGCCGCCGGATCGCCGGCCTTGACCGCCGCGTAGATCGCCCGGTGCTGCGAAAGCAGCGCTTCGCGCGCGCCCGGCACGTTGAACACCAAGAGCCGGTTCTGGAAGACGCCCTCCGACAGCAGCCGGTAGCACGAGCGCAGCGTGTGCAGGAGGATGATGTTGTGCGCGCATTCGCAGATCGCGTGGTGGAACTCGACGTCGATTTCCGCCTCGTCGTCGAAATTGCCGGTCCGGTGGGCCTCGTCCATGCGCGCCATGATGCGGTCGAGCAACGCCAGATCGTCGGATGTTGCACGCCGCGCCGCGTACTCGGCCGCCACCGCTTCGATCTCGCGGCGGTATTCCAGATAGTCGGTCGCCGCCTTGCGGTGCATGGAGATCAGGTCCGTCACCGGCTTGGTGAACAGCTGGCCGATGACGTCCGCGACATGGGTGCCGCCGCCGGGCCGCGTCGTCAAAAGCCCGCGCCCCTCCAGCGCCTTCAGCGCATCGCGCAGGATCGGCCGCGACACCTCGAACTGCCGTGCCAACTCGCGCTCGCCCGGCAGCCTGTCGCCGGTGCGCAGAACGCCTTCGAGGATCAGGCTCTCGATCTGCTGCACCACCTCGTCGGCGGTGCGGGAATGCTCGATCCTGGAGAAAATATCGCTCAACGGGGATGGCCTGGGATTGAACCGGTGTCGAGCAGGATAAAGCCAGTGTCGCCAACTGGTCAAATTATTTATCCAATTCGTCGGTTTGCCCGGGTCCTACGTCGTCGCGGCATATCGATTTCGGCTAACTTGTCGTTTGCGTCCCCCGGCAATTGGCTCTAGAGGGACGCGATTGCACCAGGCCCGGGGGGACCAGCCGTGGCAGATGACCCGTCCAATCTCAAATTTCAGCCGCGCGTCCAGGGCAGCGTCATGGGCTTTCCCGCGCATCAGGGACGGCCTGGCGCGCTCGGCGAGGTTCACGCCCGTCCGCATCCGCTGGTCGAGACACCGCGCGTGCTGGTGCAGCTTTCCTTCATGACCGAAGCTGGGTCCGGCGTCGACCAGGCCGTGCTTTCCGAATTGTCGCGGCGGCTCGGCATCGCCGCGCCTGAGCCTCATGCCCGCCACCACGCGATGAAGTGGGGCAAGGGCTCGCTGCGCTGGGAACGGCACACGGAATTCTCCACCTATCTGTGGGAAGGGCCGCTCTCCGAGAGCGGCCAGCGCCAGGAAGCTTCGCCTTTCGGCCACGGGTTTTCGCCACCGGGAACGGTGATTTCCGGCATCAGGCTCGAAATCCGCAAATGGACGCAGGCGAGCGAAAAGCTGATCGCCAGCTTCGACCCGACCAGCCTGTGCTATTCGCTGGTCGAGCGCGGCAACGCCACCATCGTCACCGATTTCCGCCAGGACGGTGACGGCATGACCCGCATGCTGGTGCTCGACCGCGGCCTGACGCCGGCACGCACCGGCGCGCTGGCGCAGCGGCTGATCGATATCGAAACCTACCGCACGCTGGCCATGCTTGGCCTGCCGCTGGCGCTGATGCAGTCCGGTCGCGCGCGCCGCATCGAAGACAGGCTGGCGCAGACCACACTAGAAATGAAAGTCGCCGAAACCCGCGACAGCCAGACGCTGCTTGCCGACCTGACCGAGCTTGCCGCCGAGCTGGAGGCCGATGCAGCCTCCAGCCTCTATCGCTTCGGCGCCAGCCGCGCCTATGACGGCATCGTCCGCGAACGGCTGGAGGCGCTGGAGGAGGAGGCCGTGCCCGGCTACGACACCTGGGGCGGGTTCCTGCAGCGTCGCGTCGCCCCCGCCATGCGCACCTGCCGTTCGGTCGAGGAGCGTCAGGCCAATCTGTCGACGAAGCTCACCCGCGCCACCACGCTGCTGCGCACCTGGGTCGACGTCGAAGTCGAGAAGCAGAACCGCGATCTGCTGGCGTCGATGAACAACCGCGCCCGCCTGCAACTGCGGCTGCAGCAGACGGTAGAAGGGCTCTCGGTGGCCGCCGTCTCCTACTACGTCGTCGGCCTCATCGGCTACGTCGCCAAGGGCGCCTCGATCTACGGCCATGCCTTCGCGCCCGAGCTCGTCACCGCCGCCTCGGTGCCACTCGCCATCCTGCTGGTCTGGTGGGGCGTGCGCCGTGTGCGCCGTTTGCACTCCGAACCCGCCAAGCAGGCGGGCGAGTAGGAGCGGATCACCCTCCCGGTCCAAACAACCCACAAGGGGAGGATGAAATCGCAGCGGCAGATTGCCGCTGCGGAAGGCCGTCCCGGTGTCGGCGCTCGATTTCGGCCAAAGCAGGATTTGCAACAGGCGCCTGCCGCTGGTAAAAGATTTTTACCAGTCGATCGAAGGAGACTGTCGATGTCCGGCCTGCTGATGCCGAAGCCAGACGACGCCACGATGCGCCGGCGCGACGAGATCGTCGCCGATATGCGCATCATCGTGCCGGGCGAAGGCGTCGTCGACGCTGCCAATTCGATGCGTGCGTTCGAGAGCGACGGCCTCACCGCCTATCGGCAATTGCCGCTGGTCGTGGTGCTGCCCGAAACGGTGGCGCAGGTCTCGCGCGTGCTGAAATATTGCAACGACCGCAACATCCGCGTCGTGCCGCGCGGCTCCGGCACCTCGCTGTCCGGCGGCGCGCTGCCGCTCGAAGATGCCGTGCTGCTGGTGATGAGCAGGTTCAACCACATTCTCGAGATCGATTTTCCCAACCGCATCGTCGTCGCCCAGCCGGGCGTCACCAATCTCGGCATCACCACCGCCGTCGAGCAGGAAGGCTTTTACTACGCCCCCGATCCATCCTCCCAGATCGCCTGCTCGATCGGCGGCAATGTCGCGGAGAATTCCGGCGGCGTGCATTGCCTGAAGTACGGTCTTACCGCCAACAATGTGCTCGGTATCGAGATGGTGCTGATGAACGGCGAGGTGGTGCGGCTCGGCGGCAAGCATCTCGACGCGGAAGGCTACGACCTGCTCGGGGTCATGACCGGTTCCGAAGGGCTTCTCGGCGTCGTCACCGAGGTCACTGTGCGCATCCTGAAGAAGCCGGAGACGGCGCGCGCGCTGCTGATCGGCTTCCCGACCAGCGAGCAGGGTGGCCAATGCGTCGCCGACATCATCGGCGCCGGCATCATCCCGGGCGGCATGGAGATGATGGACCGCCCGGCGATCCACGCGGCCGAGGATTTCGTCCATGCCGGCTATCCCTTGGATGTCGAGGCGCTGCTGATCGTCGAGCTCGACGGGCCGGGCGTCGAGGTCGATCACCTGATCGGCCTTGTCGAAGCCATCGCCTATAGGAACGGCTCGACCACATGCCGCGTCTCGCAGTCGGAGCAAGAGAGGCTGAGCTTCTGGGCCGGCCGCAAAGCTGCCTTTCCGGCGGTCGGCCGCATCTCGCCCGACTACTACTGCATGGACGGCACCATCCCGCGCAAGGAACTGCCGCGCGTGCTGCACGGGATGCGCGAACTGTCGGAGAAATACGGCCTCGGGGTCGCCAATGTCTTCCATGCCGGCGACGGCAACCTGCATCCGCTGATCCTTTATGACGCCAATGTGCCGGGCGAGCTCGACAAGGCGGAAAGTTTCGGCGCCGACATCCTGCGGCTCTGCGTCAAAGTCGGCGGCGTGCTGACCGGCGAGCACGGGGTGGGGGTGGAGAAGCGCGACCTGATGCCAGAAATGTTCAACCAGATCGACCTCGACCAGCAGATGCGGGTCAAATGCGCTTTCGATCCCAACCATCTGCTCAACCCGGGCAAGGTGTTTCCCCAGTTGCGCCGCTGCGCCGAGCTCGGACGCATGCACGTGCATCGCGGGCAGACAGCGTTTCCGGACATTCCGAGGTTTTGATGATGGGATTTCAGAATGGGGGTTCCTCGCCCCCGCGAAGCGGGGGAGAGGTGGCTCGGGCAAAGCCCGAGACGGAGAGGGGGTCTGCGGCCGACGTGCCAAGTCGCCGCTCGCCTGAAAGGATCGCGCGTGCTCGTGAGCTTCGGCATGGCGACAATCCGATGGAAGCAACCCTGTGGACGGAACTGAAAGCCAAAAGGCTTGGCGGATATAAATTCGTGCGACAGATGCCGATCGGGCCGTATTTCGCCGACTTCGCCTGCCGAAGCGAAAAGCTGGTCGTTGAACTGGACGGAAGTCACCATGCCGAGAGTTCCTATGACAGACGACGCGACGAATTCATGCGTGGCGAAGGGTTCTCGGCAGTGCGGTTCTGGAACGTCGACGTACTCAAGAGCCGGACAAGCGTTTGCGAGACCATTCTTGCGGCGCTGGAACGGCGGTTGGCCGAAGACGTGATCGCCTCGGACCTGAGGTTCGTTTTTGCGGCCAAGAAGATTGGAGGTGGCGTTCTATGATTGCCCCCTCTCCGTCTCGGGCTTCGCCCGAGCCACCTCTCCCCCGCGTTGCGGGAGCGAGGAACCAGAGATAGCCATGACCACCTTCACTCCCTCCACCGCAGCCGAAACCCTCTCCACCGTTGCCTGGGCCGCCGCCGAAGACTCGCCGCTCGAAATCCTCGGCCATGGTTCCAAGCGCGGTATCGGCCGTCCGCTGCAGACCGAGCATACGCTCGACCTGTCGAAACTGTCCGGCGTGACGCTCTACGAGCCGGCCGAACTGGTGCTGTCGGCCAAAGCCGGCACGCCGCTCGCCGACATCGAAAGCCTGCTTGCCGAAAACGGCCAGCAGCTGGCCTTCGAGCCGCTGGATTATGGCCCGCTGCTCGGCGGTGAGTTAGGGCGAGGCACGATCGGCGGCGTGCTGGCTGCGAACCTTTGCGGCCCGCGCCGGCTGAAGGCGGGGGCGGCGCGCGACCATATTCTCGGCGTAGCGGCGGTTTCCGGTCGCGGCGAGGCCTTCAAGTCCGGCGGCCGCGTCGTCAAGAACGTCACCGGCTACGACCTGTCGAAACTCATGGCCAACAGCTGGGGCACGCTTGCCGTCCTCACCGACGTCACCTTCAAGGTGCTGCCATCAGCCGAGACCGAAGTCACGCTCGCTCTGCGCGGCCTGCTCGACGATCATGCCGCCGCCGCCATGGCGCTGGCGCTCGGCTCCAGCGCCGAAGTGTCGAGTGCGGCCCATCTTCCCGAACGCGTCGCCGCGCGGGTCGCCGGCGGGAGCCTCGGCAATGCCGCGGCGACATTGCTGCGCGTCGAGGGGTTCGGCCCGTCGGTCGCCTACCGCATCGCCGCGCTGAAAGACCTGCTCGGAAATGCCGGCCCGCTCGAGGAGATTTCGGGCGATATCTCGCATTCCGTCTGGCGCGACATCAGAGATTGCGCGCCGTTTGCCGACGGCCTGGAAAAGCCGGTGTGGCGCGTTTCGATGGCGCCGGCGCAAGGTCACCAGATGGTGCTGGCGCTGCGCATGCAGGCGGCGGCCGATGCCTTCTATGACTGGCAGGGCGGACTGATCTGGCTGCGCATGGAGCATGGCGATCCCGAAGCCGATCTTCTGCGCGGCCTGGTGAGACAGTATGGCGGCGGCCATGCGACGCTGGTGCGCGCGGCGCCTTCGCATCGCGCCGCTGTGCCGGTGTTTGAGCCGCAGGCGCCGCAACTGGCAGCGTTGTCGGCGCGGCTCAAAGCCGAATTCGATCCTAAGAATATCCTCAATCCCGGCCGTATGGCACCGGCTGCAAGCTCTGCTACTCTTGGGACGGCAACCGAGGGAGCAGCATTATGAGCGACATCAATCCAGGCCCGACCGATTCAGGTAAACCCGCGCCGCGCCAGACCGACCGCTGGCTGGAGCCGGGTTCGACCAACGCGCTGGTCATCTACATCCTCTATCTCGCCAGCCTCGTCGTCGGCGTCACCGGTATTGTTGGCATCGTGCTGGCCTATATCAACCGCGGCAAAGCAGGCGGCTTCGTCGAGAGCCACTATACATTCCTGATCCGCACCTTCTGGATCGGTCTGCTTTATGCGCTGATCTCGGTTGTGCTGATGATGGTGGCGATAGGCGTCGCGCTGATGTTCGTCGTCGCCGTCTGGTTCATTGCCCGCTGCATTCTCGGCCTGCAGGCGCTGCAGCGCGGCGAGCCGGTCAAAGACCCGGAAAGCTGGTTCTTGGGATTATAGGATTTTTGCGTGCAGACCAATTTTTCGCTTGCCCAGCTTGCCGATCCGCATGTCGCGGAATCGGAGAAGATCCTGCGCAAATGCGTGCATTGCGGCTTCTGCACGGCCACCTGCCCGACCTATGTAACGCTTGGCAACGAGTTGGATTCGCCGCGCGGGCGGATCTACCTGATCAAGGACATGCTGGAGAACGGTCGCCCCGCTGACAAGCAGATCGTCACCCATATCGACCGCTGCCTGTCCTGCCTCGCCTGCATGACAACCTGCCCGTCGGGCGTCAATTACATGCATCTGGTCGACCACGCCCGCGTCCATATCGAGGAGACCTACAGGCGCTCGCCGCTCGATCGGCTGACGCGCGCCATGCTGGCCTTTGTCCTGCCTTATCCCTCGCGCTTTCGCGCTGCGCTCAAGCTGGCGAGGCTCGCGCAGCCATTCGCCGGTCTGTTCGAAAAGATCCCGGCGCTGAAGCCGCTGGGCGCGATGCTCAAGCTTGCCCCAGCGTCGGTTCCTGCGGCCTCGCCAATGGCTTCGCCGGGCATCCATGCCGGGCAGGGCGCCGCAAAAAACGGCCGCGTCGCCATTCTCACCGGCTGCGCACAATCCGTGCTCGATCCCGGCATCAACGACACGACGATCGCGCTGCTGACGCGGTTGGGCGTCGAGGTCGTGGTTCCCGAGGGTGAGGGCTGCTGTGGCGCGCTGGTGCATCACATGGGCCGCGAGGGGGCAGCGCTTGCCTCGGCCAGGCGCAATGTCGACGCCTGGACGCGCGCCATCGACCAGCGAGGGCTGGATGCCATCGTGATCACCGCGTCGGGCTGCGGCACCACCATCAAGGACTACGGCTTCATGCTGCGCCTCGATCCGGCCTATGCCGACAAGGCGGCGCGCGTGTCGGCGCTGGCCAAGGACATCACGGAATATCTGGTGGGTCTCGACCTGCCCGAGCCGGTGCGCAAGCCCGGCACCATCGTTGCCTATCACTCTGCCTGCTCGATGCAGCACGGCCAGAAGATCACCCGCCAGCCCAAGGAGCTTTTGGCCAAGGCGGGCTTCATCGTGCGCGAGCCGCGCGAGGGGCATCTGTGCTGCGGCTCGGCCGGCACTTACAACATCCTGCAATCCGAGATTTCGGCTCAGCTACGTGATCGCAAGGTCAGGAATATCGAGGCGACAGGTGCTGAAATCGTCGCCACCGGCAATATCGGCTGCATCACCCAGATTGCGTCAGCGGCGAAGCTGCCGGTGGTGCACACGGTAAAACTGCTCGACTGGGCCTATGGCGGACCGAGGCCGGAAGGCGTTCCGGACAACAGGGCAGTCGTGGCAGCGGAGTGACGGGACAGTTCTGAGGCGAGCCCCCTCATCCGGCCGCGGAGCCTGTCCTCGGGCTTGCCGGAGGCAAGACCCGTGGGCTGCCACCTTCTCCCCGTTGGGGACAAGAGACTGGTGCCGGCCTTGAAAGCCTCCTCTCCCCTCGGGAGATGTCAGCCGAGCGAAGCGGAGGCTGGGTGAGGAGGCCTGCCGCTACGTGCCTATTCCGCCGCGAGCTTGTCCACCACACCGTAGGTCGCCTGGTAGCGTGCGCGTTGGCGGCTGAGCGCCACCATTGTGTTGCGCAAAAGAATCGCCACGGTGATCGGGCCGACGCCGCCCGGCACCGGCGTGATCCAGGACGCGACATGCTTGACGCTCTCGGCGTCGACGTCGCCAACGATGCGGCTCTCGCCGTCCGGTCCTGTCTCGGCATTGATGCCGATGTCGATGACGGCTGCACCCGGCTTGACCATGTCGGCCTTGATCAGCCGCGGCTTGCCAACGGCGACGAACAGCGCATCGGCACGGCGCGCGTGCGCTGCCACCGAGCGCGTCATGTGATGGCAGACCGTCACCGTCGCGCCCTTGCTCATCAAGAGGAAGGCGATCGGCTTGCCGACGATCTCGGAGTGGCCGACGATGACGACCTCGAGCCCCTTCAGATCGAGGCCGGTCTCCTTGAGCAGTTCGACCGAAGCGGCCGCCGTGCACGGTGCAAGGTCGAGCTGGTTGTAGACGATGTTGCCGATCGAGGCCGGGTGCATGCCCTCGACGTCCTTGAGCGGATGCACCGCCGCCTGAAGCGTCTTGATCGGGATATGCACGGGCACCGGCCGCTGGATGATGATACCGGTGACGCGCGGATCGGCATTAAGACCGTGGATCGCTGCTTCGAGTTCGCCGGCGGTGATGTCGGCGGCAAACCGTCTTTCCTCGAAACCGATGCCGGCCAATGCCGCCTTGGCGCGCTGGTTGCGCACATAAACGTCGACCGCAGCGGTGTCGCCGACGGTGATCGATATCAGTTTGGGCGGAAAACCTTCTGCGGTGGCGATCGCTGCATCCTCGCGCACCGAGGCGATGATGCGTTGGGCGACCGGGCCGCCTTTGAGATAGCGGCTGTCATCGGACAGGGGCATGTAGATTGGCCTTTGTCTGGGAACGTTGCAGCCGACATAGCAAAATAACGAGAAGAATGGCAGCGAGAATGCGAACCGCCATACCCCGGGCGCGACCTACCGGTCAAAGCTGACACTGCCAGACGTGATCCTGTCGCGCTCTAGAAACAGAAAGGGCAGCGCGGTTTGCCGCGCCGCCCTTTCTTGACTGGCCGCATCCCCACACGGCCCGTCCCCCGTATCCGATGATCCAGAGTCTTCTGGACAGAATCGGCAACAAAATCAACTGCAGATTACATCACCACAACCGTCGTGCCAACATCGACCCGCTCATAGAGGTCGACGACGTCCTCGTTGCGCATGCGAATGCAGCCCGACGACACGGCGCCGCCGATCGTCCAGGGCTGGTTGGTGCCGTGGATGCGGTAGAGCGTCGAGCCGAGATAGAGCGCGCGCGCGCCGAGCGGGTTCTCGACGCCGCCGGCGACATAGGTCGGCAGATAACGGCCGTTGGCGGCCTCGCGCGAGATCATCTGCGCCGGCGGTCGCCATTCGGGCCAGGCCTTCTTCTGCGAGATCTTGTGCTTGCCGGCCCATTCGAAGCCCGGCTTGCCGGTGCCGACGCCATAGCGCCTCGCCTTGCCGTTGTTCTCGACCAGATAAAGGAAATTCTCCCTCGTATCGATGACGATCGTGCCCGGCTTCTCCGGACCGTCATAGGCGACCTGCTGCGGCAGGTAGATCGGGTTGATCTGCGGCCGCGCGAGCAGGCGCTTCTTGGCCGGCGCCTGCATCGCCGCCGTATGCAGCTGAGCCGGTTGCGCCTGCCTTTGAGAACGGCGCTGCGGCTTTTGCATCTCTTGCCGGTTCTGGCGGACGATGCCCGGCGCGCGGCCGAGCTGCAGCACCCAGGGCGCCGAAAGGTCGGGGCTCACCATCACTGGCGGCCTGTCGGCATAGCGGTCATTGGCGCTGGAGGATGTAGCGGCAGCGGCCAGTACGGCCGCGGCGCCGAGCAGCGGGAACAAAAGTGTCTTCATCGGAACGCACCTTGATCATCGAACACGCCGGGGCCCAAAAGCGTCCCCGATTTCGCGGACATTGGGCGCGGAGCGGCAACCGAAACGTGAATCGGAATGCGTAAAATGCTCCATTGTCAGTAAACCTTTCGGCGTGGTTACCGGCCGGTTCAGGAATCTGGTAAAGCCGCGGTAAAGGCAGCGCTGAGACGCATTAACGAATGGAATTCTGCCATGGATGAGAAGACAGGCCTGCTCTCCGGACCCGACGGTGTCGCGCGCTGCTTCTGGCACGGAAATCTGCCGGATTATTTGCACTACCACGACCATGAATGGGGCCGCCCGGTCACCGACGACCGCAGGCTGTTCGAAAAGATCTGCCTCGAAGGCTTTCAATCGGGCCTGTCCTGGCTGACCATATTGCGCAAGCGCGAGAATTTCCGCGAGGCGTTCGCCGGCTTCGATATCGACAAGATCGCCGCCTTCACCGACGAGGACGTCGAGCGCCTGCTCGCCAATGCCGGCATCATCCGCCACCGCGGCAAGATCGTCTCGACCATCAACAACGCCAAGCGCGCCCGTGAAATGGCCGACGAGGCCGGCTCGCTGGCTGCCTGGTTCTGGAAGTTCGAACCCGGCCCGGACCAGCGGCCCGAAGTCATCGATCTCGCGCATCTGCGCGCCAACCCGACTACGGCGGTCTCTGTGCGGATTTCAAAGGAGCTGAAAAAACGCGGCTGGAGCTTTGTCGGCCCGACCACCGTCTACGCCTTCATGCAGGCCATGGGGCTGGTCAACGACCATCTCGAGGGCTGTGTCTGCCGCGAGCAGGTCGAGGCGGAGCGCAAGGCGTTCAAGCGGCCGAAGTGAGCTTCCTTTTTGCCTTCTCCCACACAGGGGAGAAGGCAGGGCGCTCAAAAACTCAAGCGCCGCTGGCGCCGGCCAGAAAAAGCCCGGCGACGATGGCCGCCACCGTGGCAAGGGCTGGGTAGATCACCAGCAGGCCGGTCACCAGCGCATCGCGCATGGTCGGTCCTGTACGCTCGTCCGTGGCAACCTCGAACGGTCCCGCCATTTGGGTTGCAGGCAACGGTGCATGATGATCGGCCGGCCGCAGCCGGGGCAGCTCGCGGGCGCCGCTGTCGATGATGTCGAATTGCCGTGCCGTGGTCA
Organism: Mesorhizobium sp. BHscii; assembly: GCF_053848065.1. Lineage (NCBI taxonomy): Bacteria > Pseudomonadati > Pseudomonadota > Alphaproteobacteria > Hyphomicrobiales > Phyllobacteriaceae > Mesorhizobium > Mesorhizobium sp. BHscii. Next base: position 47,291 of record NZ_JBSPKW010000004.1, on the reverse strand, counting down.
TGGCTCGAACCCCTTGTTTCGGCGCGCTTTATCGGCTGCGATTGTGTCGGCACGATGCCGCGCTCATGGCGGAATTGTTTCGTTTTGGCCCGGTGTGTTTCAGGAAAGGTACAAACCCTTGCCGCTCCCGGCTGCATCGGTTAGGACACCCGCGCTGTGGAAATTCAGTAATTTTGCCGATCCACGGAACGCTAGGAAACACCGAGTACCCATACGATGGCCGACAAATCGGAAAAGATGAAAGCGCGGCTGCCGCGCGGGCTTGTCGACCGCGGCGCCGACGATATCCGCGCCGTCGAGAAGATGATGGCGACGATCCGCTCGGTCTATGAGCTTTACGGCTTCGAGCCGGTCGAGCAGCCGATGATCGAATACACCGATGCGCTGGGCAAATTCCTGCCCGACCAGGATCGGCCGAACGAGGGCGTATTCTCCTTCCAGGACGACGATGACCAGTGGCTCTCGCTGCGCTACGATTTGACCGCGCCGATGGCCCGCTTCGTCGCCGAGAACTTCGAGCGTCTGTCTAAACCCTATCGCAGCTACCGCTCCGGCTGGGTGTTCCGCAACGAGAAGCCCGGCCCCGGCCGCTTCCGCCAGTTCATGCAGTTCGATGCCGACACGGTCGGCACGCCGGGTGTGGCGGCGGACGCCGAAATGGCGATGATGATGGCCGACGTGATGGAGGCGCTGGGCATCAAACGCGGCGACTACGTCATTAGGGTCAACAATCGCAAGGTGCTCGACGGCGTGCTCGAGGCGATCGGCCTCGGTGGCGACGAGAACGTCGGCCGCCGGCTGACGGTGCTGCGGGCGATCGACAAACTGGACAAGCTGGGCGTCGAGGGGGTTCGTCTGCTGCTTGGCACCGGACGCAAGGACGAGAGCGGTGATTTTACCAAGGGCGCCGGGCTGGACAACGTTCAAGCTGAGGCAATCCTTCACGCTACGGCGAAGCCTGAGCTAGGTGATTTAGGACACCCGGTCTCCGCAGTGAGAGCCAGCCAGTCCTTCAACGAAGGCGTTGCCGAACTATCAACCATTGAAGACTTGGTAAGGGCAGCTGGATATGGCGAAGACCGAATAGTTATGGATCGTTCCGTCGTTCGTGGTCTCGAATATTATACCGGTCCGGTCTACGAAGCCGAGCTCCTGGCCGAAATCCCCAACGAAGAGGGAAAAATCGTGCGCTTCGGCTCGGTTGGCGGTGGCGGGCGTTATGACGGCCTCGTCTCGCGCTTTCGTGGCGAGCCGGTGCCGGCGACCGGCTTTTCCATCGGCGTCTCCAGGCTGATGACGGCGCTGAAGAACCTCAGCAAGCTCGACATGTCGGATGTCGTCGCGCCGGTCGTCGTGCTCACCATGGACAAGGACACCGAAAGCCTCGGCCGCTACCAGAAGTTGGTGGCCGAGCTGCGCGCCGCCGGCATCCGCTCCGAAATGTATCTTGGCGGCGCCGGCATGAAGGCGCAGCTCAAATATGCCGACCGCCGCGGCAGCCCGGTCGCCATCATCCAGGGCGGCGACGAGCGGGCCAAGGCTGAGGTGCAGATCAAGGACCTGATCGAGGGCGCCCGCATGTCGGCGGAGATTGCGGACAACGCCGAATGGCGCGCCGCACGCCCGGCGCAGGTGACGGTGGCGGAAAGCGAGCTGGTTGGCGAGGTCAGGAAGATACTCGCGGCGCAGGCCGAGGAGCGAGCGCGTGGCAAGTAGGGCGCCGGTCTCCCCTTCTCCCCTTGTGGGAGAAGGTGGCCGAGCGAAGCTCGGTCGGATGAGGGGTGCTCCAGGGAGCGCCGACGCCTCATTTCTTCCAGCACCCCTCATCCGTCTTGGCGCTTCGCGCCAATCCACCTTCTCCCACAAGGGGAGAAGGCAAGGTGGGGTCCCATGACCTCCCGTTACCCCGCCATCGCCGCGGACATCGCGGCGCTCTTCGCCGCGCGAAACACGCATGCGGTGGAAGTCGCGGTGCTGCAGCCGGCCGACCCCTTCCTCGACATGGCGGGAGAGGATCTGCGCCGGCGTATTTTCCTCACCGAAAGCGAGACCGGACAGACGCTTTGCCTGCGGCCGGAATTCACCATTCCGGTCTGCCTCGACCATATCGCCAGCCAGGCCGGCACGCCGCGCCGTTATTCCTATCTCGGCGAGGTGTTTCGCCAGCGTCGCGAGGGCGGCAATGAATTCTTCCAGGCCGGCATCGAGGATCTCGGCGACCGCGACACGGCGCAAGCGGACGCGCGTTCGCTGGCCGATGCGCATGCGCTGCTTTCGCTGGTGCTGCCGGACCAGGCACTGGCGATCACGCTCGGCGATCAGACCATATTCGAAGCGGTGCTCGCCGCGCTCGGCCTGCCGCGCGGCTGGCGCATGCGGCTGGCCCGGGCTTTCGGTTCGGCGGCGATGCTGGAGGCAGCGCTTGCCGACCTCGCCAACCCGCCACGCAACGGCCAGCTCGCCGGCCCAGTCGCTGCCCTTGTCCTCAATGGCGACCTGGAAGGGCTTTCGTCGCACATCGCCGGCGGCATGGAGCAAGCGGGGCTGTCGGCGTCGGCCGGGCGCTCGCCGGCCGACATTGCTAGGCGGCTCATCGAAAAGGCCGAACTGCGCAGCGTGCGGCTGTCGAACGAGGCGTTTTCGGCGCTGAAGGATTTTCTGGCGATCGACGTAGCGCTTGACGGCGCCGCACAGGCGCTCGAAACGTTCGCGGCCGGCGCCGGGCTTTCGCTGGGCGCGGCGCTGGACAATTTTTCCGCACGTGCAAAGTCGATCGAAGCTCTTGGCCTGCCCACGGCAAAAATCCGCTACGACGCCGCCTTCGGTCGTCCGCTCGACTATTACACCGGTCTGGTCTTCGAGATCGCGGCGGAAAACGGCGACCGGCCGCTGGCCGGCGGCGGCCGCTATGACCGCTTGCTGACGCTGCTCGGCGCGAAAACGCCGATCCCCGGCGTCGGCTTTTCCGTCTGGCTCGACCGCATCGAAGCGTTGCGGGAGAAGGCGCAATGATCACGCTGGCGATCCCGTCGAAGGGCCGGCTCAAGGAGCAGGCGCTGGAGGTGCTGGCCAACGCCGGGCTTGCCGTCAGCCTGCCCGGCGACGAGCGTAAATACCGCGCCCGCATCGAAGGTGTGGAGAGCGTCGAGGTGGCGTTTCTGTCGGCGACCGAAATATCAGGCGAGATCGGCCAGGGCTCGGTCGACCTCGGCATCACCGGCGAGGATCTGTTGCGCGAAAGCCTCGCCGATTGGGAGGCGCGTGCGGAGATCGTCGCCCGCCTCGGTTTCGGCAACGCCGATGTCGTGGTGGCGGTGCCCGACATCTGGCTCGATGTCGATACGATGGCCGATCTCGACGATGTCGCCGCCGATTTCCGACAGCGCCACGGCAGGCGGCTCAGGATCGCCACCAAATACTGGCGGCTGACGCAGCAGTTCTTTTCGCAAAAGCACGGTATCCAGGTCTATCGCATCGTCGAGAGCCTGGGCGCCACCGAAGGCGCGCCGGCGGCGGGATTGGCCGATGTCGTCGTCGACATCACAACGTCAGGCTCGACGCTGCGCGCCAACCATCTGAAGGTGCTGGCCGACGGCGTCATTCTGCGCTCGCAGGCCTGCCTTGTCGCATCGCGGAAGATCCGCGCCGCTGCGGATGAAGCAGTTCTGCGCGACATCGCGGCGAAGATGGCAGGCGCAATCCCTCCCCCTTGAGGGGAGGGTGCCTCGCGGAGCGAGGCGGGTGGGGTCGTCTCACGTCGAGCGCTGCCGCAAACGACCCCACCCGTCCATCCGTCTTCGGCGGCTGTCCACCCTCCCCTCAAGGGGCCCTCAAGGGGGGAGGGATGGCGCTCCAGTACCATCAACGGGATTTCCACCACCCCGGCAGGCTGATAGACTCGGCCTCGTCTGCGGAGGAGACGGCGATGCCGATCAATCTCGACGAGTTGAAGAATGCCACCAGTCTGCGCGGCCGCCGCCCGCGCAACGGCGGTACATTTGTCGCGCCGGTCGACGGCCGGGCGCATGTGTCGGGCGAGCGCACCGTTCCGCTGCTGCAGCAGACCATCCCGGCGCTGCTTTCGGACACCGTCAGCAGATACGGCACGCTCGATGCCGCGGTCTTCGTCGAACAGGACAAGCGCTTCACCTGGAGCGAACTTTCAGACACGGTGGATGCCCTGGCCGCAGGCTTCCTGGCGCTCGGTCTCGAAAAGGGAGACCGCGTCGGCATCTGGTCGCCGAACCGCTGGGAATGGCTGGTGACGCAATTCGCCACCGCGCGCATCGGCCTGATCCTGGTCAACATCAATCCGGCCTACCGGCTGACTGAGCTGGATTATGCGTTGAACAAGGTCGCTTGCCGAGCGCTGGTCACCGCCGCCAAATTCAAGACGTCCGACTATCTCGGCATGATCGAGACGCTCGCGCCGGAGATCGCGACTGCGACGCCCGGCAAACTTGAGTCGAAAAAATTGCCGGCGCTGAAGATCGTCATCCGCATGGGCGAGGAGAATTCTCCCGGCATGTTCAATTTCGCCGACGTTCTCGCGATGGCAGCACGCGACGAGCATGACAGCCTCGACCGGATCTCCGAGGGGCTGAAGCCCGGCGACGCCATCAACATCCAGTTCACCTCAGGCACGACAGGCGCGCCAAAGGGCGCGACGCTGACCCACAACAACATCGTCAACAACGGCAATTTCGTCACATCGGCGATCAGGCTGACCGTCGAGGATCGGTTGTGCATCCCGGTGCCGCTCTATCACTGCTTCGGCATGTCGATGGGCACGATCGGCTGCGTCACCAAGGGCGCAACCATGGTCTTCCCGGGCGAGGGCTTCGAAGCCGGCGCCACGCTGAAGGCAGTGGCGGGCGAGCGCTGCACCGGCCTCTACGGCGTGCCGACCATGTTCGTCGGCCTGCTCGACCATCCGGATTTTGACACCTTCGATCTCACCAGCTTGCGCACCGGCATCATGGCCGGCTCGCCGTGCCCGATCGAGGTGATGAAGAAGGTGGTGTCGCTGATGCACATGGCAGAGGTGACCATCGCCTATGGCATGACCGAGACCAGCCCGGTGTCGTTCCAGAGCAGCGTCGACGACCCACTGGAAAAACGCGTCTCGACGGTCGGCCGCGTCCATCCCCATGTCGAGGTCAAGGCGATCGATGCCGATGGCGCCACCGTTGCGGTCGGCGCGCCGGGCGAACTCTGCACGCGCGGCTATTCGGTGATGAAGGGCTATTGGGACGACGAGAAAAAAACCCGCGAGGCGATCGATCCCGACGGCTGGATGCACACCGGCGACCTCGCCACCATCGACGCCGAGGGCTATTGCAACATCGTCGGCCGGGTCAAGGACATGGTCATTCGCGGCGGCGAGAACGTCTATCCGCGCGAGGTCGAGGAGTTCCTCTATCGCCATCCCAAGGTCAGGGAAGTGCAGGTGTTCGGCATTCCCGACCCGAAATATGGCGAGGAGCTTTGCGCGTGGATTGTGCTCAAGCCGGGCCAGATCGCCACAGAGCAGGAGATCAAGGCCTTTTGCGCCGGCCAGATCGCCCATTACAAGATCCCGCGCCACGTCCGCTTTCGCACCGAATTGCCGATGACGGTGACCGGCAAGCCGCAGAAGTTTCTCATGCGCGAGGCGATGGTTGACGAACTGGGGCTGGTGACGCCGAAGACCGCCTGAGGGGCGGACCGGCGGAGCATCGTAGTCCTGTTGTCGTCTGGTTAGGCGTCGCAATGTTGGTCCGCCTTGCGGACGCTCCGAACATTCCCGACGCATTTCAGGAGCGGACCTTCGCTTATCGTCCGGAACCCGGGCCAAAGCGGACAGCGACGTTAAGGTAAGCTGCCCCTTTGCGATCACCCGTGCGAGACGGACTCTTCCGGGGGTGGAGAAAAGCGGTTGGCTACCTATTTCGGAAGAGAGCGGATGGGGAAACAAGGCCGAAATCTCAGCCCCAAAGCGAAAGGAACCCGCAATGGCAAAGAATACGATTTGCCTCTGGTACGATAAGGACGCCGAGGCTGCCGCCCGCTTCTACTCCGAGATATTTCCTGACAGCGTGGTGAGTGCCGTGCACCGTGCACCCAGTGACTACCCGGCCGGCAAAGAGGGCGACGTGTTGACGGTCGAATTCACAGTCGCGGGCCTTCCTTGTATCGGCCTCAACGGGGGTCCCGAGTTCAAGCACAACGAAGCGTTCTCTTTCCAGATCGCCACCGATGATCAGGAGGAGACCGACCGCTATTGGAATGCCATTGTCGGCAACGGCGGCCAGGAGAGCGTGTGCGGCTGGTGCAAAGACAAATGGGGGATTTCCTGGCAAATCACGCCGCGCGTGCTGACTGACGCGATGGCGGCTGGCGGCGACGAGGCAAAGCGCGCGTTTGATGCCATGATGACCATGGTGAAAATCGACGTCGCCGCGATCGAGGCGGCGCGGCGCGGTTGATGCTCCATCGCGATTTGCGGCCAATTGCTGCCAGAGCTTGTCCGCTCGCCGCCCAAGTGCGGCCGTCCAGCCACCAGCTTGCGCAGCGCGGCAGCCTTCGCATCAAGCTGGGCGATCGGGTGATAGTCGGCGATGTCATTGGCTTGCTCTGCAATACGGGCAACTCGACCGCTCCGCACCTTCATTTCCCTGGTGATGGCTGTCGCAGTCGGAGCCAGCGGGCTGTCGGTAGACGAAGGTTCGCTGAGCGTCAGGATCCTTATCGGAGCGCTTTCGAGTGCGATTATGTTCATCACCATTTTCGTGGTGCTCGACCATGCCGAGCGGTGGCTCGGCGTGTAGGCGAGCCGTACGGCACGCTGGTGCTGACTCTTTGCGGACAACGCGGCCTTTTGTTGCCGGCTGCCGGAGCGGCCCTCGCAACCTACTTCAGAACTGCAGCGAGTTCGATCAAGTCATTTGCCATGTATTCCCAACCGTCGCGCGGCTTGACAACGGCAGCCTTCGACGGGTCATGCGCATTTGCGCGAACGACATACGCCGTCTTCAATCCGCATCGACGCGCGGCGTCCAGATCGTAGTCGTGGGCGGCAACCAGCATCGCCCTGTCCGGCTCCACGCCCAGCAGCTCGCAGGCACGAAGATACACCTGTGGCATCGGCTTATAGGCCTCGGAGACATCAGCGCCGAGGATCGTATCCCATGGCAGCCCGGCATGTTTTGCCATGTCCACCAGAAGTCGGGTGTTCCCATCGGACAGCGGTGCGACGATAAAGCGTTCCTTCAATCTGAAAAGACCCTCCACCGAGTCCGGCCACGGCTTGAGGCGGTGCCAAGCCAGATTGAGATTTTCCAGTTCGGCGCTCGGTACAGCCGATGGCATCAAGCCATATCCTTTCAGACAGGCTTCCAGGTTCTCCATGTTGAGCAGATCGAGCGGGACAAAGGGCCGCCGACCGCAGCGAACGTCTTCAACCGATGCGTCATAGCGTCCGACCCAAGCATCGGCAAAAGCACTAGCGTCGATATGCAAAGCATCGTGGCGCTTCAGAAAAGAACTTGCCTCCGCCGCTATGCTGCCGCGCCAATCGACAACGGTCCCCAGGACGTCGAAGAACAATACCTCAACTTTCGTCACTTTAGCTCTCCATGCTCGTCGATTGGGGGGTCCGTCAGTCGCGGTAAGAGGGGTCGATCTTGTCGAGCTGCCGCTTGAGATAGTCGAAAACCTGATCGTTGTAGGGCAGCCAGCCGCCCGCTTTTCTATGCCAGATCGTTGGACATGACATTGAGCGGTTGCCCGTCGATCGGCCCCAGTGCTGACTCGATCTCGTCGGCGGCTGCGAATACTTGGGCGCGTCGGAAACATCGGCGGCTATGGCGAGAGCCTCGCCGCCCTCACCTTCGATTTCCACTGTCAGCTGGCTCAGAGCGGGCTTGTCGCGGGCGATCAAAGCGACCTTCGCACCCTCCCGCGCGAGGCGCAGCACAATAGCGCGCCCAATGCCAGCAGAAGCGCCGGTGATCACCGCTGTCTCTTCAGCCTCAATCCGACGGCGCCAGGTCGGTGCTGGCAAGGCTAAACCGCCGGTCCTTCGAGCCCGCTTCTCTCGTGCGATTTCCACAGGAACCAGCCGAGGACGGTACCGAAGAAAAATGTGTGGGCAATGAACTGCACGACCGGGCTTGCTTGCAGAAACCAGGGGAATGCGATCGGCGCGATCACATAGAAATTGACGAGCCACAAGGCGAGGCCAAAGATGCTGCCGAGACCAACGAAGGCTGCTCGCCCTCGCAGCATTGCGGCAATCTCCCCGAACACAATCCCATAGACGATGGCCAGGATCAAATGCACGACCACGCCAGCGATGCTGGCCGTCAAGAGCGGGTAGCCGGGATCGAGAGCTTCCGGTCCAAGCGCGATGGCGCCGATCATGCGCAGGGGCGTGAAGAACGCTTCCGCCCCCATCATGAACGCACTCGCGGTCATTTCAAACGCCGCAAAGACGAGGCCTGCGACAATGCCCGCAACGGCACCCTGCTGGAGTCCCCATCGGATGTCGCGCGGCGTCACCGGCGTGTGGATGTAATCACGGTAAGCCATAACACTGCTCCTTGTTCTGGACGCAGACTCATCCGCAAAACCAATGCCGGGCACGCGTCGGCGGTTCCGGGCGTTCGGCGCAACTCACGATGATTTGATTGAAGTTGATGTTCTCACGCCGAGCGGACGGTTCGGCCTTCGCCCGCATCGACGCTGCAGCCATGCAGCTTCCCCGCGACCGCCCCAATCCAGCTATTACCTCGCGCGAGACCTTAGCTGGCTCCATAGGTCGTAGCCCGCAAGGAGGACGCCGATGCCGACCGCAACGCCTAGATCGGGATGCGGGACGAACCGGATTACGACGCCGAAAAACGCCAGAAAGACAACAAACGCCAAGACGGCCAGGAAGCGGCTCAAATTCATCTATTGTCCTCCACTCGCCGCGGCATCCCCGTCTCAGCCTCCGTAGATCAGGTTGGGCAGCCCGTACACGATCTGCGGGAAGATGTAGATGATGACCATGCACAGGATAACGATCAGCATATAGGGCATCATTCCGCGGAAAATATCCGAAAGCTGAACATGCGGCGGCGAAATGCCCTTGAGGTAGTAGGCCGACATCGCCATGGGCGGCGACAGAAAGGCCGTCTGAAGGTTGACCGCGACGAGCACGCCGAAAAACAGCGGATCGATCTCGAAATGCGCCAACAGCGGCAGGAAGATCGGAACGAAGATCACGATAATCTCCGTCCATTCCAGCGGCCAGCCCAGGATGAAGATGATGATCTGGGCGACGATCAGAAACATCAGCGGCGACATGTCGAGGCCGGTGACGAAATCGCTGATCAGTTGCTGGCCTCCCAGATAGGCAAAGACCGAGGCGAAGGTCGCGGAGCCGACGAACAGCCAGCAGACCATCGCGGTCGTGCGCGCCGTCAAATAGACGGACTCCTTCAGGCGTTGCCAGGTCAGGGCGCGGTAGGCGGCGGCCAGCACGACGCCGCCGAGCGCGCCGATAGCGGCAGCCTCCGAAGGCGTGGCGAGGCCGAAGAGAATAGCGCCGAGCACCGCGAGGATCAGGACCGCCAGGGGGACGAAGGAGGTCAGCAGCATCCAGCTGATTTGCAGGACCGAATAGTGGCCTACCTCGTCTCGGGTCGGCTTCGGCGCCACCTGCGGCTGCAGCACCGCCTTCGCCACCACATAGATCAGATAGAGGCCGGCGAGCAGCAGTCCTGGAAGCAGGGCTGCCGCATACATACGAACCACCGACACACCCGCCGTCGCGCCATAGACGATGAGCAGAATGGACGGCGGAATGAGGATGCCGAGGGTTCCTCCCGCGCAGATCACTCCCGAGGCATAGCCGATGTCGTAACGCGCCTTCAGCATGGCGGGAAACGCCAGCAGGCCCATGAGTGTCACGACCGCGCCGACAATGCCTGTGGCCGTTGCGAAAAGGGTGCAGGTGATGAGGGCGGCGACCGCCATGGAGCCGGGAATGTGCCGGGTGGCGATATAGAGGGTGCCGAAAAGGCGCTCAATGATATTGGCCCGCTCGACGATGTAGCCCATGAACAGGAACAGAGGGATAGCAGTCAGCACGTCGTTCGAGATCACCGAATAAGTCTGATTCACGAACAGATCGAAAATGCGGTTGTTGAAGAAGCCGCCGACCCAATGCTCCACAAGCGTCCAGCCGTCGGCACCATCCTCAACCGCCCGTTCGTAGGCGCGCCACATGCGTCCCGGATTTAAATAAGCGTAGTAGCCAAAGGCGACCCCGAGCGCCATCAAAGTGAACGCAACCGGGAAGCCAAGGAAGATCGCCAGAAGCAGAATGAGCAGCATCGCGACGGCGACCTGAGGATCGCTCATCTGTCTTCTCCGTCGCGGTCGGGTTCATCGTCGGGGTGGAGGAATGGAAGGTCGACTGCTTCCGACCCGTGATGCAGAACATCGAGCGTCTTGGCTTCCATCAGCACCTTCTCGGTCTCTTCCACGTCTTCAGCCGCCCGCGGCCATGTTCCGGTTCGCAGACAGACGACGCAGCGGAACACCTGAGCAATCCCCTGCACGAAGAGCAGGATGCCTGCCGCCACGATGACGGCCTTGAACTGGAAGATCGGAATCCCGGCCGGACTGTTCGAGCTTACCTCGAGATAGCGGAAGCTGCGTGCGGCATACTTCCAGCCGGCCAGAATCAGCGCCGTGACGCCCGGGAAGAAGAAGATGATGTAGAGGACAAGTTCGACCGCCGCTTGCGTGCGCGGCTTCCACAGACGGTAGATGAAATCGCCGCGCACATGGCCATCTCGCGACAAGGTGTAGGCGCCGGCCATCATGAACATGGTGCCATAGAGCATGTAGCTGAGGTCGAATGCCCACGCGGTCGGCGCGCTGAACAGGTATCGCACGACAACTTCATAGCTCACGCCGAGCGTCATGATGACGACGCTCCAGGCGAACACCTTTCCAAACCATGCCGAAAGTTCATCGGCGAATGCAATGTAGCGGAGCATGTGCTGGATTCCGTCAGATGCAAATCCGGCGGTCCGCAAGACCGCCGGATTGCCGAAGCGGAGGCGCGAAATTAGAGCTTCAGCTTGCCTGGGAAATAATGTTCGTATGCCAGTGTCAGGTCGGCTGAATTCATCAGCTCGTAGTAGACAACGCGTTCGACCCATTGCCGCTGGCTATCGAGCACCCGCTTCATGAACTCATCCGCCTCCAGCGTCGGGATGATCTTGTCCCAAGCCTGGAGTTGTGCGTCGAGAATCTCCTTGGAGGTGCGGTGCACGGTGACACCGTGCTCGGTCTGCAGCTTCTGCAGGTCGGCTGAATAGCTGTGGAGGGCGAGCGCGGTGTTCGCGGTGCTGGCCGCCTCCACGCCATATTCGAGGATGGCCTTCAAATCGTCGTCGAGGTCGTCGAATACGTCCTTGTTGAACAGGAATTCAAACGACTCGCTCGCCTGATGATAGGACGACAAGATATAGTTCTTGGCGACGTCCTGCGAACCGAAGCGAAGGTCGGATGACGGATTGTTGAATTCGAAGGCGTCGATAACCCCGCGCTCCATGGCCGGCACGATTTCACCGCCGGGCAGCTGCGCCACGCTGAGGCCAAGGTTCTGCATGAGATCAGCGGCAAGGCCCACCGTCCGATACTTGAATCCCTGCAGTTCGGCGGTGGTGGTGACAGGCTTTTTGAACCAGCCGAACGGCTGCGCCGGCATCGGGAAGCCATAGAAGCCGACGACGTTCAGGCCCATGACGTCCTGCGTCAGCTCGCGGTAGAGATCCTTGCCGCCGCCCTGGTGGAACCAGGCGAGCATGGTGGTGGCGCTGCCGCCAAACACAGGGCCAGTTCCGAAAAGCGACGCGGCCTTGTGCTTGCCATACCAGTAGACGGGGACCGTGTGCGCGGCGTCGATGACGCCGTCATTGACGCCATCCAGCACCTGGAAGGCACCCACGACCGCACCCGCGGGCAGGAGCTCGAACTTCAGCCGGCCGCCCGACATCTTTTCGACGCGCTCTATGTATTGCCGCGCGAAATCCATCCAGATGTCCGAAGCAGGCCAGGAGGTCTGCATCTTGATGGTGACCGGCGCCTGCGCCAGCACGGCCGGGGCCGCGAGCGTCGTTGCTGCAGCCGCACCGGCCGTGATGGCGGTAGACTTTTCCAGGAACCCGCGACGCGAGATTTTGTTGTCGGACATTTTATTCCTCCCGTTGTTGTAAACTCTTCTCCCACAACCAGAATATGCAAACTCGCCCTTCACGCAACCAATTTCGCTGCCACTGATATCGGACCTCGGGCATTTGGTCCGGCACAAGCGCCACTGTGTTTCCGCATCCGACTTTTTAGTAGTCGGCGCAAGTCGTTCATCTGGCTCCCATGACGAATGTAGGACTGCTGCGCAGGCTGCCAAGGCGGTCGTAACGATCCCCAGTGTTGGCCGTCCCGAAAAGACCCTGTTTATGGAAGCATAGGCCCCTTGCTCGCAGCTTGGAAGCGAGATTGAGGTCAATCGGACGCCTCTGATCCTCACGCCGCCAGCACCGCCTGATCCAGCCCGCGGATAATCTTTGCCAGTTCGAGACATTCGTCGTGCCGGACCTTGTTGCGCCGCCAGGCGAGGCAGATCGTGCGCTGCGGCATTGGTTCCTGGAACGGCACGATCTTCAAATCGCGCATGGCGCTGGCCGGCCCTGCGGCCATTTCCGGGATGAGTGTGACGCCGAGCCCGTGCGCCACCATCTGCAGCAGCGTCGTCAGGCTGGTTGCGCCATAGCTCGCCATTGCCACCGGCCGCACGCTGCCGCAGACGGCAAGCGCCTGTTCGCGCAGGCAGTGGCCTTCCTCCAGCAGCATCAGCCTTTCCAAGGCCGGGCTTTCCGGCGGCACCGGCGGCGAGGCGAATGCGGGATCGCCGGCCGGCACGGCAAGGAAGAATCGGTCGGAGAAAAGCTGCTCGGTGATCAGCCACGGCTGATCGAGGGGAACGGCCGCGATGAAGGCGTCGAGCTTTCCCAGGGCGGTGTCCTCGACCAGGGACGCCGTCACCGCTTCGCGCAATTCGAGCTGCAAGGCCGGAAAATGCCGTTTCAGCTCCGGCAGCACATGCGGCAGGAGATAGGGCGCCACCGTCGGGATGATGCCGAGCCGGAAGCGTCCTTCCATGGCGGGTCGGCCACGCCGGGCCGTGGTCTCGATCTCGCGGATATCGGCAAGAATGCGCTCGATGCGCGGCAGCATGGCCAGTGCCTCGTCGGTCATCCGAACCGATTTGCTGCCGCGCTCGAACAGCCGGCAATTCAGCCGCAGCTCCATCTCCGCGATCTGCGAGGACAGCGCCGGCTGACTGACGCCGGCCAGCTTCGCCGCGCGGCCGAAATGCAGCGTCTGTGCCAGCGCCTCGAAATATTGCATCTGCCGGATGGTGAGACCTATCATAAGGAAAACCTATCGCAACTAACAGGAAAGGCAATTTGTTTTTATCGGCAATGCGGCCTAGTCTGGAACCATTCCAGAATGGCGTGGCTCAAGGCCCGTCGGGAAAATCAACAATCCCGGAAATCGACAAATCCCGGAAATCCACAAATCCCGGAAATCCACAAATCGGAGAGAACGATGGACGCAATGACTGATGACCCAAGCGCGGGCAAGTGCCCGGTCGTGCACGCAACCGCTGCCAGGGCCAATCGCGATTGGTGGCCGAACCAGCTGAACGTCCAGGTCCTCCACCAGCAGTCCGCACTGTCCGACCCGATGGGCGAGGCATTCGACTATGCCAAGGAATTCAGGAGTCTCGACCTGAACGCCGTGATCAAGGACCTGCATGCCCTGATGACGGACTCACAGGAGTGGTGGCCGGCCGACTTTGGCCATTACGGGCCACTGTTCATCCGCATGGCCTGGCACAGCGCCGGCACGTACCGTATCGGCGACGGCCGCGGCGGCGCCGGAGCCGGCCAGCAGCGCTTTGCGCCGCTCAACAGCTGGCCGGACAACGTCAATCTCGACAAGGCTCGCCGGCTGCTGTGGCCCATCAAGCAGAAATACGGCCGCAAGATCTCCTGGGCCGACCTCATGATTCTCACCGGCAACGTCGCCCTGGAATCGATGGGCTTCAAGACCTTCGGTTTCGCCGGCGGGCGCGCCGACGTCTGGGAGCCAGAACAGGACATCTACTGGGGTCCCGAAGGCAAGTGGCTGGCCGACGAGCGCTATAGCGGTGAACGCGATCTCCAGAACCCTCTCGCCGCCGTGCAGATGGGTCTGATCTACGTCAACCCCGAAGGGCCGAACGGCAACCCGGATCCGCTCGCCGCGGCGCGCGATATCCGCGAGACCTTCGCACGCATGGCAATGAACGACGAGGAGACCGTCGCACTCATCGCCGGCGGACACACCTTCGGCAAGACCCACGGCGCCGGCGATGCGACTCTGGTAGGCCCGGAGCCGGAAGCTGCCGGCATCGAAGAGCAGGGCCTCGGCTGGACGAACACATTTGGCACCGGCAAAGGCGGTGACGCGATCGGCAGCGGCCTGGAAGTGACCTGGACGACGACGCCGACGAAGTGGGGCAACAACTTCTTCGACAACTTGTTCGGCTTCGAATGGGAGCTGACCAAGAGCCCGGCCGGCGCGCACCAGTGGACGCCGAAGGGCGGCGCCGGCGCGGGCACGGTGCCCGATGCGCATAACCCGGCAAAGCGTCACGCGCCTTCGATGCTGACCACAGACCTCGCTCTGCGGTTCGATCCTGCCTACGAAAAGATATCCAGGCGCTTCCATCAGAATCCGGACCAGTTCGCCGATGCCTTCGCCCGCGCGTGGTACAAACTCACCCACCGCGACATGGGCCCGATCGTGCGCTATCTCGGCCCGCTCGTTCCCAAGGAGGAGCTGCCGTGGCAGGATCCTATACCTGCAGTCGATCATGTGCTGGTCGACGAGCTGGACGTGGCCGCCCTGAAGGCGAAGATCCTCGCCTCCGGTCTTTCGGTGCCGCAGCTGGTCTCGACGGCCTGGGCGTCCGCCTCGACCTTCCGTGGCTCCGACAAGCGCGGTGGCGCCAACGGCGCGCGCATTCGCCTCGCGCCGCAGAAGGATTGGGACGTCAACCAGCCGGCTCAGTTGGCGAAGGTGCTGGAGAAACTCGAAGCGATCCAACAGGAGTTCAATGCTTCACAGTCCGGCGACAAGAAAGTCTCGCTTGCCGACCTGATCGTCATTGGCGGCGGCGCCGCAATCGAAAAGGCCGCGAAGGACGCCGGCAACGAAGTGAAAGTTCCGTTCACGCCGGGGCGCATGGACGCGTCGCAGGAGCAGACCGACGTCGATTCCTTCGCCCCGCTCGAACCGGCCGCCGACGGTTTCCGCAACTATCTCAGCGGCAGGCAGCGTTTGTCGCCTGAGGAGGCGCTGGTGGATCGGGCGCAATTGCTGACGCTGACGGCACCGGAGATGACAGTCCTCGCCGGTGGCCTGCGCGTGCTCGGCGCAAACGCCGACCAGTCCAGCCACGGCGTCTTCACCAGTCGGCCTGAGACGCTGACCAACGACTTCTTCGTCAACCTGCTCGACATGGGTACGGTGTGGAAGTCGACATCGGAGGCCAAGGACGTTTTCGAAGGACGCGACCGGACGACAGGCGAGCTCAGGTGGAGCGGCACCCGCGTCGACCTCATCTTCGGCTCGCACTCGCAGCTGCGGGCGCTCGCAGAAGTCTATGCGACCGCGGACGCCAAGGAGAAATTTGCCAACGATTTCGTGGCGGCGTGGAACAAGGTGATGAACGCCGATCGCTTCGAACTCGCCTGATCGGCGCCAAAGTCCGGAGCGGGATAGCTTCTCGCCTGCGGTAAGTTTCTCGAGTCTCATCAAGAAAGGCGCGGGCCTGGCCCGCGCCTTTCTTGATGCAGCCCTTCGACTGTCAATCCTTCTCGAAGATGCGGGTCTTGGCAACCACGCCGGCGATGGCGCCGCCGATCAGCGGTGCGACGATGAACAGCCAGAGCTGGCCGATCGCGGCACTGTCCGAAAACAGCGCCGGGCCGATCGAGCGGGCCGGGTTGAGCGATGTGCCGGTCACCGGAATGATGGCGAAATGCAGTCCCGCCAGCGTCAGGCCGATGACAAGGCCGGCAAAGGCCGTCGTGTGGCTGCCGCTGGTGACGCCGAGGATCACCGTCACGAAGGTGAAAGTTCCGATCAGCTCCCACAGGAACGCCGAGCTGACGCCCCACTTCGTTGCATCCCAGCCATTGGCGCCGAAGCCGCCTGTATGGCCGCCGACTTGTCCGGAGACGATGATCCATAGCGCCAGCGACGCAATGATGGCGCCGATGATCTGTGCGATCCAATAGGGGATGACGTCCTTGGCCTGCATTCGGCCGGCGAGGAACACGCCGAGCGTCACCGCCGGGTTGAGATGCGCGCCCGAAATCGGGCCGATTGCATAGGCCGCCGCAATCAGGCCGATGCCGAATGCAAGACCGATGCCTTCCTGGCCAAGCGGCAGCGCGCCGCCGAAGCCGCCAGTCACCACCGAAGCCGTACCGATGAACACCAGTAGAAATGTGCCTAAAACTTCCGCCAGATAAGTCTTCATTGCCCTCTCCTTCGTAATTTCCCGCCGATCCGCTTGCAGTTCTTCGCGAATCACGCAGCGGAAGACTACCGCAACTTCAAAAGTTTGAAAGCACAAGCAATGCACCGATTAGAGCCGCGGATGCCAACGGGGCTGCTTCGATCTGGCATCCGGGACTCTCCCGCTTGTGTGCGCCAGTCGGTCGCTTTAGAGCAGGGAAATTGATTTGCTGAGTAACGGATAAGAAAATGCGACTGGGCGGACGGCTGGCGGCGGCCATCGAAGTGCTGGAGGATATCGGCCGACGACACCGGCCGGTGGCCGACGCGCTGAAGGATTGGGGCCTGGCGCACCGCTTCGCCGGAGGCGGCGATCGCGCGGCGATCGGCAACATCGTCTATGACGCGCTGCGCCGGAAACGCTCGGCCGGGTTTTTGCTGGGCGAAGATACGCCGCGCGCCATCGGTTTTGGCGCGCTGCTGCTTGAATGGAACCAGACGGCGCAGTCGCTGAACGAAGCGCTCGACGGCGACAAGTTTGCGCCGCCGCTGTTGAACGACGGTGAACTGAGGGCCGTCACCGATCGCCGGCTCGACGCTGCGCCGTCGGCGGTACGGGCTGATATTCCGGATTGGTGCGAACCGCTTTTCGAGCAGGCCTTTGGCGCCAGCTGGGTCGACGAAGGTGCGGCGTTAGCGACCCGCCCACCGCTGGACCTCAGGGTCAACACGCTGCGGGCCGACCGCGGCAAGGTGCTCGCGGAGCTGGCCGGGACCGGCGCCAGGGCTGCACGGATCGCACCGCACGGCATTCGCATCCCGCCGATCGCGGGCAACGGCAGGCACCCGAACGTGCAGGCGGAACCGGCCTTCCAGAAAGGCTGGTTCGAGGTTCAGGACGAAGGCTCGCAGATCGCCGCCACGCTGGCTGGCGCGGAGGCCGGAATGCAGGTCCTCGACTTTTGCGCCGGAGCCGGCGGCAAGACCCTGGCACTGTCGGCGGCGATGGACAATCGCGGCCAGGTGTTTGCCCATGATGCCGAAAAGGCGCGGTTGGCGCCGATCTTCGAACGCATCCGGCGCTCGGAAAACCGCAACGTGCAAATCGTCACCAAGCCGGCCGAGCTCAGCACCCTTTCGGGCCACATGGATATCGTCCTGGTCGACGCGCCCTGCACCGGCAGCGGCACATGGCGGCGCCGGCCCGATGCCAAATGGCGGCTGACGCAGAAGCAGCTCGATGCACGCAAAGGCGAGCAATCGGCGATCCTCGATGCGGCCAAAGCCTTCGTCAAACCGGGCGGGCTGCTGGTCTACATCACCTGCTCGGTGTTCGACGAGGAGAATGGCGAACAGGTCGCTGCCTTCCGAGATCGTAACAGCGGCTTTGTCCCGGTCGATCACCGCCAGCTCTGGAACAGCCGCTTTCCGGGCCACGAGACGGCTGCACGTATCGGCGCCGCAGGCGGCATTTCGCTGTCGCCGGCGCTGAGCGGTACCGATGGATTTTATGTCTGTGCGCTGCGCAAGGACGGCTGAACCATGCCGGCGGACCTGATTGCTGCAGTGCAGCAATAGCGATTGCCTGTCGCTCCTGCCTCTGCAATAAGATTTCAGACAGGAGCGTGACAAGCCCATGGCAGCAAAGATCGTACCCGCCCCCGACTATGAGGATCGCGTCAGGACATCCTTCGCGCGCCAGAACGCCATGACGACCATCGGCGCCGAGCTGACGCTGGTGACGCCCGGCATCATCGAGATCGAGATGCCCTATTCGACGGCGCTGACCCAGCAGCATGGCTTCCTTCATGCCGGGGTCATTTCGACGGCGCTGGACTCGGCCTGCGGCTATGCGGCTTTCTCGCTGATGCCCGAGAATTCGGGCGTGCTCACTATTGAGTTCAAGGTCAATCTGCTAGCGCCGGGCCGGGGCGAACGCTTCCTGTTCCGCGGCTCGGTGACGAAGCCCGGCCGCACCATCATCGTCGCCGACGGCCAGGCCTATGCCTTCGCCGTCGACGGCGAGGCCAAGCTGATCGCCACCATGACTGGAACGATGATGACGGTGGTCGGTCGCGATGGCATTGAAGGCTGATCCGATGCGCAGGGCCGTCAGAATTGCGGGTAGGGACGTGCTCTTCGTGATGGCGGCGCAGGCCGAATACGGCCCTCATCTGCAGCGGCTGTTCTCGCCTGTCATGACCGGCGTTGGACCGGTCGAGGCGGGCGTGAGGCTGGGCGCGGAACTGTCATGGCTGAAGTCTGAAAAGGCGCTGCCGGATCTCGTCGTGTCGCTCGGTTCGGCGGGTAGCCGGACACTGGAACAGACGGAAATCTACCAGGCCGTTTCGGTCGCCTACCGTGACATCGACGCCTCGCCTTTGGGCTTCGAGAAGGGCGCGACGCCGTTTCTCGACCTGCCGGTGACCGTACCGCTGCCGCTCAGGATCCCTGATATAAGGGAGGCGACGCTGTCGACCGGCGCAGCCATCATTTCCGGCAGCGCCTATGATGCGATTGCCGAGGATATGGTCGACATGGAGACCTTCGCCTGCCTGCGAGCCTGCCAATTGTTCGGCGTGCCGCTCGTCGGCCTGCGCGGCATTTCCGACGGGGCTGCCGATCTCAGGCATGTCGGCGACTGGAAGGAGTATCTCCACGTCATCGACGAGAAGCTGGCGGATGCGGTCACGCGGCTGGAACGGGCGATCGGGTCCGGCGCCCTGGAATTTGGACCGTCGCATGAAGACGCTGAATCGGATTGAGGGAGGCACCTCGCAACCCATTGCGCCGACTCATTTCTTTCTCTAAACGCTCGCCATGAAGATAGCCAATCATCCCGACACCGTCCTGATTGTCGATTTCGGCAGCCAGTTCACGCAGCTCATCGCCAGGCGCATCCGCGAGGCCGGCGTCTTTTCCGAGATCGTGCCGTTCCAGTCGGCCGAAGCGGCGTTCAAGCGCATCAATCCGAAGGCGGTGATCCTGTCCGGCGGCCCGGCCTCGACCGGCGACATCGGCAGCCCGCGCGCGCCGCAGATCGTCTTCGACGCCGGCGTGCCGGTTCTCGGCATCTGCTATGGCCAGATGGCCATGTGCGTGCAGATGGGCGGCGTCGCCGAAAGCTCCGACCATCGCGAATTCGGCCGTGCCTTCGTCGAGATCCAGAAGGACAGCCCGCTGTTTGAGGGCCTGTGGGCGCCCGGCCAGCGCCACCAGGTGTGGATGAGCCATGGCGACCGCGTCATCTCCCTGCCCAAGGGATTTGAGGTGTTCGGAAAATCGGAAGGCTCGCCCTTCGCCATCTTCGGCAATGTCGAGCGCAAGATGTACGGCATCATGTTTCACCCCGAAGTGGTGCACACGCCGGACGGCGCCCGGCTGCTGCAAAACTTTGTCCACAAGATCGCCGGCATCGAGGGCGACTGGACGATGCGCGCCTACCGCGAGCACGCGGTCGAGACGATCCGCAAGCAGGTCGGCAAGGGCAAGGTCATCTGCGCGCTTTCGGGCGGCGTCGATTCCTCGGTCGCCGCGCTGCTGATCCATGAGGCGGTCGGCGACCAGCTCACCTGCATCCTTGTCGACCACGGGCTGATGCGCAAGGACGAGGCATCTGGTGTGGTGGAGATGTTTCGCCAGCACTACAATCTGCCGCTCATCCTGGTCGACGCCTCGGACCGTTTTATCGGCGCGCTCGAGGGCGAGTCGGACCCGGAAAAGAAGCGCAAGACCATCGGCCGGCTGTTCATCGAGGTGTTCGAGGAAGAGGCCGAGAAGCTTGGCGGCGCCGATTTCCTGGCGCAGGGCACGCTCTATCCCGACGTTATCGAAAGCGTTTCCTTCACCGGCGGCCCGTCGGTGACGATCAAGTCGCACCACAATGTCGGCGGCCTGCCCGAGCGCATGAACATGCAACTGGTCGAGCCGCTGCGCGAATTGTTCAAGGACGAGGTGAGGGCGCTCGGCAGGGAGCTCGGCCTGCCCGACAGCTTCATCGGTCGGCATCCGTTTCCCGGCCCCGGTCTCGCCATCCGCTGCCCAGGCAGCATCACCCGCGAAAAGCTGGAGATCCTGCGCGAGGCCGACGCCATCTATCTCGACGAAATCCGCAAGGCCGGCCTCTACGACGCCATCTGGCAGGCCTTCGCCGTGCTGCTGCCGGTGCAGACCGTCGGTGTGATGGGCGATGGCCGCACCTATGAATTCGTCTGCGCGCTACGCGCTGTCACCTCGGTCGACGGCATGACGGCGGATTTCTACCACTACGACATGGCGTTCCTCGGTGCCGCCGCCACCCGCATCATCAACGAGGTGCGCGGCATCAACCGCGTCGTTTACGACGTGACGAGCAAGCCGCCGGGTACAATCGAGTGGGAGTGACGGGAAACGGCGATGATAGGCGGCTCTAGCGTAGTATTTCGTAGAAAATACAATGACTTGCGGGCAGGGCAGACTGCTAGCCAAGGCACATTATCAATGGAATTGACAAACCTCAAAGTCATTGAAATCGTTAAGTTTATCGGAGCGCTTGGCGCGGCTCGCAGCTTGTAGCAGATCACTCTGACGGTACTTTTGACGGTGCTTTTCGTATCCGACAGAGCATTCTAAAAGGTACCGTCATTCGTTTTTAGAGTTTGACGGTACTTTTCTGTGTGTCAACGCTTTGAAATATATAACGAAAATGCCCCGTAGCATGACATTTCCGCGCTGACGGTACTTTAGTTATCGACATACATAGTTTCAGCTTTGGCTGTGGTACCGATCGATGTTCCGGACCCGATCGCATATCGTCGGATGGCACCGTCGCATCACCTATCAAATGTTGTCCCAACTGCTGCCGGATCTGCAATGAAGAGAAGTGTCGACCGCATCCAGGCGGGAGCTTGGACCGCGGTAGATGCGAGCGTCTTTTATGGTTGGGAGAAAGATGAGGTGCCGCGATCTGTGCAAGCTCGGCCGCGCGCGCCGGCCCAATATGACGAAGCGCCTGGACCACGGTCCCGGCCAAGCTGCCCGGAGCAATCAAATGCTTATCCGCCCGCGTGGTCGTTGCCACCGTGCGCGGCGATGAACATGGCGACGGCCGACCGGCAATAGGATTCGATTTCGTTGTCGTCCTCTGCTCTCGCCTGATCGAAGCGTGCGATAATCAGGAGATCGGATCCTTTGAAAAGCGCGGCAAACAAGCGGGCAGACCGGAGAGGATCGGGCACGTTCAGAACCGCCTTCGCGTGCAACTGGCGCAACAGGGCCTCGATTTGGGCGATGACATGGGCGGGGCCGGCTTCATAGTGGAGCTTGCTCAACGACTTTTGACTCGTCCTGTCGGCCATGACCATGGCTTCGACACTGCGGACGTCCGGGCGTAACA
Source organism: Mesorhizobium sp. BHscii (assembly GCF_053848065.1). Classification (NCBI taxonomy): domain Bacteria; kingdom Pseudomonadati; phylum Pseudomonadota; class Alphaproteobacteria; order Hyphomicrobiales; family Phyllobacteriaceae; genus Mesorhizobium; species Mesorhizobium sp. BHscii. The sequence continues at coordinate 25,303 of NZ_JBSPKW010000004.1, read as the reverse complement.
GCGTGCGAAGCAGGGATGATCCCACCGCCATGAGCTGCTCTTCGGCCGAACCGTCGACGCCTTCAAAAAGGGCCTGTGGTACAAACTGATGGCAGCGGGCCGCAAAGGCCGCGCTGAACAGCGCCTCTTTGTTCTCGAAGTGCCGATAGATGCTGAGCTTGGATATCTTCGCTCGCTGGGCGACCTTGTCCAATGTCGTCGCTTGAAAACCCAATTCCGCAAAGAGTTCGCCCGCGGCGTCCACTATCGTTTGGCCAAGCGTCTCGTTGGCGGGCCGGCCGCGCCGGGCCTGACTATTTTCGCTCACGACAATTCCAGTCCTTGACAGTATCCTAATTCTTGAATTACGATACCATGTAGTATCTGAAATGTGCAAGCCAGGCCCAGCCCAACCACAACACGGAGCCCATCACCATGGATGACGTCATCATCATCGGCGGCAGCTTTGCCGGTCTCGCCGGCGCCCTGCAGCTCGGCCGTGCCCGCCGCAAGGTCACCGTTCTCGATACCGGCCTGCCGCGCAACCGCTTCGCCGGCCACTCGCATGGTCTGCTCGGCCACGATCACAAGCCACCGCTGGACATCCTGGCCGAGGCGCGGCAGCAGCTGGCGCGCTATCCCACGATCAGGCTGGTCAATGCCCGGGCCGACAGCGTCTCCGGCGCCGTCGACGATTTCTCCGTCCTCACTGCCGATGGCGCAAGCCTTGGGGCGCGCCGCCTGATCCTGAGCTATGGCGTCGCCGACCAGATGCCTGATGTTCCGGGCTTTGCCGAAGGCTGGGGCACGTCCATCGTGCCCTGCCCCTATTGCGACGGCTTTGAAGTCGCCGGCCAGCATTGGGGCCTCGTCTGGTCCGGCCCGCAGTCGCACAACCAGGTCAGGCTGTTCCACGATTGGACCGACAGGTTGACGCTCTTCGCCGATGGTCACGACATTCCGCCCGATATCCGGGCCGATCTGGCGCGTCGCAACATACCTGTCGTCGAGGGCCGGATCACCGAGATCGCCCATCACGGGGGCCATAGCGCCACCGTCAAGCTCGATACCGGCCCCGATGTCGCGGTCGACATCCTATTCGCGCATCCGCGCAACAAGCCGTCCGCAAGCCTGCATGAATCACTGGGCCTCGCCACGGTCGATACGCCCCTCGGCGTCGCCCTCAAGGTCGACGAGCGCCGCGAAACCAGCATGCCCGGCATCTACGCCGCCGGCGACCTCGCCAACCCCCTCATGCCCTCGGTCACCACGGCATCATGGCAAGGCGCGATGGCGGGTATCTTCGCCCAGCAGTCGATGCTGGTTTGAAAGCACAGATTGGAGGATGAGCATGGCCGTCGAACCGGACAGCGCGGGTGTGCGCTTCCCTCCGCCCTTCGTCTATCTGGGAGCGCTGCTGTTGGGGCTGGCGGCGGAGCGGTTCATCGCTCTGCGCTCTTTCGGCATCGACTGGCGGTTGCTGGTCGCGACGGGCGCGCTGCTGTTCGTTGCCGGCGCGGCGATGATGCTTGCGGCGGCGGGGCTGTTCCGGCGGCTGGGCACCAACGTTCCGCCGTCGCAGCCAACGACCCTCATCGCAACGACCGGTCCCTATCGGTGGACCCGCAATCCCATGTATCTCGGCATGGCGCTTATCTATGCCGGCCTTGCGATCGGCTTCGACGGGCCGATCGCCTTCGCCTTGCTCCCGTTGGTGCTGATCGCGATCCAGACGCAGGTGATCGCCCGCGAGGAGCGCTATCTCGAAGCGAAGTTCGGCGACGACTACCGCCGCTACAAGGCCGAGGTTCGCCGCTGGCTCTGACTATTCCGCCGCTGCCGCCTGCGAGGCCTTCTGATAAACCAGCACCGGCTTCCTCGCCGCGACCCCTCCGGGAAGAAGTTCAGCAAGTGGAGGGCGCGACATTGCACCTTGAACCGTGCTGTCGCGCCCTCGGAGCGGGTGGGTCTTGAGGTGTCCAGTTTATGCTGCCGGGAGTTTCCAGTTTGCACTGACAGCGGTATCCGTTCACCTACAGACGGAGAGGCATGGCGCTTGGATGACGCTGGCGCGGCGGGTCGCGTTGTGGCGCGCGCTGTGGTATGAAAGTTAGCGACGGTACTTTCTTCGTTCGCTGTGAAACCCACCTGAGTTGCCCAAAGTGGGTCCGGAAAGGCGATCGACTTCGATAGATACCGAAACCGCACCAAAAATTTTCGTGCTATTCTTCCCTTTGAAATCAAGACTGTAACGTTTTGACGGCCCATGGGTCGGCTTCTTGCGCGGCAACGAATAAAAAATCTAGTTATATCAATGGCCTAACTAGATTTAGAACAATCGAGTGGGAGTGACGGGAAAGACCCTAATAAATTCGGCGAAGCGGTTGTTTTTGAGTAGATTAGCGTAGGATCTTCGGCGGTCCGGAAGATCATCTGCCGCACATGATCAATGACGATCCTGATCGTCTTCTCACAGTAACGCCCGCCATAGTGATTCCACTGCTCACTCGATCGACCCGGATGTTTACCACGAAGGTTTCGCGTCCGACGCTGTGATGTCGCCCGGCATATTCTTCTGTTTCGAGGGCCAGCCCTGGAGCAGGCGCTGAACAAATGCAAGAGCGCCAGATTCATCACCTTTCAGTGCTCAACCGGTAGAAGCAGACGACGGGCCTCACCTCGCTGAGTGGTATCGCTCTGAAGAGCGAAAGTTCGATTCCTCGCGCCGCTTACCAAAATCGTCGCACGCGACGCTGAACGGCACCTGCGCGCCGCCTGGGGTTCAGGGACGCCTGCAAGAAATAGACGAGAGCGGCAGCATGCGTTTAGAGGGAAGCAGGCATGCGCCCCTGAGCCCGACGGAATTGGCTTCCGCGGAATCCGTGACGGCGCTCTCGGCTGATCAATGAGCATCGGCGACGGCACGGCGACCCCTGTAGCAGGCGGCGGTATGTGTGAGCCAATCATGAAGGCCTACCGCCAGGAAGCACGTGGCCTGGGCGCGCAAGTCGGACTTGAAATCTCAAGGCGCGCGGCGCACGATGGGGCAGAAAATGCACCGAGAGGGAGACGGGGCGTAGGGCTGGAGCGTAGTAGCGCTTGGAGGAAGCCATGAACGTCAAAGCGATTCTCGAGGACAAGGGTCGAGCCGTCGAGACGATCGGCCCGAACGAGACGCTCACCGTGGCGATCAACAGGCTCGCTGAGCACAGGATCGGCGCACTGGTCGTTACCAATGGCGATCGCAAGGTGGTCGGCATCGTGTCCGAGCGCGACATCGTCTGCGCCATGAACAAGCATGGGGCTGCGGCCCTGGAGCAGAGTGTCCGTCACGCAATGACCGCCAAGGTCAACCTCTGCACCGAGAACCACACGATCAACCAAGTCATGGAGATCATGACCACAGGCCGCTTCCGCCACCTGCCCGTGGTGAAGAACGGCCAACTCGACGGCATTGTCTCGATCGGCGACGTGGTGAAGAAGCGCATCGAGGAGGTCGAGCGCGAGGCCGAAGAGATTATTCACTACATCTGGGCCGGGTAAGCTCGCCAAAGGCGACGTCCTTTTTTCTGAATTTCTGAACCCGTGCCGGACCTCCTTCGGCAGCCTGAACAACGGATAAGCAGGCTGCGGGATCGCACACCGTATCAGATGCTGAGACTTGGGCATAACGTAGCCCCAAACCATGTAATCTTGAGAAAAATCCGATACTAGGGCACAATTTGTAGACGCATCTGAAGTGCGCAGCTATCTCAAATCCGGCCGTCTTGCGCCGAGTGACAGATCGCGGCGGAGGGCCGGCGTCGATGGATCAGGCGTTCTTTCTTCTGTTCGCTGCGGCGTCCGTGATCACGGCACTGACCGTGGTCCTGGCGCGGAATCCGGTTCACAGCGCATTGGCGCTGATGGCGTGTTTCCTGCAGATCTCGGCAATCTTCGTCCTGCTCGAGGCGCCGTTGCTCGCTGTCATCCAGATCTTCGTCTATGTCGGCGCAATCATGGTCCTGTTCCTGTTCGTGATCATGATGATCGATGTGCGCGAAGCGGTGTTGCAGCGGTTCTTGCCGGGCGGCAACCTGCCGGCTCTGGTGCTGCTTGTCCTGCTTGGGGTGGAGATGCTTGTGCTGGTGCTCTGGAGCGACCGCTTTTCGGTCACGGAGCCCGTCGTTGTGCGCGGCGGCGATCAGATCAGGCAACTCAGCACGACACTTTTCGCCGACTATCTCCTGCCGTTTGAAGCCGCCTCTGTCATCCTGCTGGCCGCCCTGGTCGGCGCCATCGTGCTGGCGCGGAAGGAGCAGGGGTGATGGTTCCGCTCTGGTGGTACATTTTGCTCGGAGTGGTCCTGTTCGTGATCGGAGCAGCAGGCGTACTGCTTAGACGCAATATCCTGGTCGTGCTGATGTCGCTGGAGCTCCTGCTCAACTCGGTCAACATTAATTTCATCGCTTTCGGGCATTACTACGACGATTTCCGCGGGCAGATATTCGCGATCTTCGTCATCGCAATCACCGCGGCGGAGGTTGCCGTCGCCCTCGGCATCTTGGTTGCCCTCGTAAGGAACAAGTCCACTCTCAAGGTCGACGACGTGACCATGATGAAAGGATAGCGGCTTGGAACCGGTGATATCGATCCGGCCGCTGCTTGCCGTCGCCGTTGCAGGCCTGGCGGCCCTTGCCGTTCTCCTTCTGAACAACCGCGAGAAACTCCGCGATGTCGTCTCGCCGTTGGCCGCGATCGCCATGTTCGCAATTGTCGCCTCGATGGCGCCCACGGTGCTGGCGGGCGGCACGGTAGATTTTCGCCTGTTCGAGATTCTGCCTGGGATCGAATTCGCTTTCCGGGTCGATGCGCTCGGCATGGTGTTTGCCACCGTCTCGTCGCTGCTGTGGATTGTGGCGGCGATCTATTCCATCGGCTACATGCGGCACTTGAACGAGCACGCGCAGACCCGGTTCTTCGCCTGCTTTGCGACCAGCCTCGCGGCGGCCGTCGGGGGCGCCTTCGCCGCCAATCTATTCACGCTGGTGATCTTCTACGAGGTGCTCAGCCTCGTCACCTATCCGCTCGTCTATCACCACGAGGACGAAGAGGGATGGACGGGTAGCCGCAAGTACCTCGTCTATTTGATGGGCGCGTCGAAAAGCTTGCTTCTTGCCGCGCTGGCACTGACCTACCACATTGCCGGGTCGCTCCACTTTGTGGCGGGGGGGCTGCTGGCGGGGGTCGACGCCGCGGCGCCGCTGCTGACGGTCGTCTATTTCTGCTATCTCTTCGGTTTCGCCAAGGCTGCGGTGATGCCGATGCACGCCTGGCTACCTGCCGCGATGGTGGCGCCGACACCGGTCAGCGCGCTTTTGCATGCGGTGGCCGTGGTCAAGATGGGCGTGTTCTGCGTGCTGCGGGTGGTGTTCGATGTCTTCGGCGCGGGGCTGGTGGACGGGCTGGGGCTCGGCATTGCAACGGCCTATCTGGTCTCGTTCACGATTCTGATGGCGTCCATCTACGCCCTGACGCGGGACGACCTGAAGGCGCGGCTCGCCTATTCGACGGTCAGCCAGCTCTCCTACATCGTGCTGGGCGCGGTCCTACTTTCGCCGGTCGCGATGGTCGGCGGGATCATCCACATTGCGGCGCATGCCTTCTCCAAGATCACGCTCTTTTTCTGCGCCGGATCGATCTATTGCGCGTCTGGCAAGCGCAACATCAGCGACATGGCCGGCATCGGCCGCAGGCTGCCCTGGACGATGGGGGCGTTCTTCGTGGCCTCACTCAGCATGATCGGGGTACCGCCGACCGCGGGCTTCGTCAGCAAGTGGTATCTGGCGCTGGGCTCGGTGGAGGCGGGGGAGATTGCGTTCCTGATCGTGCTCTTGGTGAGTTCGGTGCTGAACGCCGCCTACTTCCTGCCGGTCAGCTATGTCGCTTTTTTCGGGACGGAGACACAGGAAAGTCCCGCGACGGTCCGTGAAATTCCAATGGTGACGATCCCGCTGGTCGCGACCGCGATCCTGTCGGTGTCGATGGGTATTTTCCCCAGCTATTTTCTCACCCTGGCGGAAGGAGCGGTCAGATGATCAGGAGTGTCGTCGATTTCTTTGGTGAGGCGAGATACGCGGAGCAACGCCGCCGGTTGTTTTATTCGGCGCTCGTTCTGATCGTCATCGCCGATTTTCTGGTCCCCCGCGAACACGCTGAATACCTGTGGGACCGCTTGCCGGGCTGGTCGGCCGTCTATGGCTTCTTGTCCTGCGTCCTGCTGATCTTCGTCTCCAAGTTCCTCGGCCATCAGGGCGGGCTGATGCGGCATGAGGATTACTATGATTGACTTCGTCCATCCCGCCCTGCTGTTCATTCTTGGCGCCCTGCCGATCCCTTTCCTGAAAGGATCAATCCGCAAGGCCTATCTGATGCTGATCCCCGCGGTGGCGATCCTCGCCGTGCTCACCGTGCAGCCAGGCAGCCACGGCGCGGCGGAGTTCATCGGGCAGGAAATCCTGATCGCCAAGGTCGACAGACTGAGCATCGTCTTCGCCACCGTTTTCACCATCATGGCGCTGATCGGCATGGTCTACGCGCTGCACCTGACGGGCGCTGGAGAGCATGTGGCGGCGTTCGTCTATGTTGGCAGCGCGCTCGGCGTGGTGTTTGCAGGCGACTACCTGACCCTGTTCCTGTTCTGGGAAGGTATGGCGTTTGCCTCTGCCTATCTGGTCTTTGCCCAGCGCGGCAAGCAGGCGATCCGTGCGGGGTTCCGGTATCTCATGGTCCATATCACCGGCGGCGTCGCCCTGCTGGGTGGCGTCATTCTCCACGGGCTCGCCACAGGTTCGCTGCTCTTCGGCCCGATCGAGGGGGGGATGGGCGTCGCCGCCTACCTGATCCTTGCCGGGTTCATGCTCAACGCCGCGGTGCCGCCTCTCAACGCCTGGCTGACAGACGCCTACCCGGAGGCGACCGTCACCGGAGCGGTGTTCATGAGCGCCTTCACCACCAAGACCGCCGTCTATGTGCTGGCCCGGGCGTTTCCGGGCACCGAGCTTCTCGTTTGGCTCGGCACGGCAATGGCGCTTTACGGCGTCATCTACGCGGTGCTGGAGAACGACTGCCGTCGGCTCCTGGCCTATCACATCGTCAGCCAGGTGGGCTACATGGTGGCGGGCGTCGGCATCGGTACCGAGATGGCGGTGAACGGGGCCTCCAGCCATGCCTTTGCGCATATCCTCTACAAGGCGCTCCTGTTCATGGGTGCTGGGGCGGTGATCCACGTCACCGGGCGGCGCAAGCTCACCGAGCTCGGTGGGCTCTACAGGACCATGCCGCTGACCGTGGCGCTCTACATGGTCGGCGCCTTCGCGATCTCGGCATTTCCGTTCTTCTCGGGCTTCGTGACCAAATCGATGGTGGTGGCCGCCGCCGGACAGGATCACCGCGCGCTGGTGGTGCTGGCGCTGACGATGGCATCATCTGGGACCTTCCTGCACACTGGGCTCAAGCTCCCGTACTACATGTTCTTCGGCATGGACCGGAAGCTGGAGGCGCGGGAGCCGCCCCGCAATATGCTGGTTGCGATGGCAATGGCGGCGGTGCTGTGCATCGCGATCGGGGTGTTCCCCCAACCACTTTACGCGCTGCTGCCCCATCCAGTCGACTTCGAACCCTACACCGGCGTCCATATCACCGAGAGCCTCGGCATACTGATGTTCACCGCATTGGGCTTCGTGCTGTTCCTCAGGGCGCTCGACCCCGACAACACGATCAGCATCGACACCGACTGGTTCTACCGCAAAGGCGCGCGGCATTTCATGTGGCTCGCCGAAAAACCGCTGGCGCGCTACGAGAAGGCGGTGAGCGACGTGTCCGAGACCGCGGTGCTGCCCTTCCTGCACGGAACCGCACGGGCCGGACTGCGGATCGATCTCAACGGTGTGGACGCCGTCGTGAACGGCGTCGCCCGCTCAATCCTGCGCGGTGGCGGTGCGCTGCGCAAGCTGCAGACCGGCGTCGTGACCCATTACGCGCTGGCGATGATCGTCGGTGTGATCGCAGCCATCGCCGTCTTCGCTGTGGTGTGGCGGTAGGGGTGCGATGGCGGTCCCGCTACTTAGCCTCATCGTGTTCATGCCCGCCGCCGGGGCAGCGGTTCTGATGTTTCTCCGCAGCGACGATGCGGTGCGGTGGACGGCGCTAGGTGTCACCGTCCTCGACCTCGCTCTCTGCATCGCTATGCTGGCCGGCTTTGACACCACTACCCACGAGATGCAGTTCACCGAGACGCGCCCGTGGGTGCCCGCGCTCGGAATCACTTACGCGCTCGGCATCGACGGAATCAGCGCGCTCTTTGTATTCCTGACTGCGTTACTGGGCTGGATCTGCGTGCTCGCCTCGTGGGTCGCGATCGACCGCAAGGTGAAGGAGTTCATGGTCAGCCTGCTGGCCATGCAGGCGCTGATGCTGGGGGTGTTCTGCGCGCTCGACCTGTTCCTGTTCTACGTCTTCTGGGAGGCGATGCTGATCCCGATGTACGTGATCATCGGCGTCTGGGGTGGCGACGGCCGGGTCTATGCGGCGTTCAAATTCTTCCTCTACACGCTGGCGGGCAGCCTTCTGTTCCTGATCGGTGTCATCGTGCTCTATTTCCACGGCGGCGAGACTTTCGACATCCTCGCCCTGACGGCGCAGGATTTGCCGTTCCGGGTTCAGTCCTGGCTGTTCTTTGCCTTCCTGATCGCCTTCGCAGTCAAGGTGCCGATGGTCCCGGTCCATACCTGGCTGCCGGACGCCCATGTGCAGGCGCCGACGGCGGGCAGCATCATCCTCGCCGGAGTGCTCCTGAAGATGGGCGCCTACGGGTTCCTGCGATTCTCGCTACCGATGCTGCCGGAGGCGTCGCTGCATTATTCGACGCTAATGCTGGCCCTTTCGGCGCTTGCGATCGTCTATGGCGGGTTGCTTGCCTTGGCGCAGGATGACCTCAAGAAGCTGGTTGCCTATTCCAGCATCAGCCACATGGGCTTCGTGACGCTGGGAATTTTCACGTTGAACCTCCGTGGGCTCGAGGGCGGCATCCTGCAAATGTTCAATCATGGCGTAACGACGGGCGCGTTGTTCCTGTTCGTCGGTCTGATCTACGAGCGGACCCATACCCGCAGCATCGCGGATTATGGCGGGCTGATGAAGGCGGCGCCGGTCTATACCGCGTTTCTTGCGCTGTTCACCCTGTCGTCGATGGCGCTGCCGGGAACGAATTCGTTCGTGGGCGAATTGCTGGTGCTGTCGGGCGCGTTTGCGGCCAATCTGGCTGTCGGCGCCGCCGCCGTTCTGGGTGCTCTGCTGGGCGCGGCCTACCTGCTTGGCATGTACAGGAAAGTCGCGCTCGGTCCGGCCAGCGTCGGCGCGCGGTTCAAGATACGCGACGTGAACGCCCGCGAGATGGTGGCGATCCTGCCACTGGCCGCCTTTGTGCTCTGGGTCGGGCTCTATCCGAAACCCTTTCTCGACATCATCGACGCATCGGCGAAGCATCTGCTGGCGCAGGTGCACGGCAGGGGGGACGGCCCATGACCGACGCCGCGCTCTACCAGTCGATCCTTGCGAGCCTGCCCGAGATCGTCGTGGTCACCGGCGCCTGCAGCCTCCTGATCCTGGGTCAGATTGTGCCAAAGGGGCCGGGGCATTTCCTCGTCTGGGCTTCCGCTGCAACCGTGCTGGTTGCGGCCCTGGCGACACTGTTACTGGCGGGCGAGGTGCGGCCGGCCTATTCGGGCATGTTTATCGCCGACCGCTTCGCGGTCTTCTTCAAGATGGTGTTCTACCTTTCGACCATCCTGACGTTCCTCCTGTCGCGAAAATATGCCGAGATCGAGGAGATCGCGTTGAGCGAATACTATGTCCTGCTGCTCTTTGCGCTTTCCGGCATGATGATAATGGCCTCGGCAACCGATCTTCTGTCGATCTATGTCGGCCTTGAGCTGATGGCGCTCTCGACCTATGTGCTCACCGGCTTCCTCAGGAAGGAGCGGCGGTCGAACGAGGCGGCGCTGAAATACGTGGTTCTCGGCGGGGTCTCGACAGGAATCTTCCTCTACGGCGTCTCACTGATCTACGGGATCACCGGCACGACGCAGCTGGACGGGATGGCTGCGGCGGTGATCGGCGATCCGCTCGATCCCGGATTGCTCCTGGCGGTGGTCTTCATCGTCGCGGGGCTGGTCTTCAAGGTCGGCGCGGTGCCGTTCCACATGTGGGTGCCGGACGTCTATGAAGGCGCGCCGACGACAATCACGGCCTTCATGTCGGTCGCCCCCAAGGCGGCGGGGTTCGCGGTGATCCTGCGCGTGTTCCTCAACCCGCTGGTCGCCGCTTCCGACGCCTGGATCATCGTCGCGGTGATCGCGGTGGTGACGATGGCGCTCGGCAGCTTCGTGGCGCTGGTGCAGGACAATTTCAAGCGCCTGCTCGCCTATTCCAGCATCGCCCATGCGGGCTTCGCGCTCTTCGGCGTGGTGGCGGGTGGCGCCGACGGGATTGCCGGCGTGATGCTCTACCTGCTGATCTACGCCTTCATGAATCTCGGTATCTTCGGCATTGTCATCATGATGCGGAATGGCGATTTCTCCGGCGAGGTCATCGAGGACTACGCCGGCTTCGCCAAGTCGCATCGCGGGTTGGCGCTTCTGATGCTGCTCTACCTGTTCTCGCTCGCCGGCATTCCGCCGACAGCCGGGTTCTTCGCCAAGTTCTACGTGCTGGTGGCGCTCGTCGAGCGGGGTTTCGTCACGCTGGCGGTGATCGCGGTGCTGCTGAGCGCCGTCGCCGCCTACTTCTACATCCGCATCGTCATGGTGATCTACATGCGCGAGCCGGAGCGCGCGTTCGAGCCTGCCCTGACGCCGTCCGTCCGCGCCACGCTCGCCTTGACCGCCGCCGGCACCATCGGCATCGGACTGTTTCCGGCGTGGTTTCTGAGGCTTGCCCAGAGTTCCGTGTTCGGCGGTTGACTACGATTGGATTTGCAATGAACCGGCCAACCGAATACTCTTGGCGCTACGAAAGGATGCCCTAGTCGCTGCACGAGGGCCGCACCGCCGGCCAGAAGATTGGTCGGTCGCAGCTTGAGCAAGCCCTCGGTGGGTGACCGGGGCAGCGCGACATGACTGGAATGGAATTCCTGCCGGTTCTCTTCATGGTCGCCGGAATTGTCCTGGTGGCCGTGGCGACGCTGTTCGTCTCCTCGCTCCTGCGCCCGTCCAACCCCTATCCCGCGAAGAACATGCCCTATGAGTGCGGTATGGACCCGGCCGGCGAGGCCGCCGGGGGCCGCTTTAGGGTGCAGTTCTTCATCCTAGCAATCCTGCTGGTGGTGTTCGACGTCGAGGCGATGTTCCTGTTTCCCTGGGCCGTCGTGCTGAAGGAGATCGGGCTCGTCGGCTATGTCGAGATGTTTGTCTTCATGCTGCTGCTTATCGTGGGCTTCGCCTACGCCTGGCTGAAAGGAGCGCTGGAATGGGAGGAGTAGGCGAAACGATTCGCGACAGCGTGCTGTTCACCACCGCCGACAGCGTCATCAGCTGGAGCCGGCGGTCGGCGCTCTGGCCCGAGACCTTCGGGATTGCCTGCTGCGCCATCGAGATGATCTCGGCCGGCTGCGCCCGCTACGACCTCGACCGCTTCGGCGTGGTGTTTCGGCCTTCGCCGCGCCAGTCCGACGTGATGATCATCGCCGGCACGGTGACGCGGAAGTTCGCTCCGGTCGTGCGCCGGCTCTTCGACCAGATGCCGGAGCCACGCTGGGTCATCGCCATGGGCACCTGCGCGATCTCGGGCGGGGTCTACAACACTTACGCCGTGGTGCAGGGGGCGGAGACTTTCGTGCCGGTGGACGTGCATGTGCCCGGCTGCCCGCCGCGGCCCGAGGCACTGATGCATGGCATCCTTCTGCTCCAAGAGAAGATCAAGAGGTCCCGCGCGCTGGCCGGGACGCCTCTGGATCGGGTTGCAGCCTCATGAGCGTGGAGACGTCCCTCATCCGCACCCTGATCGCGGAACGTTTCGGGGGGGAAATCGAGGAGCTTGGCTTCTCGCATGGGGTTCACGCTTTCGCCTCACCGCCTGACATGATCGTCGAGCTTTGCCAATTCCTGAAGGGCCATCCGGCGCTGCGGTTCGATTTCCTGTCCGACATCTGCGGGGTCGACCATTATCCCGAAACGCTGCGCTACGAGGCGGTGTACCACCTCTATTCGCTGCCGAACAAATGGCGCGTTCGGATCAAATGCCGCCTCGGCGATCCGCCGCGGGTCCCGTCGGTGACGGGGGTCTGGCGGACCGCCAACTGGCACGAGCGCGAGGCCTGGGACATGTATGGCATCCAGTTCGAGGGCCATCCCGACCTGCGCCGGATCTACATGTGGGAAGGCTTCGAGGGCTTTCCGCAGCGCAAGGACTTTCCGCTCCGGGGCTACAAGGATACGCTGAACCCGTTTGGCGCGGAAGGCCCGCCGCCGACGCAGCCCGATCTCGCCACCAAGGACATTCCATAAGGGAGGCCGTTCGACGCCGGGAAGTGAGATGACCGAAGTCACGGAACTGAGCAGGCCGGCAGGTGAAGCGCTCGACACAAAGGAGGTGCTTCTCAACCTCGGCCCGCAGCATCCCAGCACGCATGGGGTGCTGCGGCTCGTCCTTGAGCTGGACGGCGAGTATGTCGCGCGCGTGGACCCACACATAGGCTACCTCCACCGCGGCACCGAAAAGCTGGCCGAGAGCTTCACTTACACCCAGATTTTTCCGCTAACCGACCGGCTCGACTACCTCTGCCCGCCCTCGAACAACCTCGCTTTCGCGCTAGCGGTGGAGAAGCTCCTGGGCATCGAAGCGCCGATCCGCGCGCAATATATCCGCGTGCTGATGGCCGAACTCGCGCGGATCTCCGGTCACCTCCTGATCACCGGTGCGTTGCCGATGGACCTGGGCGCCATGACCGCGTTGGTTTACGCCATGCGCGAGCGTGAAATGATCATGGACCTGTTGGAGATGATCAGCGGGGCGCGGATGCACACCTCCTTCTGCCGCGTCGGGGGTGTGCGCGAGGACCTGCCCGGCGGGTTCTTCCCCAAGATCAGGGAGTTCTGCGGCATCTTCCCGAACCGGATCCGCGACTATGAACGGCTGGTCGAGAACAACCGGGTGTTCCTGAAGCGCACGCAGGGGATCGGCGTGATCTCAGCCGAGGACGGTATCGACCTTGGCCTGAGTGGCCCGAACCTGCGGGCCTCGGGCGTCGACTGGGACATCCGCCGCGACGAGCCTTACGAGATTTACGACCGGCTGGCTTTCAACGTCATTACCCGCGATGAGGGTGATTGCTACGCGCGCTGGCGATGCCGCGTCGAGGAGATGCGCGAGAGCGTCCGGATCATCGAACAGTGCCTCGACCAGATGCCCGAGGGGCCGTTCCAGATCGACATGCCGACAATCGCTTTCCCGGTGGACAAGGACAAAGTGCACTGCTCGATGGAGGCGCTGATCCAGCATTTCGACCTCTCGGCCTATGGCTTCAAGGTGCCGAAGGGCGAGGTCTATTCGGCGATCGAGGCGCCAAAGGGCGAACTCGGGTTCTACATCATCAGCGACGGGTCGCAAAAACCGTTCCGGATGAAAGTGCGGGCGCCGTCATTCGTCAACCTTCAGGGACTGTTCGGGGTCAGCAATGCCCGCTACCTGGCGGACATGATCGCCGTGCTGGGCAGCTTCGACCCTGTGATGGCCGAGGTAGACAAGTAGCAGGGGATTTGACGCGATGAACATGCGCGAAAAGATCGAGGCGGCGGCGGCGCGGTATCCCGACCGGCGCTCGGCGATCATGCCCGCGCTTCTGATCGCGCAGAAGGAACATGGCCACCTGCCCGGCCCGGTGTTGGAAGAGGTCTCCGACATCCTCGGTGTCGAGCGGGTCTGGGTCTACGAATTGGCGACCTTCTACACCCTCTTCCACACCGAGCCGGTGGGCCTGTTCCACCTGCAACTCTGCGACAACCTCTCCTGCATGCTGTGCCGATCCGAGGACCTGCTGAGGCATCTGGAGACTGTGCTGGGGATCGAAAAGGGCGGCACGACCCCGGACGGGCTGTTCACGCTTTCGACCGTCGAATGCCTCGGCGCTTGCGAGATGGCCCCGGTGATGCAGGTCGGCGACGACTATCACGGCGACCTCGACATTGCGCGGATCGACGCGCTCTTGGACAGGCTGCGCGCGGCGGCGGGGCAAACGACTGGCGCCGAACTCGCCGCCGCAGGACCGCCGGGTGAGTAGCCGCCATGTTCGAACCGGTCCTTCTCAGAAACATGGACGTGCCGGATGGCCATCTGCTTTCGAGCTATGAGGCCGGCGGCGGCTACCAGGCGCTGGCGAAGGCGCTGCGCGAGCACACGCCCGACGAGATCATCGACCTCGTCAAGCAATCGAACCTGCGCGGTCGCGGCGGCGCCGGATTCCCGACCGGGTTGAAATGGAGCTTCGTGCCGAAACGGGCCGACAAGCCGAAATACCTGTGCTGCAACGCCGATGAGGGCGAGCCCGGCACGTTCAAGGACCGGATCATCATGGAGCGTGATCCGCACCAACTGATCGAGGGCATGGTGATCAGCGCCTACGCGATCGGGGCGGAAACCGCCTATGTCTACATCCGCGGGGAATACGTGCTGGCGATCCACCGGCTGAAGCAGGCGATCGCCGAGGCCCATGCGAAGGGTTATCTGGGAACACGGATTCTGGGCTCGGATTTTAATTTCGTCGTGCACATCCATTGCGGCGCCGGCGCATATATCTGCGGCGAGGAGACGGCGATGCTCGACTCGCTCGAAGGCAAGCGGGCGCAGCCCCGTCTGAAACCGCCATTTCCGGCGGTCGCGGGGCTCTACGCCAGCCCGACCGTGATCAACAATGTCGAGACGCTGGTCTGCGTGCCGCATATCGTGGCGCGGGGGCCGGACTGGTTTCGCAGCATCGGCCCTGACAAGAGCCCCGGTCCGAAGCTTTATTGCCTCAGCGGGCACGTGCGGAACCCGGGCCTTTACGAACTGCCGATGGGCATATCGCTGCGTGAACTGGTCGAGGACCGCGCCGGCGGGCCGCCGCCGGGGCGCAGGATCAAGGCGGTGATCCCCGGCGGGGTCTCGGCGCCGCTGATCCCGGAGCGCGGGCTGGATGTCGGGATGGACTTCGACTCGCTGGCTGCGGTCGGCTCGATGCTTGGCTCGGCTGGAGTGATCGTGATCGACGACTCGACCTGCATGGTCAAGGTCGCCACCCGGATCATCGAGTTCTTCCACCACGAGTCCTGCGGGAAATGCACGCCTTGCCGCGAAGGGCTGAACTGGGTGGTGAAAGTGCTGCGCCGGGTCGAGGCAGGGCAGGGCGCGCCGGACGATCTGGAACAGCTGGAAGCGCTCTGCAAGGGCATTTTCGGCAACACGTTCTGCGCTCTGGGCGACGGCGCGGCTATGGGGCTGCGGGCGGCACTGGCGCATTTCGAGCATGAATTCGTCGCCCATATCGAGGAGGGCAGGTGCTCGTTTCACTAAGGAGCGCGCAGGGAGAAGGCCGCAAGAAGTCATGGTTAGCGTCACGATCGATGAACAAACGCTGGAAGTGGACGCAGGCTCTACGGTGCTGCAGGCTGCAGAGCGTTTGGGCATCGAAATCCCGACCTTCTGCTATCTGAAGCGGCTGCCGGCGCTGGCCTCCTGCCGCATGTGCCTAGTGGAGATCGAAGGGCAGCGGCGGCTGCAGCCTTCCTGCGCCACCGCGGTCACCGACGGCATGGTGGTGCGGACTAACACGCCGCTGATCGACGAAACGCGCTCTTCCATGCTCGACATGCTGCTTGCCAACCACCCCCTCGACTGCCCGATCTGTGACAAGGGCGGCGAGTGCGAGCTTCAGGACATGGTGATGGCATACGGGCCCCGGGAAAGCCGATTCCGCGATGCCAAACGTGTGTTCCACTCCGAGGACATCCGTCTCAGCCCCGTCATCATCATGAACGTCAACCGCTGCATCCAGTGCCAGCGCTGCGTCCGGATGTGCGAGGACGTGGTCGGAGCGGTCGCCTTGGGCACCATCGAAAAAGGCATGGATACCGCCGTCACCGGCTTCGAGGGCAGTCTCGCGAGTTGCGACCAGTGCGGCAATTGCGTCGAGGTCTGCCCGGTCGGCGCGCTGATGAGCTTCCCCTATCGCTACAAGGCACGGCCCTGGGATCTGGTCGAGACCGACACGGTCTGCCCGCATTGCGGCACCGGCTGCCAGCTCACCGTCGGCGCGCGCAAGGGCGAGTTCATGCGGGTCCGCTCGAAGTGGGAGCATGGCGTCAATCGCGAAACGCTCTGCGTGCGGGGGCGCTTCGGCCTCGACTTCGTCGGGAGCCGGGACCGGATCAAGCGGCCGATGATCCGTCGTGACGGCGCACTGGTTCCGGTTTCCTGGGACGAAGCCGGGGACTACCTGCGCCGGCGCCTGTCGGCCGTCGAGAGCAAGGCTGCGGGCGGGCTGGCCTCGCCGCGCCTGCCCAACGAGGTGCTTTATCAGTTCCAGAAGCTGATGCGGACGGTATTCCGGACCAACAACATCGACTGCTCGTCGCGCTGGTCCACGCCCTTCGAGACGCTCGGCCCGTTGGTGGCGGGTTTCTACAGCCGCGCGCCGCTGGAGGAGGTGATCGGCAACGACTGCGTGCTTGTCGTCGGTGGCAACGTGACCGACGAGAACCCGGTCACTGAATACCTGCTGCGAGGCGCGGCGCGGCGGAGGCAGACCAGGTTGCTCATGCTCTCGGCGAGGCCATCCCGGCTGGACACCGATGCCCGAGCGGTCGTTCGTGTTGCTCCGGGCGCTGAGGCTGCGGCCCTTGCCGCAGTGGTGGCCGGTCTCGTGGCGGCGGCCGGCCAAGCCTTGCCGAGCGAGGTTCTTGCGGGCGGCGGCGCGGCAACCGGCTGGGCACCAGCGACTACCGGCAGCGACGGGCCGGACCGTCTAGCCGCTGCGCTGCTGGACGGCGGGAGCGTCGCTGTGCTTGTCAGCGCCGACCTCCTGAGGCTTTCCGAAGCGCGCGCAACGCTGCAGCAGCTCACCAACCTGCTGCAGATTCTCCGCGTGCTCGGCAAGGGCCCGGCGATGCAGTTCCTCTTCGACCGAGCCAACCAGCTGGGCGCCTGGGACATGGGGGTTCTGCCGGCGGCCCTGCCGGGGCTGCGCCCGGTCGGCGATCACACGGCGCGCACAGATCTCATACGGGCCTGGGGCGCCGAAATTCCGCCTGGGCCGGGCGCGGATCTCGACGCAATGCTGGCGCTTTGTGACAAGGGGCGGGTAGGCGCGCTTTATATCGTCGGAAGCGACCCCCTGATGACCTATCCCGACCGGGGATTCGTCAAGCGGGCGCTCGATGGCACCGATCTCCTGATCGTGCAGGACACCTTCCTCACCGATACCGTGGGTCTGGCCGATGTCGTCCTGCCTGCGGCGGGTTATGGAGAGGAATCCGGCACCTTCACCAACAACGAGGGCCGGATCCAGGCGGTCCGCAAGTTCCGCGAACCCGCCTTCGAGGCGCGGGGCAATCTGGCGATCTTGGACTTCGTCGCAGCGCTCCGCAACCAGGCAATGCAACCGTCGATGCAAGGCGAAATCTTCCGCGAGATTGCCCGGCTGGTTCCGGCCTACCAAGGGCTGACGCAGGACGGGCTTGGCGCTGACGGAGCATTCACCACGGCGGACCCGACGCCGCCGGCTGGCGAGTTCTTCGCCCCTCCGCCTAACCCGAATGCGGCCGACCGGCTCATGTTGGTCACCGGCAACTGCCTGTTCCACAATGGATATCTTTCCGAACGCTCGGAGATCCTAAATACGGTGGCGGATGACCCATATGTTGAGATGAGCGCGTGGGACGCCGCGCAGCTTGGCCTTTCGGATCGCGATCAGGTGATCGTACGATCCACCCAGGGCGAACTGAGGGCGCAGCTCAAGGTCAATAGGCATTTTCCCGGGAGGCTCGTGTTCGTGCCGGAAAACTATAGAGACCTGCGTCTCAACAGCCTTATGCGGCGGGGCGAATACCCTTGTCCGGTGGAGGTTCAAAAGGCGCACGCTGCCTTCGCCACCGGAGTCGAGGCGCGCCCTGAAAGTCGCGGCCGAGGCATTGCCGAGCTTCCGGGCAGTTCACCCTAATCGGCTCCCCCGGGTTTGTATCCTCAGTGATAAGGGGTCCCGGCAATGTAATCGCTCAACGCTTGCTCGGTACGGAGCAATTCGTCGAGCCGGTGCTTGACCACGTCGCCGATGCTCACCACGCCGACAGAAGCGTCGCCGTCCATGACCAACACATGGCGCGTGCGTCGGTCGGTCATGAGCGACATCACAAAGGGCAGCAAATCCTGTGTCGAACAGGTCACCACACTGCGGTTCATGATGTCGGCGACCCGCATTGTGGGCGCCTCGATTCCGTATTCAGCCACCGCATAGCAGCAGTCCCGCTCCGACAGCGTGCCCAGGCATTCCCCGGGCGAACTGCTGACGACCACGAATCCGATGTTGTTGTCCCGAAACAGCCGCAGGACTTCTACGACCGTCTGATCTGGTGTGACCGAGATGAGCTCGGGAGATTTGGTCTTCAAGATTTGGTAGACAAGCATCTGAGCCTCCTGTGCTCCGGCTTGACGGCTACCGCGCGTTCACGTTCGGCGGATATTCCGCCACCAGTTGTATCCCTGCGGCTCACTCGTCTCGACCAGCACGTCCTGTTCGGTGTTCAGACGCGCCGCGACCACACCGCCGCCGGTCGTCGCCTTGCCCGGTTTGCCGAGCAGATCGTCACGTCCGACCACCAGGTCACGCGAGGAAAAACTTGAGAATTCGTACTCTTGGCCAAGCGCGATCGCGTCGGCCGGGCAGGCGTCCTCGCACAGCCCGCAGAACAGGCAGCGGGCCATGTCGATCTCGAATTTTGCTGGATGCCGGTTGCCCTTCTCGTCCTCGTAGGGAATGACTTCGATACAGTCGCAGGGACAAATGCGCGCGCAGAGCTCGCAGGCCACGCACTTGATCTCGCCCTCTTCGTCGCGCGTCAGGAAGTGATGCCCGCGGTAACGCGAATAGG
The DNA here is from genome assembly GCF_053848065.1 of Mesorhizobium sp. BHscii. Taxonomy (NCBI): domain Bacteria; kingdom Pseudomonadati; phylum Pseudomonadota; class Alphaproteobacteria; order Hyphomicrobiales; family Phyllobacteriaceae; genus Mesorhizobium; species Mesorhizobium sp. BHscii. Next base: position 6,167 of record NZ_JBSPKW010000004.1, on the reverse strand, counting down.
GCAACCATTTTTCCTTGTCAGGATACTGCATGGTCACGGATCTGGAGAACATGTAGCCGAAGGTCAGCGCCAAAGCGCCCGCTAGATCGGCGAAGAATGCCCAGCCGATCCATGTTCCACGTACGTGCAGTGCGCGCGACATCGCCGCCTCGCTTGGAGTGGCCCTCAAAGGAAAGCAACTCCTGTTACTATTATGTTCGCCAGTGACAGTGGAAGCAAGACTTTCCACCCGATCGCCATCAGTTGGTCGTATCGATAGCGCGGGAAGGTGAAGCGGAACCACATAAACACATAGAGAAAGAACGCGACCTTGAGCGCGAACCAGAGGAGCGGCGGCAACGGGATCAGCACGCCGTTCCAGCCGCCGAAGAACAGGATGACCGACAGGACCGACACCAGCAGCATGACGGCGTATTCGCTGACCATGAAGAACGCAAAGCGGATGCCGCTGTATTCGGTATGGAACCCGGCCCCCAGATCGCCTTCCGCCTCCGCCAGGTCGAATGGAATGCGCTGCGCTTCGGCCAGCCCGGCGACGAAGAATACGAAAAACCCGACCGGTTGGTAGACGATGTTCCAGACATCGGCCTGCGCCCGTACGATCTCGAGCAGGCTCATGGATTGCGCCAGCATTACCACGCCGATGACCGCGAACCCCATGGGGATCTCGTAGCTGATCATCTGCGCGCAAGTCCTGAGGCTGCCCAGGACCGCGTATTTGCTGTTCGCGGCCCAGCCGCCGAAGATGACGCCATAGACCTCGATCCCGATCACCGCGAAGACGAAAAGGAGCGCCACGTTCATGTTGGAGACGTAGAGCGTGATCTCGGCGCCGAGGACCGAGACGCTTTCGCCGAAGGGGATCGCGACGAACACCACGAAGGGCGGGGCGAGCGCCAGGATCGGCGCCAGTTTGAACAGGAAGCGGTCGGCTTCGGCCGGGATGTGGTCCTCTTTGGTCAAGAGCTTGATGCCGTCCGCCACCGGCTGCAGCAGCCCGTGCCACCCCACGCGCATCGGCCCCATCCGCTGCTGGATGTGCCCGGCGATCTTGCGTTCCACCCAGGTCAGCGGCAAAGGCAGCAGCAGCAGGATCGCAATCAGCAACGCGACCTTGAAGGCGATCAGGCCAAGGGCGACGACAAGTTCCATAATCCACGGCTACTTGTTCATCGGGTTGAGACTTACGATACTGAGCACTGCGCTTGTCCGGCTTCGCGGAAACGACAGTCTGCCGGCGGCGACGCAACTTGTGCAATGGTATCACAGTCTTACCGTTGCTGGCCATGGTGTGTGTCGCTTGGCGCTCAAACGGGCCCGCACATCGAGCAATGGCACGCAATGACGGGACCAGATGGCCCCAGCGCCTAATACTGAACGCCTCCACAAACAGCCCCCTTCTTACCGTTCAACAAACGGCATTCGGCACGAGACACATTCCTAAGGGCCGAACGCAGGGCACTGAACCGCTTAATCGGTGCAGGTGACGCTCCCCCACTAAAGGGCAATCCGAACGAGTTGCCGCCCGCCCGGCCAAAAAAGAGACCGACAACGCAGACGAGAAATGGGGAAATCTCGGCAGCGCCATCGGTCCAACGGACCAAAGGCGAGGAGGGTTTGGTGCATTGTCAATGCTAGCGGTCATTTCCTGACTGACGACCCGCTTCCTCAGCCGCGATGGGAACAAAAGCCGCGCTACAGCCCATCGACCCGTCAGAGCACAAAAACCCGGTTAGCAAGCAACACGATCCCGAGCTAACGATCTGACAGGCATCCCTACAGCAGAGGCCAACAGAAAGATGGTATCTCAGGACACTGCACGGCCGTGCGGCGATCGGCGGTGTTTCGGATACTGCGAGGTGCTCCGTCGCAGATTTGGATTTAAGCCATTTTGTGACGGTATTGTTGACGGTATTCGAAGGAACGCCAATTAGAATTCTATCGCATAATCAATAAGCTATGAGGGCAGTAGACAATCGAGTGGGAGTAGGGGCAAACGGCGGCGATAGCGCAGATTCGGCGCCCAGTTGGGTCTCCGTTCGATGTTGGCTGCTCTTACGGCTCTCATCTTCCTTCCAGCGACTAGACTATCTCGAGCCCGGTCGGAGCCGGGTGTAAAGAGGCATTACCGTCGTGGGGGAGCTACGGCGTACTCTGGCGTGCAAATCGGCTGATTTGGTCTGCGCCAAAAGCCGCTTGGCGAGTCCTGCTTGAGGTCTCGACATGACCCGCTCCGGACGTTTGTATCGATTCGTCGGAGGGGCTGCAATAAAGTGGATAGCGGACTTGCAGGCAGGTAACCGCGAGGTCCCTGGTACCCGTGAAGGGTGCATAATGCAGCCAGGCTGCTTGCCGTCCCATTTGCGGTCGCCGCCTGAGACGGAAGACGCCTTCTGACGCACCACCAACCTCCAACGGGGTTGATCCGGACCTGGTGCCGCGACATGTTTGGTGTGAGATCGGAGCGGCGTTTGCTTCAAAAAGCCGCCGCCTTTGTTCTCGACGTCGTGGGTCAGGAGAGGTTCATGAGTGCTCTAGCCCAGTGCCGAGCGTTGCTGGCCGCGTTTCTCGCGAGTGTCGCCGCCTTCGTTTCGACATCGGCGCCCGCGCAGGACCGCGCAGCCGAGCGTGCGGCCATGATCGAGACGATAAAGGGACACGCCCGCTCCGCGGCATACAGTATCGATCCGGCGGTGCTCAAGACAATGGGCACCGTGCCGCGCGACCGTTTCGTACCCGAGGCGCAGCGCGGCGCGGCCTATCATGACCGGCCCCTGCCGATCGGGCACGGTCAGACAATCTCGCAGCCCTTTATCGTCGCGCTTATGACCGACCTGATCAATGTCCGGCCTGGCGACACCGTCCTCGAGATCGGCACCGGCTCGGGCTATCAGGCAGCCGTCCTGTCGCCCCTCGCCGCCAAGGTTTACTCGATCGAAATTATCCCGGAACTGGGCAAGAGGGCAGCGGCACGACTTGCGGTGCCCCGCTTCGACAACGTTCAGGTGAAGGTGGACGACGGCTATTACGGCTGGCCTGAGCACGCGCCCTTCGACGGCATCGTCGTGACCGCGGCTGCCAGCCATATCCCGCCGCCGCTTGTCGAGCAGCTCGCTGAAGGAGGTCGGATGGTCATCCCCGTGGGAGGCCCCTTTGCAACCCAGTTTCTCATGCTCGTCGAGAAGCGACTAGGCGGAGGCATCACGACCCGGCAGCTGCTGCCGGTGAGCTTCGTTCCGCTGCGGGGAGGTCCCTCCCGGTGAGAGCGGGCCGCATGCTACCAGTCGGTCTCATTTCGGCAGCGGTTCTCGGTTACGAATTGCTGCTGATGCGATTGTTTTCGATCGTTCAATGGCACCATTTTGCCTACATGATCATCAGCATCGCGCTCTTGGGCTTCGGCGCGAGCGGTACGTTCATTGCGCTCGCCCAGCGCTGGCTAGTGGAGCGGTACCCGGCTGCTTTCGCGGCGTCGGCAGCGCTGTTCGGCATGACCGCCGTAGCCAGCTTTGCCATCGCCGAACGTCTGCCGTTCAACGCGCTCGAGATCATCTGGGATCCGCGACAGCTCGGTTGGCTCGCGGCCAGCTATGCGCTTCTGATCCTGCCGTTCTTCTTTGGCGCGACCTGCGTCGGCCTTGCTTTCTGCCGCCATCCCGGACAGATCGGACGCGTCTACGCCTTCGACTTAGCCGGCGCAGGGATCGGTGCGCTGGGTATCGTCGGGCTCCTGTTCCTGGTCTTCCCATCTACGGCGCTGCGTTTCGTTGCAGCACTGGCATTCGCGGCGGCTGCCCTTGCCGCGTTCGGCATGGTCCGCCATCGCTGGCTCGCAGCGGGCGGCCTTGGATTGGCAGCGGCGTTCGTTGCAGTATCGCTACCGCCGTCCTGGGTGGCCCCCGAGCCGCATATGTCGCAGTATAAGGGCCTCCGCATGGCCCTGGAGGTTCCGAACGCGCGGGTGATCGAGGAGCGGTCGAGCCCGCTCGGGTTGCTGACGGTTGTCGAGAGTCCGACCGTCCCCTTCCGTTACGCGCCTGGCCTCAGCCTGGCCAACACCCAAGAGCCGCCTGCGCAACTCGCCGTCTTCACCGATGGCGACAGTATTGCGGCGATTACCGCCTATGGAGGCGATCCGGCGAAGGTCGCCTATCTCGACCGGACAACGGCGGCGCTGCCGTACCGCATCCTCGAGCGGCCGCGGGTACTAATCCTCGGCGCCGGGGGCGGCGAGCAGGTGCTGCTGGCGCTGCGCGCCGGGGCCGATACGGTGGATGCGGTAGAGGTCAACCCGCAAATGATCGACTTGGCTCGGAATCGCTTCGCCGACTTCGCTGGCGGTATCTTCAGCCGACCGAACCTGCGCTTGCATTTGGCCGAGGCGCGCGCCTTCGCTGCGACTGCCGGCGAGCGCTACGACCTGATCCAGATGCCGCTCCTTGACTCCTTCGGCGCGGCCGCGGCCGGCGTGCAGAGCTTGCATGAAAACTACACCTATACCGTGGAGGCAATGCGGGATTACCTCGCGATTCTCAGACCAGATGGTGTCGTCGCTATCACACGATGGCTGCGAGTGCCGCCGCGTGACAGCCTTAAGCTGTTCGCCACCGCCATAGCAGCGCTCGAGGCGGAAGGCGTGGCCGAGCCGGGCCGGCACCTGGCGCTGATCCGGAGCTGGAATACCGCAACTTTGCTCGTCGCCAAGTCGCCCTTCAAAGGCGAAGACATTGCGGCCATTCGCAGCTTCGCGGCCGAGAACTTCTTCGACATCTCTTGGGTGCCAGGCATCTCCGCGAGCGATGTGAACCACTTCAACCAGCTCGATCAGGAATATCTTTACGAGGGAGCCCTCGCCCTCCTCGGCCCTGAGCGCGCCGACTTCATCGAGCGCTACAAGTTCGCCATCGCACCGGCCACCGACAATCGGCCCTATTTCTTCGACTTCTTCCGCTGGCGCGCCCTGCCCGAACTCCTAGCCCTGCGCACCCAGGGCGGGGCAGCGATGCTCGACTGGAGCTACCTGATCCTCGTAACGACTCTGGTCCAGGCTGCCATCCTCAGCGCCGTCCTGATCCTCCTGCCGCTATGGATTCGCAGACACGCGCTCGGGAAAGCTTTGCACCGGCTGCGTTTCGGGCTCTACTTCCTTGCCTTGGGGCTAGCCTTCCTCTTCATCGAAATCGCCTTCATCCAGCGCTTTGTGCTGTTCCTCGGCCATCCGTTCTACGCTGTCGCTGTCGTGCTTGCGGGCTTCCTCGCATTCGCCGGTCTCGGTAGCGCCGTTGCCGCACGCTGGGCAGCGGCTGTCGGGCGCGGATCGGCGGTGCGCGGCATCGCCCTCGCTGTCGGGGTTATCGCGGTCCTGGCTGCCACCTACGTTCTCGCGCTACCCTCAGTATTCGAAAGGCTGCTGGCGTTCCCGGACGCCGCGAAGATCGCGATCGCGCTCCTTCTCATAGCGCCGCTCGCTCTTTTTATGGGCATGCCGTTTCCCCTCGGCCTCGGGCATGTCGGCGCGCGTTCGGAAACATTCATTCCCTGGGCGTGGGGAATCAACGGCTGTGCGTCCGTGCTGAGCGCGATTCTCGCCACGCTGCTTGCAATGCATATCGGGTTCTCCGGCGTCGTGATGATCGCCATGGTCCTTTATCTTGTCGCCCCAGCCTTGCTTGCAAATCGGTTCCGAACCACGATCCCTTTCCGGTCGTGAAGTTCTTCACGCCTAACCGGGGCGCCATCGACGATCTCCGCACTTGACCCCGAATTGGTTGCCGAGGTGCTCGCCCTCGTCCCGACGGCATAACGCTGGTCACTCAATGCAATGCGTTTCGCCAGCCGCGCCGTCCTTCATGAAGGCCGCATCCACGAGATCGGCCCGCCCGGCAAGGTCTTCGCCAGCTCTAACACGCCCGAGCGCCGCCCACTTCCTCGGCGTCAATTAATCCGGTTCACTCAAGCAGGGCAGGGCTTGACCCAACCCAGTTGTTACTCGATTTCGACCTCAATATCGCAACAGGTACGCTGAGCCTGGCGCTACCTTCCCGGCAGGCTCAAAACAAGGGTGGGGCCTATTCGGAGCTCGCCACGGGTGCGACCAGCGGCGTGATGCGGCGGATCGCGACGCGCCGGTTCTCGCGTTCGGGCTCCTGGGTTTCAACCTTCAGGTA